>JBOFGW010000037.1:0-28051 GCA_051649325.1 Burkholderiaceae bacterium | reverse complement strand
GATCTGTTCATCATCTCGCTGGATGCCAACCGCCCTTGGCGCACATGGAACGCGGGCGAGCGCGGCAAGTTCACCGAGCGCCTGCCATCGGCCACCGCCACGCAGGTCACGCAAAATCCTGATGAGTGGGGCTTTGGCGACTTTACCTTCCGCCCCTTTACCAAAGGATCGCAGCAGTATCAGTGGCTAGAGGCCACGCTGCAAAGCGAAGCCTGCCGCACGGCCAAGTACCGTATCGTCATCTCGCACCAAACCATGGCGGGGCTGGGCGATAACGCGGTGCCGGTGCATGCGGAGATTCGCGCCACGATTGAGTTGATTGACGGCAGTTTGATCGGGCCGTTTGGCGCGAGTGAATTTCCCACGCGCTGGCCCACGATTCAGGCGGAGCTGACTGCCAATCGCGTGAAGTACGTGCGCTATGAATATCCGCTGGCCGGTGATCAGTGGAAAAACGATATTGAGCCGCTGCTGCAAGCCAACAATGTGCAGCTCGTCCACACCGGCCACTCGCATTTGTGGAACCGCTGCGTGGCCGGCAAGCTCAACTATCTTGAAACCGCCAACGTGGGCAACTCGTTTGGCGCCATGTTTTTTGAGGCGCCGCAGACCGGTGTTTCCGCCAGCCAAGGGCCGCGCGGCACACAACCGGGCAACGCCGCCTGGCGCGCAGCGACTGTGGGCACCACGCCGCCGCGCACCGCGCTGGAGTGGAACCCCGCCGACTACCCCACGTTTGGCGAACCGCAGGGCCGCGAGATGAAAATGCCCAGCATCATGAACCCGATGAAAAGCATGGAAGCACGGCCAACCGATTTGCCGTTTGTGGCGAGTAACCTGCTGACATCGTTTTCGATCTTCGACACTGCGACAGGCTTGGTTTCCAGCTACGTGTTTGACACGCGCGTGGCGGATAGCCCGGTGGTGAAGTTTGATGAGTTTTCGATTGCTTAGAACGAGGTTTACGCAATGTTCATGCGATTTTCAGAGCAAAAATGGCTGAAGGGCCGCATGGGTATTGCGTAGTGCCTCTAGGAATCTCTAAATCTCCGTTCGCGTTGAGCTTGTCGAAACGCATTTGCGATTAGTCTTTGACTTCACTGAGAAGTCAAAGGGCTTCGACAGGCTCAGCCCGAACGGTTCGAGGGTTAGCGCATCCCGGCTGAGCTGCCATTTGCGCTAAGACTTCTTTTTCTTCTCACCCGCAGTCGCCGCAGGTTTTTCTTCACTCTTGGGCGCTTGATCACCAATCACGCCCTTCAGTGGGCACACAGAAAACACCGGGCATTTTTGGCAGCCAACGGCAATTGCTACTGGGCATAGGGTCATGGCAATCTCTCCTCATTTATTGTTTAGGCGAACCCATGCGTTTGCACAAGCTTGCCGCAGCTTAGGCTTTTTGCGGCGCGAGGGATAATCGCGGCAAGTTGTGAACAATGCAGCACCTTTTATGGTCGCCACATAAATGCAGATTTGGGTTGATGCAGACGCCTGCCCCAAGGCGATTAAAGAGATTCTCTTTCGCGCCGCGCACCGCACGCAGGTGCTGGTGACGCTGGTGGCCAACCGCGGGCTTGTCACGCCGCCCTCGCCCTACATTCGCATGCTGCAAGTGCCGCGAGGCTTTGATGTGGCCGATGACGAGATTGTGCTGCGTGTTTCTGCGGGCGATCTGGTAGTGACGGGTGACATTCCGCTTGCAGCCGCCGTGCTCGCGCGCGATGCGCACGCGGTTACGCCACGCGGCGAACCGTTTTCCAAAGACACGATTGGCCAGCAACTGCAAATGCGTGACATGATGGAATCGCTGCGCGACAGCGGCGTGGTGACTGGCGGGCCGGCAGCGCTTTCCAACAGCGACTTGCAGGCGTTTGCGCGGCAACTGGATAAGTTCTTAGCGGTGGTGCTGCGCGCACGCACAAGTGCAAGTTCAAGCGAGTAGTGCGATGTGTCTACGCAATATCCATGCGCTTTTTCAGGCATAAACGGCTGAAAAGGCGCATGGATATTGCGTAGAACACGTTAAAACTTGTTCCAAAACCCCCTCCGCGTCCCACCACCCAGTACGCAGCGAGGGCGCGGAGGGGGGTTGCGTTAGAACGTGTGCCGCACGCCGATGGCCAGTTCAGTCACATCGTTATCACCCACGGCTGTTAACCCAGTAGGCAGGCTGGAGTGCCAACGCCCCAAGCCGCCCGAGCCCGCATTGGTTTCATTGCGAAACTGCGTCAGTGACGAGTAGAACGCGGTGCGGCGGCTGAAGTCGTACTGGTAACCCACACCCAGTGCTTTTGAGCCGTTGTCCGACCCTTCCGGGTTGTTGTCCACGTACTGCAAGCGCACTAGATTGGTCCCGAAGCGGTATTCACCGCCCACCCAGAAGCCTTTGCCATCCAAGTTGTCCACACGGCGGTCATTGACATCCATGTAACCGGCCAGCACCCGCGCCAGGCCAAAGGTGTAGGCACCGGCAATGGACGCGACCTGCACATCTGTACCGAGGTTGGTGGCGGAAACCGGCAAGGTTTGGTCATCCACCAGCGAGACCATGGCGTCCAGAGGGCCTGCGCTATAGCGGGCATACACATCCACCAGACGCTGGCTGTTGCTGCCGGCCGCTTCACCAAAGCCGTAGAGAGCGCCGGCGCGTAGCCCACCGAAAGACGGGGTTTCGTACTTCAATGAGTTGTTTACGCGCGTAGGCGAGCCGTTCCCGGTCGCGCCGGCAGCGGGCGGTGTTGCGGTGGAACCTGCGCCGCGTGTAGGTTCATAGCCGCCGGCAAATCCACCGATCAGGCCGGTGCTGGCGCCATAGGGGTTGTTGCCAAAGGCGCTGAAGTCGTTGGAGGCAAAGTAGGCGCTGCTGTACTGCCGGCCCAAGGTCAGCTGACCAAAGCCGCCTTGCAGGCCGACAAAGGCCTGGCGGCCAAAGGCGATACCGCCTTGGCCGAAGGTACCGTCATCCAGATTGATACCGGCCTCGAGCGTGAAGAGGCCGCGCAGGCCGCCGCCCAGGTCTTCACTGCCGCGCAGACCAAAGCGTGAGCCGGACAGGCCACCGGACTGCAAGCGATTCAAGTTGGTTGCACCGCGTGCGTTCTGCACAAATCCATCCGCGACGCCGTAGAAGGTCACGTTGGTGCCGCCTGAAGACTGCGCATGCGCTGAACCCGCAAACGCAGTGGCCAGGGAAAGTACGAGAGGAGAAATCATTCGGTTCATAAAAGTTCCATACAGAAAGGGTTGAATAGAGATGCGGTGCTTTACAACTGGCCGCAAAACCTCAGTGGTACTGAACTGAGTAAAAAGGGTTCCGCCGGCGGGCAAACCGGCGGAACCTAAGTACGTCCGCGAGGACGTACATCGGAGACACCTTGATGATGCAGAGCCGGCGGCAACGCGCTAAAAAGCGGGCCGCCGACACGCATGCATTTGTTTACCGGCTGCGGATTTATTGCTTGATAGCAAGCGCGCTGGCACCACGCGCTTGCAGGCCGGCTTCAGCGATCATGGACTCTTGCGCCGCAGTAGGCACAGGGGTAGAGCGCTCGCCACTGACAATCAAGCCAAGGCGCATCGCTTCGCGAGCTTCAGCGGCCACTTGTGTGCGGGTCTTACCGGCTAGATTGGTATCGCTTTGCGCATTGAGCTGCACGGGCGCGCGCTCACCACTCACGATTTCGCCAGCAGTCATTGCAGTGCGCGCTTGCGCAACCACTTCAGCGCGCGACACAGAAGCGCCGGTAGGTTCTACATAGCCAGGCTTGTCCCAGGGAAAGACGTTACCGGGGCCTTCTGCCATCGCAACAGAACCCAGCAAAGATGCAGATACGAGAACGATGAGTTTAGATGCTTTCATGATGATGCCTTTCAATGTTCGGGAGGAGTATGAGCACTGCTTTGATTGGCGATCTTTGTTTGATCGCTCAACATCTACTGTAGCGATGCGTCCGAACGGAAAGCCTGCTGTGCGATTACAAATTCGTAATCCACGTTGTCATCAAAATGAAATCTTGACGTAGTGCCGCAGTGAATGCGCTGCGCACTTGTTCGTGTGTTCAACCTAATGCGGAACAATTAGAGAAGAAGGAAGAGAAAGAGAGAAACAGAAACCGCTTGCGAGGACATAGCAGCAGCTACATCACGCAAGCGTATTTAGCGCGCAGCCAAGGTAAAGCCGATGCGGGTCAGGCCCTGACTGCACTCTGCCAACGTACGACCCCGATGCATGCGTGCAATGGCGGCCACAATCGCTAAGCCAAGACCGTGATGCTGCTGGTCAGGGCAATTGCGCGAACCTTCAGCGCGAAAGAAGCGATTGAACAGGTTGGGGATGTGGCGTTCATCAATCGGCACACCCAGGTTTTCGACCGTGATTATGAATTCTTCCGGTGATTCGCTGCCAATAAAGATGCGTACAGTCGAGCCCGCCTTGCTAAAGCGCGTAGCGTTGCTCACCAGATTTGACACGGCGCGTTTGAATAGCGGTTCGTCTACTGCGGCTTCTACATCGCCTTCTATCTTGACGGTGAGCTGCGCATCTTCAAGCGCGGCTTCATGAAACTCAACCACCTGCTGCACGAGCATGGCTAGGCTAACCGGTTTGTCGCGCCGCGCCGTCGCACCACGGTCTGCGCTGGCGAGAAACAGCATGTCGTTGACCATGGCAGACAAGCGCTGCAACTCCTCGAGGTTGGAGACGAGGGTGTCGCGTAGCACTTCAGCAGAACGTTCGCGCGCGAGCGTCACTTCGGTCTGCCCGATCAAAGTTGCCAGCGGAGTGCGCAGTTCATGCGCGACATCTGCGTTGAACCCTTCAAGCTGCGCGTACGAACGTTCTAAACGTTCCATCAGCGCATTGAATTGATTGAGCCAAGGCGCAAGTTCTTCTGCCGGCTGCTCGGACAGGCTTAAGCGTTGATCTAGATGCTGCGCAGAAATAGCACGCGTTTGCTGGGCAAGCGCTTTCAATGGCCGGAGGCTGCGGCGAACACGCCAATAGGTCCCGGCTTGTACGGCAAGCGCGCCGCAGATAGTGGCAAGTATCAGAGTAAGCCCCAGGCCTGTGAGTAGCCGAGCATCTTGGCTGCAGTCCATCTTGAACTGGCCTTTGAGCACGTCGCCTTCAATTCCGGGAGCAGCAAATTCAAAGAAGCGTACCTTGTCTGTGGATGCCGGATTAAAGTCGTTGGGTGAATCCCGATACACCAATGCGCCATCCGCACGCGTCACCTCCAAGTAAGTGCCGGGGCGGCGCGGTGCATAGAATTCCAATTTGCTAACAACCGCGCTTTCTCCACCTTTAACGGCAGAAACACGCATGACTTCTTGCATATAGCCTAGCTGTGTCGCAATCTGCTCGTTATGCTTGGTATAGAGCAGCCAAGAAGCAGCGGCGTACACAAGCGCACACAACAAGCCCAGGCCTGCAGCAGTTTGCCAGGCCAGCTGCCGCGAGAGGCGGTGGCCAATTGAGTAGCTTGAGTCTTTCATGCGGCGCGATCTTCCAGCACGTAGCCCATGCCGCGCACGGTATGCAGCAGCTTGGTTTCAAACGGATCATCCAGCTTGGCACGCAGGCGGCGCACGGCAACTTCGACCACGTTGGTGTCTGAATCAAAATTCATGTCCCACACTTGCTCTGCCAGCGTGGTGCGCGAAAGAATTTGGCCGCGACGGCGCAGCAGCAGCGTGAGCAGAGAAAACTCTTTGGCAGTGAGATCAAGCCGTTCGCTGGCGCGAAAGGCTTTGCGGCTTGCTAGATCCACTTCAAGATCTGCCAAGCGCAGGTTGGTGCCAGATACCGTGGTGGTGCTTGCACCTGCCGCGCCCCTGCGCAGCAGCGCGCCCACGCGTGCGAGCAGCTCTGAAAACGCAAACGGTTTGACCAGATAATCGTCCGCGCCGTCTTGCAAGCCGCGCACGCGGTCTTCAATCTTGTCGCGCGCGGTGAGCATGAGTACGGGAGTATTGCCTTTGGCGCGCACGGCCTTCAGTACGCCAAAGCCGTCTACACCAGGCAGCATGATGTCCAAAAGAATCAATGCGTAATCACCTTCTGTAGCGAGATGCCGGCCATCAATGCCAGTGCGCGCTACGTCAACCACATAGCCGTTCTCAGACAGGCCCTTATGCAGGTAGTCCGCTAATTTGGTTTCATCTTCAACGACAAGAACTCTCATACGCATATTTTGGCAAAAAGCGACACGGTCGTGGATTACGAATTTGTAATGTGAATGTTCGGGTTTTGGCCAGACCGGGTGTTTAAAGTGACGTCTATGGATCGGCAATCATTACAAAAGACCGGTTCATTCCTCCCAACCCTGAACTTAGCACCAAGGAGCTTTACATGAACACCAAATCCGTACTGATCGCCGCACTCGCAGCACTGGCCGCCTCTACCGCTATGGCAGAGTCCCCTGAGCGCAACGTGCCTTATTCTCCTAGCTCAACCGTCAGCCGTGCCGAAGTTGCAGCAGACGCAGCTAAAGCACAAGCGACCGGCCAAATTGCCAAAGGCGAGCAAACGTTTGTTGCCAGCGTACCCAGCGCAGAAGTCAGCCGTGCACAAGTGGTTGCAGAAGCACGCGCCGCGCAGCGCCTGGGCCTGATTGCCCACGGTGAGGTTGCCGCGCGCGATGCTACCGCCGCAGAATTGGAAACCATTCGCATGGCGGGCCTGGCAGCCGCAGGCGTTGCTGTTGCACAAGCCAACCAGTAATTTGCATTGATTGTCCCTCCCTGCTGCTTCTCCTCCAGAAAGCAGTTCGCGGCACGATGAATATCGTGCCGCATTTTTTTGTGGTCACGCAGCAATACAACCCGGTGACCGCGGCCTAGCGGTACTGCAGCTTTCTGAACCAGCCAGATACAAGGCCTACCAAGCCCTTGCTTGCGGGCGCTTGTGGAAACGCGGCCAGTTTGATTTGGATAGTGGAGGCTGCGCGCGCAATCAGATGACTTGGCGCGGCTGATGCGGCGCCATGTTGCGCGGCCGCGGCCGGCCGCACGTTTGCAGCGTGCGTAGGCGCGGATGGCGCGGGTTTTGGCGGCAAAGGTTTGAGTACGGGTTTTTCTTTTTTGCTGCTCTGATTCACCGCCGCAAACTGCTCTTCCAACCATGCAATCAGCGGCCGCCATTGCGCACGGTCGGCCCGCGTGATTTTGGAGGGCATATCAAAGATCGATAAGCCGTTTTCAATCGCGCGCACATACACCTGCGCGCTGCGCAGGCTGCCCAGCCAGGGCAATTCGATCGACGCAGCCCACTGCCGCGTTATTTGCTCTGCATCTGTACGGCCATCCAGCCGCATGCCGATGCAGGCTACTTGGCAGCGCCCGCTTTTCACGCGCGGGTGCGCGCGCAGCTCTGCCCAGCAGTCGGCCACAGATTCGCGGTCAAAGATGGAGCCGGAGACAGGAATCAAGATCGCATCGGCAATCATCACCACTTTAGCGAGGGCAAAACCGTGCAGGCCGCCGGGTGTATCAACCACGACGTGGGTGGTGCCTGCCGGGGGGCGCCACAACGCGCTCGCATCAGCGGCCCAGCTTGCAATCGCCGGCGCATCGGCCGGCCGGCGGTTCAGCCACACACGCATGGATTGTTGATGATCCAGATCGCCCAGGGTGATGGGCACGCGCTGGCTTGCAAAGTAGGCCGCAATATTCGTTGCCAGAGTGCTCTTACCGCACCCACCCTTTTGACTGATGATCGCAACAGTTGCCATAGAAATATTGTCTTTGCTTTTGATCGGCCGCTTGCCGCAGGTGCTCACTTGCAACGCCCGTGCCAGAGCGCCCTCACCACATGCGCGGATTTTCTCTCTGCGCGTGGTCGCTGCAAATTACAAACAATGCATGTGTTGGCAGCATGACATAGGCTGCGTGTTTGGCACAGATGGGCCAATAGGTGAGCGTGTGATCAAACTACTGCGTAATCCAAAGACGCGGCGCCAATCGAAGGATTAGTTTCGTGCGGACGATATAGAAGACGCTTTATTGATGGGGGTTTTCAGCCATTTTTGCCCGAAAAGGCGCATGAATACTGCGTGATCGAGTTAACACCCTGCTCAAATAAAACTGGCCGATGCCCCAAGAGGACATCGGCCAGTTCAAAAAATCTGCCGCGTTTGCCGCGCAAGCGGCTACTTGGGCAGCAATTTCCAGTGCCGCAGCAGATCGCGCAGCGCTTCGGGCTTATTCACGGGCGTAGCGATACCTGTCTGGTCTTTAGTGTTGGCGCCGTGACAGCCTGAGCAGGTGCGCGCCTCGCCGGGCTGCAGCGTCACCCAGACGCGCTCACGCACAATTGGCGTGCCGCCTGAGTCTGTGGTTTGCCAAGCCAGCGCACGGCCTGCCTGCACAAAGGCCGCAGTGCTGCCATCTGGATAGATCTTCACACTGCCAGCAGGGCCGCCTGCGTTGGCAGGGTTTTTGTTCTGCCCGGCCGGCTGGCCGATCACCCGCTTGGCTCTGTTGGAGTCGTTGTACGCCGCGTAGCCGCGCACCTGGTTGCCCTCGATGATCTGGTAGTGGCTGATGTCATACACGCGGCCGGTGCCGGTGCTCGACTGCACGCCGCCGGGCACCCGCAGGTTAAAGGGTTGCTGCGTGTCAGCACGGTCGCGGCTGGTCTGATTGTTGGTGACGATCAGCGCCAGGTTGTTGTTGCGCAGCCAAGCGGTGAGATCGGCCTCGGCCACACCTTCTTCGGCCAGCACTTGCTTGGCCGCCGCATCCAGCGCGTCATTGATCTTGCCGGTTGGCCGGGCACGCGCCACGACCTCCACCGCCTCCAGCTCCCACAGCCCGTCACTGAAGTTGGTCAGGCGTGCGCCGGGCGCCATGCGGCCACCGGTTCCAGCGCTGAGCACTTTCAGGTGAATTTGCGAACCAGGCCCGCAGTTACCCTGGCAGGTGGAATGCGAGGCCAGCAGCGCCCCGGTGGAAAGCGGCAAGGGGTTGCGATACAGACCGTCGGGATAGCTTTCACCATTGCCCGCAGTCACATCGGTAATCACCATCTGCTCGGCGCTGACGCCGGGCGCGCCGTTAAAGCGTACCAACTGACCGGCGGCCAGGCTGCCAAATTCTTTGGCGTACACGCCGTAGTAGGTGCCGGGCGTGCGCGGGTCTTCGCGCATGTAGTAAATACCGGAATCAACCCGCACCACTTTCTTGTTGGCCACCGAGGTCAGATTAGGTATGTCAGAGAGCGCCGGATCACCGGCAAAGCTCTTGTTGCCGCCGCTGCCCAGGCTGAATTCATGCCGGCCGACATGGTTCAAGGTCAACTCGGCGGTGCCATCCGGGTTCATCTGCCAGGGTTGGAACACGTTGTATTGGTGCTGGTTCAAAGCACCGTAAACGGTAGATTTTTGTCCGCCGAAGCGATGCTCGGGGAAATTCTCTGCTGCGCCCTGGCGCGCCGCGCCGGGTGCTTCGCTGGCCAAGTTGTAAGCTTGACTGCTACCGCCATTGGCTTCGGCCTGCTGGTCTTGCACCAAGTGATCCCAGCGCGTAAAGATCACGCGGCCAAAGCTGTCTAGGCTGGGGCTAAAGGCGCCGCTGGGCGTGACGTTGAGCTGACGGTAGCTGCTGGACACCGGGTCCAGGCTGAAGATGCCGGTGATCGTTGGGGTGCTTTCGTACTCGTCCGCCATCGGATGCAGATGCGGCAAGCGCGGTGTGTCACTGGTAAACAGCACTTTGTCGTCTGCTCCGTAAAAGGGGCTGACGTTGTTGTAGTTGGGCTGGCCGGGCAGTTTGCGCACCGCCGCGGTTTGGCCCTTGGCAATACCGGTGATTTCGTACATCTGCCACGGGCTACTGCCGCTGGCCATACTGAAGACAGCCTTCGTGCCAGACCAGTGAACGGCAGGCTCGCGCGCTGCAATGTTGGTAAAGCCGGCTTCTTGCGTGAGATTACGCAGTGTGCCGTCTGGGTAACGAATCCACAGCGCACCACCGCGTGGCGTGCGGTCGTCGCGCTCTCCGAGGTGATTGGCGAAGATCGACGCGCGGCTGGCGAACTCGTTGGGGTTATTGGGCGACCTGGCGGTGACAAACAGAATCGGATTGGTGATCGCACTGCTTGCAGGCGGCAGCGTAGGCGCTGGAACCGGTGTTGGTGTAGCAGTTGGCGCTGGGCTTGGCGTTGGCGTGGGTGTACGCGTTGGCGTAGGTGCAGGCGTTGCAGTGGGGCTAGGCGCAGGCGTAGCTGTGGGCACCGGGCTAGGCGTTGGCGTGACGCCAGGTCTGGGTGTTGCCGTTGGGGTAGGAGCCGGCGTGACACCCGGGGTTGGCGCAGGCGTTGCTGTAGGTCTGGGAGCTGGCGACGCCGTAGGACTAGGCGTTGGTGATGCTGTGGCGCCGGGCGTTGGTGATGCTGTAGCACCGGGCGTTGGTGCTGCTGTGGGGCTTGGGCTGGGCGCCGGCGATGCCGTGGGGCCAGGCGTGACTGAGGTCGGAGGAGGATCGTTCGTTGTTGGGTCTTGCTGTTCTCCACCACACGCGGTAAGGAGCACTGAACTGCATACCAACGCTGAGAGCACGAGCCGCGATTTGAACGCTGTGTTTTGATTATTCATCTGTTGCCGATCCTTCAATACCTAATCTGGGTGATTGCCGCCGTGAGAGGTATGTGGATCGGCTTTAGTTCCGCAGAGTTGCGGCGCCATCATCGTGAAGGCGAAAATTTCTTCGTTTCGAGGAGAAAATGTATTGTGCACGCGCTGAAACGTTTCATATCTGAATCGTTTTTTGATGTTTGCAGTACGCGCTTTCAGCGCAACTGTGCACTGCACGCAACACCAACAAGCTCTATTCAGTACAGGTTCAAGTACTCGCGCGCTTCCCATTCTTGCGGCGTCATGCCCGCTGCAAGGGCCTGCGCATTGCGGGCAATCTCTTGCGCCTTGATATGGCGGAAGTAATCGACAAACGCGCTGCCCAGTCCACTGCGCAGGGTTTGGTTGGCACGCAGCGCCTCCAATGCCGCATTCAAACTGCTGGGCATCGAGGGCGCCGTGTTTGAGTAGGGCGTTGCGCATGCAGGGCCGCTATCTAGTGCACGCTCGATGCCGTCCAGCCCAGCACTCAATTGTGAAGCCATGTACAGATAAGGATTAGCGAGTGGTTCGCCCATGCGGTTTTCAATCCGCGCAGCCGCGTCGCCCGCCTGCGTACCGCCCACCACACGCAGCAACGCGCCGCGGTTGTCGCGCCCCCAAATCACGCTGCAGGGCGCAAGCACATTGGGCTGATAGCGGCTGTAACCGTTGATGGTGGGCGTTGCCAGCGCGGCAAGCGCCTGCGCGTGCGCGAGCAGCCCGCCCAGATAATGGCTGCCCGTTTCAGACAAATACGCCAGCGCACTGGAAGCCGGCGCATCAGACGCAGCAGACGTGCGCGCGAACACATTGACCCCTTTGGCATCGGCCAATGATTGGTGCAGATGCCAACCACTGCCGATAACACTTTCAAACGGCGGGCGGCACATAAAGGTGGCGTGATAGCCCGCGCGCTGCAAGGCTTGCTTGACGCTGCTGCGAAACAGCACCATCAAGTCCGCACTGGCGAGGCCTTCTTGCACATCAAACACTGCTTCCACTTGGCTGGGGCCAAGCTCAATCTCCAGCGAGCGCAGCGGCATGCCCAGTGCCTGCGCGGTGCGCTGCACGATCCGCAGTGGCGCATCTGCAAGATCGGCCATCTGTTCCGTCAGCACGTTGTAGCCGGGATGCACCATCGCCAGGCGTGGCGCCAGCGGCGGCCACGCGGCTTGATGTGGGTCCAGCGGCGCATCCAATAACTTATAGAGATAAAACTCAACCTCAATGCCGCTTTTAAAGCGCCAGCCGCGCCGCTCAACCTCTTTGAGCGTGCGCTTGAGAATCTGCCGCGTGTCAAAGGGCACGGGCTGCCCGCTTGCAAAGTACGCCTCGCACTGCACCCATGCAGTTTTATCGGCCCAGGGCAGCACGGTAAACGTGGTAGGGTCGGCCACCATCACAACATCGGCGGCGCCTTCAAAGATTTTGGCGATGGCATCGTCACCGGCATCAAACACCTTGAACGCTGTTTTATGCGCGGTATCTTTGAGCAGCAGCGTGCTGACCATCGCCACACCGTTTTGCATCGCATCTGCAGCGGCGGCTGTCACCAGGGTTTTGCCGCGTAACACACCATGCTGATCGGCAAAAGAGAACCTTACGAGTTCGATCCCCTGGTCGCGCAGCGTTTCTTTGGCGCGCGCAAAGGCCGCGTGCTGCGCATCATTCCACAGTGCGTGCCGCTCAACGAACGACATCGGGCTGCGCGTGCGAATCTGTGGAGACCATCCCCGCCCAGGGCGACGATGCACGCCGGCGCGCATCCGCGTGGCCGGCGTAGTCTTGCCATGCTTGCGCAGGTGCGATGCCGTCTACCGTCACAGGTCCGTGAATCTGCGCCGCCTGTTCGGGTGCAAGCACCATCAACGGCGTTTGCCCTGCCTGCACCTGGTCAATGGCCGCAGAAAGCAGCCGCCGGTAAGCAATGATGCCTTTGTCGGTGGTGCCCAGATGTTCTTTGGTGCGGTCTTGAATCGCGCCCTGCCCTTCCACCGCCCACTGGTCGTGCACGTTGATGTCTTGCCCCATGCCGGTGAAGGTCTGCGTGCGCTGTTCGTTGGCATCAAAGCCGTAGTGGTTGTGTTTGCCCACGCGTGGCACGTAGTCTGGCAGGGTATACAGGGCAAGCCGCTGCTCACGCATCTGCGCTTTGTTCAAAGGCGCGCCAAACCCGGTGAAGATCGCTACCCAGTAGCACGAGGTGTCATCCACCGGCACATGCCACTGGGTGATGGTGATGTCTTCTGACAGTGGAATCACAAACGCCTGCGGAAACACTTGGTTGGTCACGCGCACATGCATGTGTGCTGCATCCAGTTGGCGCAGCGCGGTGAGCTGCAGGCCAAAATCAGTCGGTTTGACGAGGATCTCCGGCCGGTCAAACTCGCGCAGCACGCGCGTCATCGGCCACTGCCCCGGCAGGCCAGCGCTGTCTGCGCTCGCGCCACGAAACTGCTTGCCGTAGCTAGCGGATAACGCTTCGTCTTCAAAGAACCGGTGCAGATAAGAAGCATGTGCGGGGTCAATGCCCACCTCCAGCGCTTGCAGCCAATTGCATTGCAGCAGCCCCTTGAATGCAAACACATGCGTGGCCGGCGCGGCAAAACAGTCCAGTGCCGCAAACGCGGGGGGCGTTTGCTCTTGCGGCCCCAGCCAGGCAAAGATCAGGCTGCTTTTTTCGATCACCGGGTAGCTGCGCTGGCGCACGCTGTGGCACAGGCGGCTGCCCTCGGGCTCGGCAGGTGTTTCAAGACACTGGCCGGACGGCGCAAATTTCCAGCCGTGAAACGGGCAGCGCAAACCATCGTCTTCCAGGCGGCCATAGGCGAGATCGGCGCCCCGATGCGGGCAGCTGCGGTCCAGCAAAGTCCACTCGCCGGCAGGCGTCTTGAACAGCACCATGTCCTGCCCCAACGCGCGCACCGCCTTGACCGGACGCACGCCCATCTGCGGCACCAGTGCTGGATTGAATTCATCGACCAGCGCAATCGGCTGCCAATACTGCCGCAGCAAGTCGCCGCAGGGCGTTCCAGGCCCCACACGGGTCAAACGGATATTCTGTTCAGCGCGCATGTTAGGGATGATATTTTGCGGCAGCGCACTTGTATAGCGCGCTGCACGCGTTATTCTGCGCAAAACACAAAAGGAGCCTGCCTCATGCTGGACAATCAGCACAGTCTGCAGAATTTTCGCGCCGCGCGCGATCTACTTTTAGGCCACCGCACCGATTACGCAAGCGCGTTTGCGGAATTTCGCTGGCCGCAGATCGGCCACTTCAATTGGGCACTGGATCACTTTGACACGCTGGCACGCGGCAATCACAGCCCTGCGCTGTGGATCACAGCGGAAGACGGCAGCGAGCAGATCCGCAGCTTTGAGGCCATGCGCCAGCGCTCCAACCAGGTTGCCAACTGGCTTGCGCAATTGGGTGTTGCGCGTGGCGACCGCGTGCTGCTGATGCTGGGCAACGAAGTGCCGCTGTGGGAGCTGATGCTGGCCTGCATCAAGATGGGCGCGGTGATTGTGCCGGCCACGAGCTTGCTGTCGCGCGACGATCTGATCGACCGGCTTGAACGCGGGCGCATTAAGGTCGTGGTGACTGGCGCGGCCAATACCGCCAAGTTTGATGGGCTGGATTCTTACGCGCCCGCGCCGCTGCTACGTGTGAGCGTTTCGGGCGCAGGCGATTCAAGCGCGCAATGGATCAACTATGCGGATGCAGCGCATGCCGCTACCGATTACACACCGGCGCAGCCGACGCTGCCCGATGAACTCTTGCTGCTGTACTTCACCAGCGGCACCACCAGCAAACCCAAGCTGGTGCAGCACAGCCACAGCAGCTACCCGGTGGGCCACTTGTCCACGCTGTACTGGATCGGCTTGCAGCCGGGCGACGTGCATTGGAACATTTCATCGCCGGGCTGGGGCAAGCATGCATGGAGCTGCTTTTTTGCGCCGTGGATTGCGGGTGCCTGCGTATTCATCTTTAACTACGCGCGCTTTGATGCCAAGCAGGTGCTGGATGTGCTGGTGAAAAAAGGCGTCAACACACTGTGCGCGCCACCCACGGTGTGGCGCATGCTGATCCAGGAAGATTTGGCCAAGTACCCGGTGCGGCTGCGCGAGCTGATGTCTGCCGGCGAGCCGCTCAACCCGGAAGTGATTGAGCAAGTGCGCACTGCGTGGAACATCACCATCCGCGACGGCTTTGGCCAGACTGAAACTACTGCGCTGGTAGGCAACCCGCCCGGGCAGCCGCTGAAATTTGGCTCCATGGGACGGCCGCTGCCAGGCTACACCGTCGTGCTGCTGGACGCAGAAGGCAAGCCCGCCGATGAAGGCGAAGTGTGTCTGGCGATTGAACCCAAACCCACCGGTCTGATGCTCGGCTACGCCGGCGATACCGCCAAGACCGCAGGCGTAATGCACGGCGGCTACTACCACACCGGCGATGTGGCCAAACGCGATGCCGATGGCTACATTACCTACGTGGGCCGCGCGGATGATGTGTTCAAGGCCAGCGATTACCGCATCAGCCCGTTTGAGCTGGAAAGCGTGCTGATCGAACACCCTGCGGTGGCCGAGGCTGCTGTGGTGCCATCGCCCGACCCGCTCAAGCTCGCCGTGCCCAAGGCGTTTGTGATTCTGGCGCCCGGCCACGCGCCAACGGCTGAAACCGCGCTCAGCATCCTGGCGCATTGCCACGACAAACTTGCGCCGTACAAGCGCATCCGCCGGATTGAGTTTGCGGATTTGCCCAAGACCATCAGCGGCAAAATCCGCCGCGTGGAGCTGCGCAGCAAAGAGCAGCAGCGCGCGATGCCGGTGGTGAAAAACGCGCTTGAGTTTTTTGATGACGAGCTGCGCGGTTAGCGAAGCACGGGCGTTTCACACACTGTTTGTCGATGACGCACTGATCGCTATCGACAAACCCGCCGGCATGCTATCCGTGCCGGGCCGAGGGCCGGACAAGCAAGATTGCGCGGCCACGCGCGTGCAGGCTGCTTACGAGAATGCGCTTGTGGTCCATCGGCTTGACCAGGCAACCTCCGGCATTTTGCTGTTTGCGCGCGGCATTGCCATGCAGCGGCAGCTTGCCCGCGCCTTTGCATCGCGCGATGTGACCAAAGAATACGTGGCCGTCGTCGCCGGCCATATCGCGCAGGATGCAGGCAGCATCGAGCTGCCGCTGACCGCAGACTGGCCGGCGCGGCCCAGGCAAAAGGTGGATGCTGCGGCCGGCAAGGCCGCGCTGACGCACTACCGGGTGCTAGTGCGCAACACCGATGGCACCAGCCGCGTGCTGCTGCAGCCAATCACCGGCCGCACGCATCAACTGCGCGTACATCTGGCCGCCATTGGCCACCCGATTGTGGGCGACGCGCTGTATGCAGACAGCTCCGCCTTGATGCACAGCCATCGCCTGCTGCTGCATGCGCAGAAACTTGTTTTGCAACATCCGAGTACAGGCGCGCAGCTGGCGATTGAATCGCCGTGCATTTTTTGATGCTTTACAAAGTCTCCACGCAATATCCATAAGGGTTTTGAAGCACTTTTGCCCCAAAAACCTCATGGATATTGCGTCATCGCTTCTGCATGGATAAACGTTGTTGCAACACGTTGCAACCGCTACCCCGCTGCACTATTGTTGATTTACGATTCGTGCGGGACGTTTTTATTGATTGGGCAGGTTATGTTCAAGCAGTGCATGAAAATTGGTTTTGTCGTGGTCGCATGCGTAGGCATGCAATACGCGTTTGCGCAGAGCGCGCAGGGCAATGATTTATCGGTCAAGCTGTACGGCGAGTCTGCCAAGACCGACAAAAAAGCTGAAGCGCCCGCCAAAGAGCCGGAGCAAGGCGCGTCAAACACCATCATCCGCTGTGTGAATAACGGCCGCGTCACCTTCACCAACAGCAAATGCGAGAGCGGCGCAGCGCAGGCCGCGCCCGTGCGCCGGGCAGAGCCAGCCGCCAACCAGCTCACCCGCTCCGGCACCTCAGGCGCCGCGCCCAAACCACTGGCCGCGTTGCCACCCCTGTATGAAACCGTGCAGGCGACAAGCAGCACCGCCGGCTACGAACTGCGCGAACAGTGCGCCAAGCTGGACGGCCAAGTTGCCCGACTCGATGCGCAGGCACAACTTGCGCTACCCAAGGCTGAGCCGGAGGCCAACCGCAAAAAGCGCGAAGATCTGCAGCGCAAGCGGCATTCGCTGCGTTGCCCGTAGCCATTTCGCTAGGACTCTACGCAATATCCATGCGGGTTTTGAAGCATTTTTGCTCCAAAACCCTTATGAATATTGCGTAGAGCATTTTCAAATCAATCTGCTTATCCCCCGTGCTTGATCTTTAAGCGCTCACGCGCGCCGCGGCTGCGCTGCTTCCACACCGCAAGCTGCGCGCGCCGTTCGAGCGCGGTCAAGGTATCGCGCCGCGCATCACGCAGCATCTTCTGATAGTTTTTCAATCGATCAGGATGCACGCCGGCGCGCACGGCGCAGTCTGGCTCGTCATGGTGCGAACAGTCGCGAAAGCGGCATTGCAGCGCCAGCGCCTCGATATCGGCAAAGCTCGCAGTGAGCGCCTGCGCATCGGTATCCGGCCGCAGCGTACGCACACCCGGCGTGTCGATCACGCATGCACCACTGGGCAAGCGATGCAAAGACCGCGCAGTGGTGGTGTGCTTACCGCGGCTATCCCCCTCGCGCACCGCGCCGGTGTCTTGCACCACATCACCCAGCAGCGTGTTGGTGAGCGTGGACTTGCCCGCGCCGGATGATCCCAGCAGCACCACGGTCTGGCCGGCGCCCAAGTACGGCGCAAGCTCTTGCGCAGTTGCCGCTGCAAGACCGTTGACCACATGCACGGGCACATCACTGGCAATGCGATCACGCAACGCGTCCAGCGCAGCATCCACGTCTGCACACAGATCGGCCTTGGTCAGCACAACTACCGGCATGACGCCTGCGCCGCTGGCATGCACCAGTGCAAGATAACGCTCCAGCCGGCGCACGTTGAAATCGTGATCCAGCCCCATCACGATAAACACCGTATCCACGTTGCTCACCACAATGTGGCGCTTACCGTCACCATCGCGCCGCACCACGTGTGACTGCGGTTCAAGCCGCGCATGCACCCACCACTGCGCGTGCTCGTCTGCCTGCGCGATTACCCAGTCGCCGACGGCGATGGCGTCGTCTTGCTCCTGCAAAGCGCGATGCAGCTTTGGGTGCATGCGCGCGGCATGCTGCGATTGCCCATCATGCAGCGCAAGCGTTTCGCGGTGCACCTCAATTGCACGCAGCAAACTGCCCGCTTCTTGCCACGCAGCTGCCTGCTGCAACATGGCATTGGATAAACCGATTGAACGCAAGCGTTCAACATCTATTTCGATCATTGGATAGCCTTGATTGAAAAAAAGTCGAGTTCAAGCCCGCAGGACAAATGCCTCGCGGAAATTCTTTGCTGCTTGAATTGGCTTTGCGCGCCTAGCTGGCGCTCATCAAGGCAACTGCGCTAGATGTGCAGCTGGAAGGTTTTACGCAAACACGCGCGAAAGCCGGGGCAACGCAATGGGTGCAAAGTATGTGTGGTTCATTGGGCACCTCCGGCAAAAGTTGAATGGGTTGAACAAGAAGCACGTGCGTGTGCACGGCTTGAAAGAATTATCCGCCGCTGCGATGTATCTGTCAAAAACTATCGTTGCACACCATCGCACTCAGAGTTTGAATTGCTTACGCGCCTGCTCCACTGCATCGCGTGCATGGCAGCCATGCAAGTGATCGTTCACCAGGCCCATCGACTGCATGAACGCGTACATCGTGGTAGGCCCGACAAACGAAAAACCGCGTTTCTTTAAATCTTTCGACAGCGCCACCGATTCTGCCGACTGCGTGAGTGTGACGGCCACCTCCGGCGTGATGCGCTTGGGTCGGTTTTTTTCCGCCGGCTGGTAGCGCCACACATAGTGCGCCAGCGAGTCTTCTGTTTCCAGCAATTCGCACACGCGCCTCGCGTTGTTGATGGCGGATTCAATCTTGCCGCGGTGGCGCACAATGCCGGCATCCGCCACCAGCCGCTCCACATCTTTTTGTGTAAAGCGCGCGACTTTCTCAAAGTCAAATCCGGCAAAGGCTTTGCGAAACGCGTCGCGCTTACGCAAAATCGTCAGCCATGACAGACCGGATTGAAAACCTTCAAGCGTGATTTTTTCAAACAGGCGCTTGTCGTCTGCCACCGGCCAGCCCCACTCTGTATCGTGGTACGCGATGTAGTCCGGCAGCTCGCCGCACCATGAGCAGCGGTCTTTGCCGTCTGCGTGTTTGATGATGGAAAGGCTCATGCGGCTCCCGTAAAACGCTGCGCAAACTGCGCGTAAAAATTCAGGCATGCCGGGTTGGCCATGGCGTCTGCACTCACCACTTTTTCAAGCGGCTGCCCGAGCAATAGTTTTTTGATCGGCACTTCCATCTTTTTTCCGGACAAAGTGCGCGGCACGTCCGGCGCGGCAATGATCTCATTGGGCACGTGCCGTGCAGACAGTGCCTGCTTGACGCGCGCGTTGATCGTGGCTTTGAGCGCGTCAGTCAGCTCCTCACCGTCGCGCATTTTTACAAACAGCGCCATGTAACTTTCGCGGCCCAGATATTCCAGATCAACCACCAGGCTGTCCAGTACCTCGGGCAATTCTTCCACCACGCGATACAGCTCCGCGGTGCCCATGCGGATGCCTTGGCGGTTGATGGTGGCGTCGCTGCGGCCGTAGATGATGCTGCCGCCGGTGGGCGTGATCTTGATCCAGTCGCCATGCCGCCAGGTGCCGGGGTACATGTCAAAGTAGCTGTCGTGATAACGGCGGCCATCGGTATCGCCCCAAAAGTACAGCGGCATGGATGGCATGGGTACCGTGCAAACCAACTCGCCGACTTGATCAACCACGCTGTTGCCGGCTTCATCAAACGCCTCGACCTTCGCGCCGAGCAGACGCGCTTGCATCTCGCCCGCGCGCACGGGCAACGTAGGCACGCCACCGACAAATGAGCCGGCAAAGTCAGTGCCGCCGCTCATCGGGCTGATCCATACATCCATACCCAGCTGTTCTTGCAACCACGCATACGCCTCTGCCGGCAGCGGTGAGCCGGTGGAACCGACGCTGTGAATGTGCGATGTGTCTGCGATCTTGCGCGGCTCTACACCCGCCTTCATGCAACCGGTGTAAAACGCCGCGCCCGCGCCAAAATGACTGACCCTCGCTCGATCCGCAAACTGCCACAGCACGCCCATGTCCGGCCAGGCGGGTGAGCCGTCGTAGATCGCCACCGTCGCGCCGGTCATCAGCGCAGCCACCTGCGCATTCCACATGATCCAGCCGGAACTGGTGAACCACATGTACACATCGCTCGGCTTGCAGTTGTTGTGAAATGCCTTGAGCGCGAGCTGCACGAGAACGATGCCGCCGTGCCCATGCACAATGGGTTTTGGCATGCCGGTGGTACCACTGGAGTACACCACCCATAGCGGATGATCAAACGGCAGCGCTTCGGTAGCAAGCGGTACGTTGTCTTTCAGCAGATCGCGCAGATCAAGCGCTGCAGCAAACTGCGTGCGGTTAACACTGCCATGCAGATTGGGCGCGATGATCACGTGCTTGAGCGTGGGCAACTGCGCTACCAGTTGCTGCACCACGTCGCCGCGGTCAATCGATTTGCCGCTGTAGTGATAGCCGTCCACTGCGATCAATACGGTCGGCTCAATTTGTTTGAAGCGGTCCAGCACCGCCACTTGGCCCATGTCCGGTGCGCAGACTGACCACACCGCACCGATGCTCGCCGCCGCAAGAAAACACACAATCGTGATGGGCTGGTTGGGCAGATACGCCACCACACGGTCACCACGCGCAACACCCAGCTTGCGCAGATGATGCGCGAGCGAGGCAACTTGCTGCTGCAGCGCACCCCAGGAAATATCCGTCAGCGGCGTCTGCTCACCCTGCCAGCGGATTGCGCACTTGGCCGCATCACGCTTTGCGAACATGCGGTCTACGTAGTTGAGCTGCGCACCTTCAAACCACACGGCGCCTTGCACATCCATGGTGGAACCATCAGCGCGCGGCGCGGCCAGCTTTCTTGCTTGCAGCACGTTTTTATACGGCGGCTGCGCGGCATTGCGCGCGGGCACTTCAAAGTAATCCCAGATGCTGGCCCAATACGCTTCAAGATCGGTGACCGACCAATGCCACAGCGCGTTGTAGTCTGCAAAGTGCAGGCCGCGTTTTTCTTCGAGCCAGTGCATGTACTGCGCCACATTGCTGCTGCCCGCAAATTCGGCGCTGGGCTCCCAGATAATCTGACCGTCTTGGACCATGTTTTTATGTGCTCTACGCAATATCCATGCGCTTTTCCAGCCAAAACTGCTTGAAAACCCTCATCAATACTGCGTAACCAATATTCAAACTAAGTTTCCGACGGCTCCAGTAGCCCGTTTTTCTTGAGCATGGGTTCGATGGTGGCGTCGCGCCCGCGGTAGGCGCGATAGGCTTGCATCGGCTCCAGCGAGTTGCCGGAAGAATAGATGAACTTGCGCAAGCGCGCAGCGGTGTCGGCATCAAACGGATCGTTGCGCTCTTCAAAGGCGTTGTACGCATCTGCATCCAGCACTTGCGCCCACAGATACACGTAGTAGCCGGCGGCGTAATAGTCGCCGGAAAACAAGTGCTGAAAATGCGGCAGGCGGTGCATCAGCCCCACCTCGCGCAGCGCGCCGATGTGCGTGCACACACTTTGCTCAAACGCCACCGGATCAAAATCGCTGTAGTCGGTCAGCCCATGCGCGGCCATGTCCACCAGTGCGCTGGCCACATAGCGGCTGGTTTCGTAGCTTTGATTGAACAAGCGCGCAGCGCGGATGCGCTCGATCAGTTCTTCGGGAATCGGCGCGCCGGTTTCCACATGGCGCGCATGTCGGCGGATGACGGCGGGCTCCATCAACCAATGCTCAAACAACTGGCTGGGCAGCTCGACAAAGTCGCGCATCACATTCGGGCCGGAGAGCGATTTGTACCGCACGTTGGACAGCAAACCATGCAGGCCGTGGCCGAACTCGTGGAACAACGTGCGCACATCATCTAGCGACAGCAACGTGGGTGTGCCCTTGGCGAAGTTATTGTTGTTCAGCGCCACCGGCAACACACGCGTGCCGTCTGCCGCCACATGTTGATGGCGCAACAAACTCATCCACGCGCCGCTGCGTTTGCTGGGCCGCGCAAAATTGTCGTGCAAAAACAGGCCGATCAACTGATCGTTGCCATCGATGGTTTCGCGCACCTCGTACACGTCTACGTCGGGGTGATAGGCTTTGATCTGCGGCTGCTTGACCATGCGCACGCCAAACAATTTTTGCGCGCAGTCAAACACCGCGGACACCATGTTTTCCAGCGGAAAATAGGGTTTAACCTCGGCATCGTCCAGCTGATAGTTACGCTGGCGCACTTTTTCGGCGTAGTAGCGCCAGTCCCAAGGCTGCACGGCAAAGTTATGCCCTTCGTGCTGCATGAGCGCGCGGATCTGCGCCAGATCGCTGGCGGCTTTTTCTTTGGCGCGCACCCACACTTGTTGCATTAAATCCTGCGCCGCCGCGGGCGTGCCGGCCATACGATCCACCAGCGCGTAGTCGGCAAAAGTTGTGTAGCCGAGCAACTGCGCTTGCTCAAGGCGCAGGGCAAGCATTTCTTTCACGAGCGGCCGATTGTCGTGCTCGCCGTCATGCATGCCGCGCGTGATATGCGCTTGATGCAGCTGCTCGCGCAGATCGCGCCGCGGCGAATGACTCAAAAACGGCACCCACATTGAGCGCGAAAGCGTGATGGCCCACGCATCGGGCTGACCAGCTGTGATTGCGGCTTGCTTGGCGGCTTCGCGCAGGGCCGCGGGCAAACCAGCCAATTCTTCTTCGGTCTTGAGGATGAGCTTGAAGCCGTTTTCATCGGCCAGCACATTTTGGCCAAACTGCGCGTAAAGCTGCGCCAACCGCTGCACGATCTGCGCAAAACGCGCACGCGTGTCGCCCTGCAGCTTGGCGCCGGCACGCACAAAGTCCAGATGCTTGCGCTCCAGCAGGCGCAACTGTTCACCGCTTAAGTTAAGCGTGGCGCGCTGCGCATGCACCGCATCCAACCGAGCAAACAGCTTGGCGTTCAAATAAATCTTGCTGTCGTGCGCGGCCAGCAGCGGCGCGGCCTCGCGCTGCACCGCTTGCAGCTCGGGCGAGGTATGCGAGGTGCACAGATTGGAAAACAGCAGCTCAATCCGCTCAAGCAGCGCACCCGCGCGGTCTAGCGCGGCAGCGGTGTTTTCAAAGCTGGGCGGCGCGGGATCATCTGCAATCGCGGCGATTTCTGCCTCGTGCGCGGCAAAGGCGGCAGAGAACGCCGGCAAAAAATGTTCTGGCCGCACTTGATCGAACGGCGGCAATTGGTAAGGGGTGTTCCAAGGTGCAAGCAGCGGATTGGCGGAGTCTTGAGCGGTAGGCATAGCGGGTGGCGGGCCTTGAAAGGGAGCGGATGAGGGGAGGCGTAAGTTTTGTGAAACTTTCCCAATTCTAAGCCGGTTGGCCCGCGTGTTCCCAGCTTAGAATGAAAAATAGACTACGCAGTATCCATGCGCTTTTTCAGGCATTTTTGCCTGAAAAAGCGCATGGATACTGCGTAGAGGCCTTTAAATCAGATCGCTTTTAGACCACTGATCAGGTCACTTTATTGGCCTTTAGATCAAACCCAAACCGCACCGGCGTGCCTGCGGAGCCATCGGGCTTTTGCGGCATGACCACGTATTCCACTTTGGCAAACGTGAGTTCCACCGCTTCCACGCCGGCATCTTCATCTACGTCCAGCATCACACTCGTGACCGACACACGTCCTGCATCTTGATCACCAAAAACTCTTTGATGCCCTTGCCTTTGCGCCGCATCGACAGCACCGCGTTCTTCGCAAGCACGCCGGTGGCGCACATTTTCATCAGCGCCGGACTGGCCGCGTCGATCAAATGCGTGAACATCAGCGCCTCAAACGCCGCCTTACCCGCACCACCGCCGCCTCCCCCGCTCGCGCCCGTGTTCTCCACACCCCAAGACCACGACATCACCTCAATCTCGTCCTTGTGATCCTTGTGCGTCGATTCACCCTTGATACCGTCGATCTTGATGAAGATGGAATCTGCCATCGCGCGCTCCTATGAGGTTCATGCTTAGCATAGACGCGCACAAGCTCTTTGACTACCGTTCGCTCAACTACAGGCACCGGCTAAATAGCGTGTGCAGTTTTGCGGCTCGCGCTGGATTGGTTTGGTTGACCCAGGCAATTTGGCCAAGCCAACGTGCCCGAGACTCGTCGGGCATCGGTGCAGCAGTATCTACGTTGGCAATGGCCAACCGATGCAGTTCTGCGCGCATGCGGTCAAAATCCTTTCTGGCAATGTTCGGCATTTCATTCACGACAATACCCGTCACCACTTGCCGGGACGCCTGTGTCTGCAAACGCGTCTTGCGATGATTAATCGCGTAGCCTTCTTCGCGGGCAATCATGCCTACCCAGGCCTGGGTACGCCCGAACTGCCCCGCAAGCGAACGCGGCCCAGAAAAAACGAGATCGTCTGCGTAGCGCGTGTAGGTCGCGCCAAGTGTTTGTGCAAGGCCATCGCACCGCAGGTCCAAACTAAAAGCGCAGAGATTTGCCAGTGCGGGAGAAGTTGGCGCGCCCTGCGCCAGATGTCCACTGCTGAGTTTCTTTGCCTGATGCCAAGTGATAGAGCCGTCCTCGCGCAGGCGTTCAATAACACTCGCTGGGGTTACCAAAGTGCATAACTGAGCCAATGTTTGCGCAGCGCCTGCCGGATAACCCAGAGTGCGCAAAGTCGCTACAACCTGCGGGGTTGAGATGCTGGCGAAGAAATCCTGCAAATCAAATTTGATGACTACAGACTGGCGGCTATGAGAACCTGCATGAGTCAGTATCGAACGCCCCGGTACAAAACCATGGCACGACTGATGCAGTGGAACACGGCTCAGCAGGTCATTCAAAATCTTCCGCTGCACTGCCTTCAAGCGGGAGTGCGGGGCTTCGATCAACCGGTACCCGCCGGTTCTTTTGGGAACGATACGAAAGCGGTAATGCTGCCTGCCAAGCGAAGCACGTGCAAGGCGCCATGATGGTTGTGACAGCCAATTCAGCTCAGCCAGTTCGACACCCAGCCAGTGGGCAATCATCTGCGAATTAGTCAAAATCGGCAGTGCGGTTGAATCCAGCCCCAGTGGCGGTGGGGCCATGACCGGATCACACACGAACCACTTGCAAATACTTGGGTGTGTAGCAATGTCAGGGGAATCAAATGCTGCGACGAACCATGCGCTTTGCTGAATCTTGCCGGCCAAACCTTCTACGCCCAGGCGGCGACGTGCCGGGACTGAAAGCACAAGAACATCATTGACAAGCTCTGGCAGCCAAGTTGGCTCAGCCCCAAGCGCGGCAGCAGCTCTTGCGCAAAGATCGGCTGCATTCCATTCGCCCGCTAGAAATGCCCTGGCCAAGCCACGGGCTACATGAACCTGAATGTTCCAACGCATGGAATCGGCCACCCTATACAAATTCAATGCGGTCCACACACTCAACCTGCAGGTCACGCGTGAGCCGGTATGCGCGGCAAGCGCATGGCCGCTCATGCTCCTGTAAAACCACTTCATTCAAATACCGTGGGGATACCCCACAGTGTGAGCGACTAACTACGAAGACTCACAGCACTCTTGAGTGGTGGCCGCGCGAGTAGATTATCAAATCTGGATTGGCTTCAATTGAGCGCTAGAAGAATAATTCGCGAAACTTGGTACTTAGTTGTCAGGTGCCGACAATTCCTACCTCTTCCGAAACTTGAAACGTCAGCCGCTGCGCGATAACGAGCCGTTTCGCAGCGGCAGCGCTCGTACGCATCACTTCGCTGCGGCCTGAATCCATTCGACAATTGCCTTGTAGGTTTCGTCTGTGTGGCCGACAAGCAGATGTCCGCCTTGTTCGTAGCCGATGAACTTTGCGCCGGGGATGCGGTTAGCGGTGTATTGCGCACCGGCGTAGGTGCCAAAGGCATCATCGCGCGCGCTGATTGCCAGTGTCGGCGCGCGAATGGTTTCGAGCGCATAGGGCTGCAAACTCTTGCCCAAGCGCGTGTCATCCATCAATCCGGCAGTGCGTAGCGACACTGGCAGCACATGATCGGCCATTACATTGGCCTTTACTTTTTCTTGCGCGCTCGCGGCATGAATCAGTTCGGGCGGCGTTGCCAGCACGTGTTCAAAGAAACAGTCGCGCGCGATTTGAAGCGCGCTCCACACCAGAAAGTCCGAGCCAAGCAAGCGCATCAACCATGCGTCTTTCTGATCAGATACGGGCGGCGCAGAATCGGCCACATCACCCGGCTTGTAGGTGATCGGCACCATCAGTACCAGCGCGCTCACGCGATCCGGGTGGCGGATTGCAGTTTGCAAGGCAGAAGGCCCGCCGGCGGATGCGCCCACCGCTGCTGCTTTGGTGATACCCAGCGCATCCAGCACGCATACGTGTGCATCGGCCTGCGCCTGCGGCGAGGCATCGGCTGGCCGCGGTGTGCGCAGGTACCCAAAGCGCGAAACTGCAATCACATGAATGCCATGTGATGTGAGCGGCCGCGCAAAGTCCATGCCCTGGTCATGCCCGCCACCGCTGCCGTGGATCATCAACAGCGGCAGGCCTTGCCCGGCTTGCTGCACCTCAATCGGGCCGCAGCGCGTATTGAGCACGGTGCTGCCTTGTGCAGCGCGGGCAGCGGCCAGAGCAAGATCAGCGCGGAACTGCGAATAAACAGCAAAAGCAGCCACAAGCAGTATGAGTACAGCAATCCCTGCAAGGACGCGCCCGCGCTTCATGCGCGATGACGGCGTTTGAGAGTGCGCCATGCAAGAGGTGCGACGAGTATGACGATCATGACCGCGAGCACCATTGCCAACTCAGGCGCAAAGACCCACAAAAGCGAAGGGCCAAGGCCAGCAGCAATTGCCGCTGCCGGCAGCGCCACCGCAGCGATAGCCAATAGCCAAACGCCCCACATGCGCTGCGCGCGCGCCGCCCAATACGCGAGTAGCGCAAGCACGCAAAGAATGACAACAACCACTGCAATAAAGCGACCGTACGCCGCGCGCACGCTCGGCCCCTGCGGCGGTGCTTGGCCACGCAATAGATTCACGATGCCGATGGGCAGCCGGCTCATGGCGGAATTGACGCGCCCGACGGGTAGCTCGGTGTTGGCGTTGATTAGCACCACCACCGCCTGCTGTGTCTCAGGTAGCAGCAACATCCACGCAGCAAACGGCATGAGGCTGCCAAGGTGCCAGCGCGCATCTGCCGCCACGCCGAAAGGGCCAACAAACCAGCCCTCGCCGTAGCGGAAGTTAAAGTCTGCTGATAGCAGCGTTGAATGCGCGGGTGGCGACGCAGGTGCTAGCAATTGCATCACTCCGGTAGCCGACACCACACGCCCGGAAGGCGCAGCACCGTTATCCAATAACATTTGCAGATAGCGCGCCATATCGTTTGCGCTAGCCACCAGCCCGCCCGTGGGTTCAAAAGCAGGTAACAGTTCAATCTGCTCTTGGGCAAAGGGCATGCCAAAAATAATCTGATGCACCGCCGTCATGCCGTCGCGGCGTGCTGCATTTTGGTCGACATGGCTGTGCGTCATCCCTAGCGGCTTTAGCACCCGCTCCTGCATCAGGTCGCGCCAGGGCCGGCCGCTCACCGCTTGCAACACCGCGGCTAGTAGCACGTAGTTCAGATTGCTGTATTCGTAGCGCTCACCCACGGGCCGGTTAAGTGCTACGGTGCTGAGCGCGCGAGCCTGCTCCTCGATGCTGGCCCTGCTGCGAGCGAGCAGCGGCGCAATGCCGTCGCTGCGCGAAAAACCACTGGTTTGATTCAGCAAATGGCGCAATGTGATGCGCTTGGATACCGCTTCATTCGCCACGCGAAACCAGGGCAGATAGCGCTGCACCGGCGCATCTACATCCAGCTCGCCGGCATCTACGGCCTGCCGCACCAGTAGCGCAGTAAACGATTTGGTCAGCGAGCCGATCGGAAACGGCGTATCGCCCGTGATTGGCTTGCCCCGCCCGTCGGTGCCAAAACCGCGCACGTGGGTTGCGCGACCAGCTTGCAGCACTGCAATCGCCACCCCGGGCAAGCCCGAGTTGGCGACTTGCTGTGCGACAAATTCATCGATACGTTCAAGCGCTGCCGCCTCTTGTGCTGCCACCGGCTGAAGCAGGCACCACACCATCAGGGCAGCACTGCATGTGAAGCGCGGCCCGCATAGAGCGTGAACAGTGTGGTGCATCAAACCAGTTTTCTACTTGGGCAGCGGG
>JBOFGW010000036.1:0-10199 GCA_051649325.1 Burkholderiaceae bacterium | reverse complement strand
TGAACGGCCTTGGACGATCCTTCGAAATAGTTCGGCGAAGTACAGCGCAGAACGAACAAGTGAAGTTTTTTTCGTGATTGACGATCTAGTGGGAGTAATGCGATGCGCGCTTTGTTTTCTCTGGGTGTGATTGTTGTTGTCGTTGTAGTTATCGGTATGCTTGTCAAAAAGCAGCTGCAAGCCCCCGTGCAGGTTCCTTCTGCCACGCAAGGCGCGGCTGCCACGGCTGTCAAACCTGCAGACGTTCCAAAACAAGTGCAGCAGGAGCTGGAAAAGGCGGCGGCTGAAGCGGCAAAGCGCATCGATCAAGCCGAAGGCAAGCAATAATCACGCATGACAGACGAAAACTTTATTCGCATCGCGCTGGACCAGGCGCGCAATGCCTGGGTGGTGGGCGAGGTGCCGGTGGGCGCGGTGGTGGTGCAGGATGGCAAGGTGATTTCCACGGGGTTTAACCAGCCGATCACGTCTAACGACCCCACTGCGCACGCAGAAATCGTGGCGCTGCGCCAGGCGGCGGAGCAGCTGGGCAATTACCGGCTGCCGGATTGCGAGTTGTATGTCACGCTGGAGCCCTGCGCGATGTGCGCCACGGCCTTGATCCACGCACGCTTCAAGCGCGTGGTGTTTGGCGCACCGGATCCTAAAACCGGTGCCTGCGGCGGCAATGTGGATGTGACCAAGGCCAGCTTTAACCATCAAACGATCTTTGAAGGCGGCGTGCTGGCGGATGAGTGTGGGCAGATGCTGAAGGATTTTTTTGCGGAGCGGCGTGCAAATAGCAAACCTGCAGCTGATACAGGCGGTGTAACGGTGATTGAGTCAGACGAATGAAGAAGAACATAGAAAAAGCAGCGCGTAGCCCGCTACCAGTCACTCTGTTCACGCCTGCTGGCGCGCTGCAAAAAGCTGCGCCGCTGCGGCTTGCGGCCAAGCGGTTGAAAGCAGCCGGCTGCGTCGTGCAGGTGGATGAAGCAGCTTTGGCGCGGCAGCAGCGCTTTGCCGGGGATGATGCCAGCCGCATTGCAGCGTTTTATCGCGTCGCCAAAGACAGCAGCGAGGTTGCGCTGGCCACGCGCGGCGGCTACGGCATGAGCCGCATTCTGGATGCACTGGACTACAAGAAGCTCGCCAAGGCCGGCAAAAAATGGGTGGGCATGAGCGACATGACGGCGTTTTCGTTCGCCATGCTGGCCAGGGCCGGCGCAGTGACGTATAGCGGCCCGCTCGCCTGCGACCAGTTCGCCCGCGATGAAGAAGACGCGACCACGATGGGCTGCTTTTTGGAAGCCATGCGCGGCGAGCTGGAGGCGATTGGCTTTGCCACCAAACCCGCGCTTGCCAAGAGCATCGATGTCAAAGGCGTGCTGTGGGGCGGCAACCTCAAGATGGTGACTTGCATGCTCGGCACGCCGTACTGGCCGGCGGTGAAGGGCGGCATTTTGTTTTTGGAAGATGTGGGCGAGCATCCGTACAAGATCGAGCGCATGCTGCTGCAGCTCAAGCATGCTGGCGTGCTGGATGCGCAGAAGGCCGTGCTGCTGGGGAATTTCACGGGCTTCAAACCGATGCCCAATGACCGCGGCTACCGGCTGCAGACCTGCATCGATTACATCCGCACGCAGACTAAAACACCGATTCTCACCGGCCTGCCGGCCGGGCATGTGGCCACGGTGGTGACGTTGCCGGTGGGCGCGAAAGCGCGTTTGCTGGCTGAGGGCAAAGACGCTTTTTTGCGTGTTTGAATAACCCATTTAAAAAACTTCTACGCAATATCCATGCGGGTTTTGGAGCAAAAACGGCTCAAAACCCGCATGGATATTGCGTAGACTGTTTTAAATACTTAGGTTTATACAGGCCGCGGCCCACGTGGGCGGATTCGATAACGCTCCAGCAAACGGTAGAGCGTCACGCGCGACACGCCTAGGTCGCGCGCAGCATCGGTCAGCCGATTGCGGTGCCGCGCCAAGGCGCTTTGGATCGCGGAGATGTCCGCCTGATGGCGCGCTTGCTCCAGCGTGAGAATGTGCTCGTGCGGCGCCATGTCTTCCAGCCCCAGATCACGCGCGGTAACTGAGCGGCCTTCGCACATCACAATCGCGCGCCGTACGCGGCCCATCAGCTCGCGCACATTGCCGGGCCAGTGATAGGCTGCCATCGCACTTTGCGCGTCTTTGGTGAAACCGCGCAGCCGCCGGCCGGTATCTGCGCCGTAATGATTGAGAAAGTAGCGTGCGAGCAGATGCAGATCGCCTGTGCGTTCGCGCAGCGCGGGCACATGCAAAGACAAGATATTGAGCCGGTGAAACAGCGCTGGGTTGAACGTGGCGCGCTCCGGCGCAGGTATGGAGTGCGGCGCGGTTGCGCAGATAATCCGCACATCGACTGCGCGCACTGTCTGGCTGTCGACATAGACTTTTTCTTCCAGAATGCGCAGCAGGACTTGCTGGCCATCCGGCGGCAAGTCGTGCACGTTGTTCAGCATCAACGTGCCGCCCTGCGCAGCACCACCGCCGGCCGCACCGAACAACGCATCGGCGAGCAGCGCTGGCGTGTAGCTCGCACAATTGACCGCCACAAACGGCGCCGTGGTACGCAGCGACCGCGCATGTACCGCGCGTGCGGCCAGCGTTTTGCCGGTGCCGGGCTCGCCCACAACCATCAGCGGCTCGTCGTACTGCGCTACTTTGCGCACGCCATGCAGCAGCGCACGCATGGCCTCTGATTCGCCCACAATGCCGCGATCGGCCAGAAAATGCTCAAACCCGCCTTGCATGTCCGACAAAGACAGCATGCCCAGCGCATGGCCAAGCGTGTGGGCCAGATAATCCCAGTTGATGGGTAGCGTAAAAAAGTCGAAGCAGTATTCCGCGATCAGTGCGCGCGCTTCTTCGCTGGGTGCGCTACCGCTGGGCAACAGCGCGAGCCACAAAAAGCGGGTGGGCAAAATGTCGTCCAGCTCTTCCAACGTCCGGCGCACCGCGGCCACATCTGCGCCCACCATCACAAGACCAATGCAGGGCAGGGCGCGCCGCTCGCTTGTGCTCAGCTTGCCTTTAGGCAGCGCGTTGCGGTCTGTGACCGCCCAGCTGCTGCGCGATAGTTCAATGCTTGCTTCTGCGCTGTAATCGCCCAGTTCGCACAGCAATACCAGTTTGGGGATTGGCGCGGCCGTGGGGTTTGAAAAAGCTGCTGCTTCGCTACGCGAAGCAGGCAGCGGTTTTGTGACTACCGGTTCTTGGCCGTACATTTGCACCATGGCGCGGATGCGCCACTCCCTTATTTCGATGTGATTATTTGTCGTTCAGTTGCAGGATAAAAGACCGCCTAGGCCTCACAATCCCAAGTATTGAGGATGGGTGCGCGTACCAAAACAACAATTCAATGAGACGGAACAATCAATGCGTGTAATCAAGTGGGTGCTGGCGGTAGCGGGCGTGCTGGTGGCAGTGCTGGGAGCAGGGGTATTGTGGGTATGGCAAAGCAGCTTGCCGCAGCTGGAAGGGACGCTGGCCGCGCCTGGGCTGACAGCGCAGGTAAAAATCATCCGCGACACAGATGCCGTGCCGCATATCTACGCCGGCAGCATTGGCGATGCGGTGTATGCGCTAGGTTTCACGCATGCGCAAGAGCGTGGCTGGCAGATGGAGATGCAGCGCCGCATTGCCGCCGGCCGGCTGGCAGAACTGTTGGGCGCCGGCGCGCTGGAGACGGATAAGTTTCTGCGCACGCTGGGCATTGCGCGCCGCGCGCAGGCCGCGCTGGCCGAATACGACGCACCCACGCGCGACATGCTGGCGCGCTATGCGCAGGGCGTAAACGCCGCCTTTGCCCTAGGCCGCATATCGCCCGAGGCGCGGATATTGCAAACCCCGCCGCCCGAGCCTTGGACACCGGCCGACACCGTAGGCTGGACGCTGATGATGGCCTGGGATTTAGGCGGCAACTGGGCCAGCGAGCTGAACCGGCTGCGTTTGTCCAGCGTTTTGGACAAGGCCGCGATTGACCGGCTGCTGCTGCCATACCCCGGCGATGCCCCGATCGCCACCCGCGACTACACCACGCTGTACCGCGAACTCGGTGTGGCGAAAAGCGCCACAACCGCGGTTTCTGAACTGCTCGCCGCCGCGCCAGGCGGACTGGACCGCCTGTCGGCCGACCTGGGTTCCAACAACTGGGTGGTGCATGGGCAGAACACGCAGAGCGGCAAACCGATTTTGGCCAACGACCCCCATTTGAGCCTGGGCACTCCGTCTCTGTGGTACCTGGCGCACTTGAATGCGCCAGGCCTCAACGTAATTGGCGCAACCTTGCCCGGTGTGCCCTTTGTGCTGCTGGGCCGCAACGATCACATTGCCTGGGGATTTACCAACACCGGCCCGGATGTGCAGGACCTTTATCTTGAGCGGATTGATCCGGCCAACCTATCGCAGTACCAAACGCCTCAAGGCATGCAGCCGTTTGCCGTGCGCACGGAGCGGATTAAGGTCAAAGGGCAGGAAGATGTACTGCTGACCGTGCGCGAAACGCGCCATGGTCCAGTGATCAGTGACGTATCTGAGGCTGCGAAAAAAGCGCTCGCCGCCAATAGTTATGTGCTGGCGTTTCGCTGGACTGCGCTGCAACCAGGCGATCTGACCGTTCAAGCCGGCATGGGCATGAACCTTGCCAAAAACTGGCCGGAATTTCTCGCCGCAGTACGCAATTTTCACGCTCCGCAGCAGAACATGGTGTTTGCGGATGTAGAAGGCAACATCGGCTACATCGCGCCTGGTCGCGTGCCATTGCGCAGCAAGGAAAATGACCTCTCAGGTCTCGCGCCCGCACCCGGCTGGGAGGCGCGCTACGACTGGGCCGGCTGGATTCCTTTTGAAGAGCTGCCGCAGCGGTTCCAGGCCGCGCAGCAAACCGCAAGCGAGCCCTGGATTGCCACCGCCAACCAAAAAGTTACGCCGCCCGGTTACCCGCACCTGATTAGCTCCGATTGGGCGTTGCCGTACCGCGCGCAGCGGATTGAATCTTTGCTCGCAGCCACGCCCAAACACACACCGCAAACACTGGCCGCAATTCAAACTGATGATGTGTCGCTAGCAATGCAAACCTTGCTGCCGCATCTACGCGCCGTCAAACCAAATGGTGAGCGAGAGAAGAGGGCGGTCGCGCTGCTTGAATCCTGGAACGGCGTGATGGCACCGGACCGCGCCGAACCTGCTATCGCTGTGGCCTGGTGGCGCGAAGCAATGCGCCAAACGTTTTCAGATGAATTAGCCAAACTGTGGCCTGATATTTGGACCGCCAATAATCTGCACCAAGCGCTGCTCGGCGCCCAGTCCGGCAAACCTGAACAAGCGCCGTGGTGCGACATCATCAGCACGCCGGCCAAAGAAACGTGCGCAGATATTCTTGCGGCCAGCCTGCCCAAAGCGCTGGAAACGCTAGAGCAAATCGCCGGCAAAGACATGAACGCCTGGAAATGGGGCACCATCCACGCCGTGCGTGCCGAACACCGGCCCTTTGGCCGGCAGGCGCAGCTTGCCAAGGTGTTTGATATCACCATCCCCGTGGGCGGCGATCGCTTCACCGTCAATCAGACCGCGCACAACATGAAAGATGATCCGGCCGTGTTCAACACCCGCCACGGTGCCGGCTACCGCGCCGTATACGACATGGCCAACCCGGATGGCGGCAGCTTCATCCACACCAGTGGACAAAGCGGCAATGTGTTTTCAGAGCGCTATCAGGACTACGCGAAGCTGTGGGGCAAGGGTGAGCGTATCGCGATGCGGCTTTCGCGTGCTGCAGTCGAGAATTCATCTCAACGAACGTTGCTTCTTAACCCTTTACCGAAGTAGAGGAGGGAGAGATAAGCGGCTTGCGATGCCAGTTAAACATAGCGTTGAGAGTATTTGACATAATACAAATATGCAGCTGTTTTCGATGGTCAGAATGTTAGACTGGGTTACCTCATGGATGAAATCACTGGGCTCCTGCAAGAAGCTGGCGCGCTTGAAGACAAAGAGCCTCTTAGGGCGCGCGATGCTGCCGCAAAAGCGTTAGCTCTTGCAACAAATTCGCGCGAGCTAAAAAGTGCTGCGGAGGCTTATCGAAGATTGGGCCAGGTAAGTTGGAAGCTGGGTCAATACAAAGAAGCTCAAGCCTATTTAGTGGAGGGCTATAAGCTCTCTCGCCGGATCCGAGACCATCGCAAGCAAGCAGGCTGCGTTAATAGTCTCGGTATCTGCTACGAAAGAACCGGAAATTTCGAAGCCGCTTTAGTTTGCTTCGAATACTTCATAGAACTAACAAACGGTGAACTTAACCCATACGCATTTAACGTCGCGACGGTCAATATTGGCCGTTTGCTCGAACAAACTGGCAATACCTTAGAAGCGATCGCGCTATACGAAGATGCAATTGCTAAGTTGGAAGCGCGAACCCCCCCACCGACTGCGGACACGATGGCGATGTTGTATATGAACCTAGGGGTTTGTTTTTGCATGCAGAAACGTTTTGAAGCGGCAGCGAGCCTATTCGAACGAGCTTTAGATGGGTTCAATGAATCCAGCCCGTTCGATGCGGCGCACTGCCGTGCAAACTTGGCTCAAACTTACGCTGAACTCCGCAATTTCGAACTCGCCAATCGAGTGGCTCGTAAAGGGCTAAGTCAGTCGCGGCAGCTTGGTTCAGAGGCACTCGAAATTCGTCTGCATCTCACAATGGCTGAAATCTCCCTACTAGAGGAAAAATATAAGAAAGCGCTGGCTTGGGCAAAGAAAGCTCTTTTGCTTTGCAAGGAATCTACAGATATTGAGCTCAACCAAAGCACTCATGAACTGCTTTCCAGATCCTATGAGGCGTTGCGCAATTACCGGTTATCGCTAAAACACCACAAGATATTCTCCGGGTTACGGGCAAGCGCACTCAAGAAATTCTTTCGAAGTGAATCGCAGCAAGCGCTCCAAGGTTCCTTAGCGCAGCTAATCACCCTGCTCCGTGGGCGCCGTTCTGCCAGCACATACCAGCCAAGGTTTTCGTTGCAACGCTCTACTCCGGCTGAATCAGCGCTCGATCCGAACACGCGGGGCCACGGCATAAAAGTGGCGCTTAGCCAAAGAGAGATGGAAGTCTTATTTCTTCTGGCTAAAGGTGATGGCAATTCTGCGATTGCTAAGCATCTAAATATTTCCGTATATACGGCGCGCTTCCATGTTTCGTCGATATTCAACAAGTTAGGCGTGGGAAAACGCTCTGAAGCTGCTGCTGCAGCGATTCGTCGCGGTCTTTTGCCTTTGTAGCTGAGTAAATGACAAGTCCATCTAAAGCGAACCTGTACAAATGACCGGGTTCACGCAACAAGCGCTCCCCTACCATGCTGTCTAGGACATTTTTCCTGCAGCATGGAGACGGTCATGAGTGTGCACAATCCCAACCCTCGATCAACCAAACATCCGAAGCGCATCGCCCTAGTACTTTCCAATCCAGCTAAATCAAGCAGTACCGAAGGTCCAGTGGGATGTAGAAGAAGACTTTGCAGACGAGGCGGTATGGGAATACAAAATCTTGCCGCGCGGCAAACATCTCATGCCGTGGCGTATTGAAGACGAACTAAAGGCGTTGCGCTAATTATGTTCAAGCTTGGTTGTTCAGAAGCTTTTCAGTACGTGACGGCAATTTAGTCTCTGGGCAGCAAAATTTCTCAGGTGCAAGTACTGCGCAAACAGTTATTGAGGCGTTGGGTAGATGAAACGCCTGTGTTCGCGTTAAATAATCCATCTCGCCAAGCAGGACCGCAACTGCGTCTTGGTTCAGTGCCAGATAGGCAGGCGGTATCCATTCTTTCGATCATCAACTAGGAATGAAACATGAACAAATCGCTAGTCGCAATAATGTTGTACGTGCTTGTTTTGAGCGTCACCAACATCAAATTGGCGCACGCCCAAACTGGTCAAACAAAAGACAGTTTGCCGGCAAGCGCGCGCCTCGCGTTGCCCGGTGAAAAACATAAATGGCTCGAGCCGCTTGTGGGCAATTGGAACGTGGAGATGAAGGTTTGGCCTGCCATGGGAGCTAAACCAATTGTTTCGACTGAGCTGAAGGTGGCTCGGCAATGGATTCTCGGCGGACGATACCTGCGAGAAGAACTGACCGGTAGTTTTGCCGGCAATCCCTCAAATCGAATCGCCATTCTTAGTTTCAATAATCTTGATGATCGGTTTGAGCTTGTCACGATTGACACTTTTGAACCTGGGCAGATGTGGTACCGCAGCGTGTTAGCAGCGTCACCTTCGCGCATTGCGCTTCAAGGTGAAAGTACCGAGGCGGGCAACGGACCTAAACCCACGGGCCGAAAGCGCGATCTGCGCTTTGAGATTGAGATCGAGAGCCCACAAGTGAATTCGCAGAAAATTTACGTGAAGTATCCAGGCGAGCCGGAATTTTTGTTCGTTGAACAACGCTTTACTAAAGCGAAATGAATCACAGAGGTCTGAAATGAAACTGATATCTGATGTCGTCAAGCTCATCGTCGGGTTTTGCGTGGTGCTCGCGGTCGCACATGCGCAAGTGTTGCCGCCGATCTTTCAAGGCGTACAAGAATCGCTCTTGAAAAGCGAAGTGGTTGTCGAGTTACCTAAGAACACGTTTTTGGAGAACCTTTATTTCGATCAGTCTTCTGCAAAACTCTACGTAACCAGCCATGAAGATGGTGTGATCTACCTACTCCAAGATAAGCAGTTGGTTCGCTTTGCTACTGTTCCGGGAAAGGCGGCTGGAATTGCTGGAGCAAACGATGGTTCTTTTCTTGTAACGGGTAGCGATAAGGCAGGTAAAGCGGCAATTTTTCATTTGGAGAAAGATGGAAAAGTAAAACAAACGTTTGCTGTTCCAAATGGCTTGTTTTTGAATGGAATTTCGCAGCTCTCGGAGAAAAAATACCTTATCGCGGATTCATACAAAGGAGTGGTGTGGCAGCTTGATCTTCAAACAGCAAGCGTGTCGCAATGGCTTGCTGATCCACTACTTGAGCGCGCCGATGCATCGAGTCCTTTCCCTGCAGCCAACGGAATTCGGATTCAACAAAACCGGGTGTTGATTTCCAATACTGCAAAGCAGCTATTGATTTCAGTGCCGCTTCAGTCAAATAAGGGCCCAGGTAAGCCTGAAGTCGTTGCCAGCGGCGTAAACATCGACGATTTCGCGATGGACGCAGAAGGCAGCTTGTTTGCTGCCACGCACGTCTATAACAGTGTTGTCAAAATTGATAAATCGGGCAAAAAAACGATTGTCTCCGGTGCGTTACAAGGTATGGTTGGAAGCACCTCCGTCATTTTGGGGCCTCAGCTAAACGGAAAAAAGACGCTGTATGTCACGACCAACGGCGGCATGTTTCTGCCGCCACCGGAAGGTGTTCAGCAGGCCAAATTGGTGCGCATCTATCTAAACTGAACCGGAAGTACAGTTGCACGACATGAATGGACCCAGCCGCGAACAATTGATTCACTCGCTGTATGAGGCGGCTGAGCTTGAGCACAACTTGATGTGCACGTACTTGTACGCAGCCTTTAGTTTGAAAGACACGGCTGGAGAAGGTTTGAGCGCAGCTCAAGGCGCTGCCGTGGCGCGCTGGCGGCGCGAAATCATTGATGTGGCGATTGAAGAAATGAGCCATTTGGCTGCGGTCTGGAATATCACTGCAGCGCTGGGCGGTGTGCCGCGCTTTGGGCGGATGAATTTCCCGCTGGATCCCGGTTATCTGCCTGCGGGTGTGGTTGTGAAGCTTGCGCCGTTCAATCAGGCCACGCTGCAACACTTTATCCACTTGGAGCGGCCCGAAGATTCCAACGAGCCAGATGGCGAAGGGTTTGCACCCGAGCGCATATTCGTGCGTGGCGCGCCCGGTCCACGCTTGACACCGATGGCGCTTGACTATGAAACCGTGGGCAGCTTTTACGCCACGCTGGGCGATGGACTCAAGCGTCTGTCTGCTGATGTGGGCGAAGACGCGGCGTTTTGTGGCGACCGCAGCCTGCAGCTTTCACCCGCAGAGCTGGATTTGCCCGGTGCCAAACCGGTGATCTGCCTGAAAACTGCGCTTGCGGCGTTTGATGCGATTGTGTTGCAAGGCGAAGGTTCTCCGCAAAACGCGCAGGGCTCGCATTATCAGCGGTTTGTGCAAATCCGTACCGAATACGCCGCGCTGA
>JBOFGW010000035.1:0-6875 GCA_051649325.1 Burkholderiaceae bacterium | reverse complement strand
CAAGCCCGGCCGCCACACTGCGTTCGGTGATGGACATCATCAACACCACGTAGAGCCAACCGGCCGCAACAATGTAAAGCACAGCATCTCCAAAAAAGCCTGGACCAGACCGGGCAAAGCGCAAAGGCTTGATTTTCCTCATTGACAGGGCAACACGCGCCCTGAACAATGCCGCTATTGCATCAGCTCCTGCTCAAGGTCAGAGAATAATTCATGTCAGCTACGCCGTCTTCCACCGCGGATTTTTTTAGCCAACTGCCGACGTTGATTGATCCCGAGCAGTTTCTGCAGTGGCAGCGCGACTATCTGCAGCACATTATGTCTGGCCCTAAGCCGGATACGGTGGCGGCTGATCGGCGCTTTGGCGATGCCAACTGGCAGAGCAACGCAGTGTTTGCGCAAATGGCGGGTTGGTACGGCCTGCACGCGCAGCATATCGAGCAGCTTAAATCATTGGTGCATCTGCCCAAGCATGAGCGCGAGCAATTTGCGTTTGCGCTGGACCAGTGGCTTGCCGCGCTTTCGCCTTCCAACTATTTGCTCACCAACCCGGAAGCACTCGCGCTGGCGCAGGCCACGGGCGGTGAGAGCATTTCAAAGGGTATTGCCAACCTGCTGTCAGACATGCAGAAGGGCAAGATTTCGCAGGCGGATGATTCGGTATTTACGGTGGGCAAGAACGTTGCCACCACGCCCGGTGATGTGGTGTTTGAGAATGAGTTTATCCAGCTCATTCAATACAAACCGCTCACGCCCACCGTGGCCAAGCGGCCATTTTTGATTGTGCCGCCGTGCATCAACAAGTTTTACATCCTCGATCTGCAGCCGGAAAACTCGCTTGTGCGCTACGCGGTCGAGCAGGGCAACACCGTGTTTCTGGTGAGCTGGCGCAATCCCTTGCACGGCCAAATGGACAACGCCACATGGGACGATTATCTCTGGCACGGCCCGATTGCAGCCATGGTTGCCGTAGCAAAAATCACCGGCGAGCCGCAAATGAATACGCTGGGGTTTTGCGTGGGCGGCACGCTGCTGGCTTCTGCGCTTTCCGTGCTGCGCGCCAAACAGCCAAAAGGCGCGGTGTTTCCCGCAGCAAGCTTGACGCTGCTGACAACGCTGCTGGATTTTTCAGACCCTGGCATTCTGGGCGTGTTTATCGATGAGGCGCAGGTGGCGATGCGTGAAAGCGCGCTTGCGGGTGGCGGTTTGATGTCCGGCAAAGAACTGGCCAATGTATTTTCTGCACTGCGCCCCAATGATCTGGTATGGAACTACGTGGTCAGCAATTACCTGAAGGGCGAAACGCCGCCAGCGTTTGACCTGCTCTACTGGAATGGCGATTCCACCAATTTGCCCGGCCCGATGTACTGCTGGTACTTGCGCAACCTGTACCTGAACAACGCGCTTGTTAGCGGCAAGCTGCCAAGCCTGGGCGTGAAGATGGATTTGACCAGCATTGACGTGCCCACGTTTGTGTACGGCAGCCGCGAAGACCATATCGTGCCGTGGAACGCCGCGTTTGAATCGGCCAAGGCTTTGCACGCAAAAGACATTCGCTTCGTGCTGGGCGCGTCTGGCCATATTGCCGGCGTGATCAACCCCGCCAGCAAGAATAAGCGCAGTTATTGGACGGGTGGCAAACTCGCAGGCAGTTCAACCGACTGGGTTGCACACGCGCAGGAACATCCCGGCAGTTGGTGGACGCTCTGGAGCAAGTGGCTGGCCGCGCACGCGGGCGGTACCAGGCCTGCGCCTACGCGCGCAGGCAGCGCCGCGTTCAAGCCGATTGAGCCTGCGCCGGGCCGCTACGTACAAGTGAAGGTGGCATAAATAAAAGTTCGAAGGTCAACCAGGAGACAGAAAAATGGCACAACGCATTGCATACGTGACAGGCGGCATGGGCGGAATCGGCACTGCAATTTGCCGAACGCTGCATGACAGAGGCATGAAAGTCATCGCCGGCTGCGGCCCTTCGCGCGACTTCAACAAATGGTTGGGCGAGCAAAAGGCTGATGGCTATACCTTTTATGCCTCCGTGGGCAACGTGGCCGATTGGGACTCCACCGTGCAGGCGTTCAAAGATGCGAGCGAGCAGCATGGCACCATCGACGTACTGGTCAACAACGCTGGCATCACCAAAGACCGCATGTTTCTGAAGATGACGCCGGAAGACTGGCACGCCGTGATCGACACCAACTTGAACAGCATGTTCAACGTCACCAAGCAGGTGGTGCCCGGCATGGTGGAAAAAGGCTGGGGCCGCATTATTCAGATTAGCTCCGTCAACGGTGAAAAGGGTCAGGCAGGGCAGACCAACTATTCCGCCGCCAAGGCCGGCATGCACGGCTTCACCATGGCGCTTGCGCAAGAGGTTGCGTCCAAAGGCGTGACCGTGAACACCGTGAGCCCCGGCTACATCGGTACCGACATGGTGCGTGCGATCAAGCCGGAAATTCTTGAGAAGATCGTGGCCACCATTCCCGTCAAGCGTTTGGGTACGCCGCAGGAGATTGGCTCCGTCGTCGCGTGGCTGGCAGGCGAAGATTCAGGCTTTACCACCGGCGCGGATTTTTCGTGCAATGGTGGGCTGCATATGGGTTAGGCGCGCAGCGCCTAACCCGTTGGGAAAGGGTGGGCACCCTCTTCTAATTCCCCCGCCAGGCGGGGGAAAGCCAGTAGACCACCAATCAATCACGATTACGCAATATCCATGCGGGTTTTGGGGTGGAAGTGGCTGGAAACGTCCGTGGATATTGCGCATTAGTGTGCATGAAAACCCTGGGTGGCACAAACATTCAATACGAATGAGTTGGATGGCGCGAAGCTGGGAGCTACTCAATTCTGCGAGTGGCCACCATGCAACTCAACATCAACAATCGTGCAATGCAAGTGCCAGATGAATGGCAGGAAGAAACGCTGTTGACGGTGCTGCGCGAAGTTTTGGGATTAGTGGGAGCCAAATTTGGCTGCGGCGTGGGGCTGTGCGGTGCATGCACGGTGCTGATTGAAGGGCAGGCGCAGCGCAGTTGCCTGGTCAGTGCCAAAGCGCTTGGCAGCCGCGCGGTTGTGACGATTGAAGAATTGGCTCAAGGCGGCGCGTTGCATCCCGTGCAGCAAGCGTGGCTGACCGCATCGGTGCCGCAATGCGGCTATTGCCAGTCCGGCCAAATCATGAGCACCGTGGCGCTTTTACGTAGAGCGCCAAAACCCACAGATGCACAGATCGATGAAGCGCTGGCCGGCAACTTGTGCCGCTGCGGTACGCAACAGCGCATCCGTGAGGCGGTGCATAGTGCAGCGCGATTGGCCGGGCGCAAGGCGTGAAACGGCGGGCTTTCCTTAGCCTGGCCGGTGCCGGATTGACAGTGGTCTTTGCGCCTGGCTGCGCGCTACCGGTGATTCCCAAGCGGCCGGCGCCGCAGCCGCAGGACGCGCTAGCGTGGATCAGATTTGCCGGTGGCCGCTATACGTTGCACATTCCGCGCGTGGAGATGGGGCAAAACATCGTCACCGCGCTCAAGCAAATTGCCTGCGAAGAACTGGGCATTGAGTGGGGCGAGCTTGATACGCAGCTGCACACCACAGCCAGCATCGGGCGCGTGCGTGCAAGCGTCGGCAGTGAATCGGTGAAAGACTTTGCATTGCCGCTCGCACAGGCCTGCGCGACGCTACGCGAGGCGCTCGCTGCCGGCCGTACGCAGGGCGTGATTAAGGCGCGAGCATTGCGCAATGATGAACTTGCTCTGTTCAAGCAAGGGGGCAAGTTTGTGGGCAAGCGCATGCCGCTTGAGCAAGGCATTGAAATTGTGACCGGTCAAGCGCTCTACGCAGCGGACGTGCGCAGGCCCGGCATGCTCTATGGCCGCGTGCTGCGCGCAGCATCCTCGCCAGAACTGGCTTCAACGATGATTCGCATGGATGAAGCTGCGGCGCGCGCGGTGCCGGGTTTTGTCGCACTGGTGCGTGATGACCTGCTCACGCAAATGAATGCACCAGGCATCGGCATTGTGGCGCGCACGCCGGGCGCGCTGGATCGCATCGAAGCAGCGTTGAACCTGCAATGGCAGGTGGAAGGCGCATTCGAGCAAGAGGATATTGACAGCGCAATCGACATTGATGCGCGGCTTGCGAGCGCAGGGTATCTTGCAAATCTGATTCATAAGGACGCAGTCCGTAAAGACCGCGAGTGGGACGTAGACTTGCGTATCGATATCCCACTCGCTGCGCACGCACCGATTGAGCCGCGCTGCGCCGTGGCGGAAGTGGGCGGCGACAACACGCTGCGGCTATGGGTTGGCACGCAAGACCTGTTTTATCAGCGTGATGTGATGGTGAAGCGCCTGGGGTTTGATGAGTCTGACGTGATCGTGTACGGGCAACGCGTCGGCGGCGCGTTTGGCGGCAAAACCATTTGCACAGTGGAGCTAGAGGCCGCCGTGCTGGCCAAGGTAGTGCGGGCGCCCGTGAAAGTTCAGTGGACGCGCGCGCAGGAATTTCGCCAAGCGTTTCACCGGCCACCTTCAAGCCACCGACTGCGTGCGCGTTTGCGCGATGGCAAGCTGGATGAATGGTGGCATGCTTTTGCCAGCAGCCACATTCTCTTTACCAACGCGGTATTGCCGCCCTGGATACAGCGTTTAACCAACCTGATTGGCGATGATGGCGTCGCGCGGGGTGCATCGCTCGCCTACCGCGCGCGTAGCAAGCGTACGGAATTCGATCTTGTCAGGCTGCCCGTGTTGACCGGCCCGTGGCGCGGTCTGGGCGCCGGCCCGAATGTGTTTGCGATCGAAAGCGCGATGGACGAATGTGCGCGCGTGGCCAAGGCCGATCCAGTTCAGTTCCGCCTTGCGCACATTGAAGATCCACGCTTGGCAAGAACACTGCGTGCGGCTACTACTGCGTCGGGCTGGGCTGCGGCCAAGCGTGCTGCTTCACCCGGCACATTGCGCGGCAGAGGGGTTGCGTGCGGCATCTATAAAGCGATGAGTTACGCGGCCGCGGTGGCCGATGTGGAAGTAACGCCTGCCACTGGCGAGGTAAAGGTGCTCAAGCTGTGGTGCGCGCACGATTGCGGCATGATGGTCAATCCAGACCAAGTGCGCGCCCAATGCGAAGGCAATCTGGTGTGGGGGCTTGGCATGGTCTTTACAGACAAGCTGCCGATTGCTGCATCGCAGGTTGCTGCCGGCACTTTTGCCGACGCGCCGATTCCGCGCATAGCCGATGTGCCGCCGATGGAAATCATTCTCGTGGATGAAGGCGAAGCGCCCACGGGTGCGGGTGAGACGGCGATTGTCGCAGCCGCTGCGGCTGTGGCCAATGCCATCCGCGACGCCAGCGGCATACGGCCGACGCGATTGCCGCTACGCCCACAGGATATGCAAACATCACAGCGATGAACGACTTTGCCTCTGCAGCCATGATGCGGTTGATCGCCGCCGGATTAAAGCGCCAAGGCATCGCAATGCGGGCCGCACCAGGCGGCCGCGCAGCGCATGTATCGCTACAGAACAAGCGTGCGCTACTTGCACAGCTTTCGGAAAGCCATGACCCCTGCGCGCTGCTGCGTATTGGCGAGGCGCTGAATGATCTGCCCGAAGAACCCACGCTGATTGCACTGGCGCTGGCGCGCGAGCCGCTGGATTTGCTGCATCGCTGGCAGAAACTGGAGAAGTTTGTGCACTCGCGCCACCGCGTGGTGATCGAATCTTCTGCAGCCGGTCAAATCATCGTGAGGCACATCTCGTTGGACAGCGCGCAGCCACCTAGCGCTGCGGAGGATTTACTGATCTTTGGTCTGCTGGTGGCACTGATGGAGCGGATCGGTGCGGTTGATGTCAAGGCGCGTCTGCAAGGAACGCAGACATGGCTGCGCGAGCGTGGGCAGTGGCAAGACGTGGGCGCCGTTACGACTACTGACACCTGGCAGATCGCGTGGCAGCCTGCGCTTGCGGTGCCCATCGCTACGCAGGCGCAGGATCAAGACCTCGCTAACCTGATTGCGCGGGTGCGCGAGCGGCTGCTTGCAGACCCGGGCCGGGCATGGACGGTGCAATCGCTCGCCGATGAACTCACTTTGTCCAGAAGAACATTGCAGCGTCATCTCGCTGCGGCCGGGCAGAGCTTCCGCGATCTGGTTGCGCAGGCACGCTTGGCGCGCAGTGCGCGGCTGCTGAGCACATCGCGCATGGCGCCTTCTGAAATCGGCTACCTCTGCGGATATTCGGACCAGGCGCACTTCACGCGTGAATTCAAACGCAGTACTGCATTCACACCTGCTTTGTATCGGACTGAATTTGCTACCGTGCAGTGATTTTTAATGCCTCTACGCAATATCCATGCGCCTTTTCGGGTAAAAATGGCCGAAAAGGCGCATGGATATTGCGTAGTTGTGTTCAATAAACGATGTCTGGCGCGGTTTAATGTTCTGTTCGGCGCCGGCCGGGGCTGGCAGGCGCGCACTTGATACTTGCGCGTGCAACGCAGGCTAGCGCAGGGCAACAGATCCCAACACTGACCAACCACCCTTCAAACCGTTGTCGGTTCCCCAGGTGCCGTTTACCGTTGGCAAATCGTTTGCGAACAGAATGTAGGTGTTCCTCGCGTCAAGTTTCCAGCGCTCTGTTTTCGCGACATCAGCGTTGGGCTGAATGAGTCGAACTGCCAGCCGATAGGTTCCGGGCGTCAAGTTGTTCGGTGACAAATTGCCAGCGAGGGCAAAGGCCTCACCCGGCTTGACGGTCGATAGCTTGAAGTTGGCGGGCGCCGTTGCAACAGGTTCATTGGCGCTGTTCAGCAAGGCAAACTGCACCGCCCAGTCTTTGTACATCGGTGCAACGCCGATGTTCTTGGCGTTGACGCGGACTGACATC
>JBOFGW010000034.1:0-5066 GCA_051649325.1 Burkholderiaceae bacterium | reverse complement strand
GGGACATGAGCTGGTGCGACCCATGCGCGGCCGATCCGCTGTCGCAAGAAGAGCTGCGCAAGGCCGGCGTGTGGTGGGTGAACGACGGTATGGAATTTGCGCCGCCGCCTGTGCAGCCGATGCCTATGCCGACGATTTTGCCTGCGCCCGCAGTTACCCCAAATTCGCCGCAACCACGCATATTGCCGCGCCCACGCCCCATGCCTGGAGGTGCGCAGCCGGTCATGCTCACGCGCCTGCATGTGCGCTACACGCGCGACACGTTCCCAGAAGATTTGATGTTCACGCAGACGAATGACCGGCAAAACTGGCAGACGCGTTACGTGCTGCGCCATCCGTTTAAAGGCGCGGTCAACTGCCCGGAAGGCGCACGCTATTTTGCTGAAGTCACGCGGCGGCAAGAGCGTGAAGCGCAGCAGCTTGCATCGCTGACCGGTTGGGATTTGGCGGAGATTCGCCGCAAGATGGAACTCAAGCAGCCGGTGCGTGGTAGCGAAGGTGGCAATGAGTGGTGGCGCAATTTGTGGCCTAGTTCGATGAGGCAGCCATGAACACGCGCACTGCTTCAATAAATGAAGCCGTCATTCCGGCGCAAGCCGGAATCCAGGAGGTGCATCAGCCAGCGACGGCCCTGGATCCCGGCTTTCGCCGGGATGACAGCGCGGCTCAGTTTCCCCCCGCTCGGCGGGGGGACGGAAGGGGGGTGTCCACTCTCGCCAGGGGTCTAGTTGCCGTGTTACGGCAACTAGACCCACGCCTGCTGCAAATCACCTTCCTGGGCACCTTTCTCACCATCGGCGTCTTCATCCGCGACTTTGCGCTGCTTTGGCAACAAATCGCCCTCACCTTCGCCGCGGCCTTGCTCACGCAAGCCATTTGGCTGCAGGCCAAGGGTTTGCAGCACAAGGGTTACTTATCCGCGTTGGTCACCTGCTTTGGCATTTCAATTCTGGTGCGGGCGGAAAATTTCTGGGTGCATCCGCTCGTAGCCTGCATCGCGATCAGCAGCAAATTCTTCATCCGCTATGAATACGCACCGGGTAAACACAGCCATCTATTCAACCCCGCCAATCTTGCTGCAGTGCTGGCGGGCTATGTGTTGCCCGGTGCGTGGCTCTCACCGGGGCAGTGGGGCCAAGCGATTGTGCTGGCGGTGTGGTTCTTCATTCTGGGCACAATGGTCGCCAGCAAGGCCGCGCGCTGGGATGTGAGCTTTGCGTTTCTCGGCACCTTTATCGCCTTGATCGCACTGCGCGTTTACGTGCTGGGCGCCAATCCGTGGATTGTGTGGCATCAACTGCAAAACGGCGCGCTGCTGCTGTTCACGTTTTTCATGATCAGCGATCCGCTCACCACGCCGCGCGATCCACGGGTGCGCATCGGTTTCGCAATGGCCGTAGCGCTGCTGGCTTTCACTTGGCAATTCACCGCGTTCAAACCCAACGGGCCGGTGCTCGCGCTGTTTGCGCTGTCGTTCCTGGTGCCATGGCTGAACCGTCAGCGGCCCGGCGGCGCCATGTTTGATTGGAAGGCGCCGCAGCGTTAAAAGCCTCTACGCAATATCGACGGGCCTTTTGAAGCATTTCTGCTCGAAAACCCGCATGGATATTGCGTAGAGCACTTTGGGACTACACTTGCGGCTATGCAAAAAGAGTTCCGCTGGCCGATGCGGGTGTATTTCGAAGATACAGACGCCGCTGGCATTGTGTACTACGCCAACTACCTCAAGTTCATGGAGCGCTGCCGCACCGAATGGCTGCGGGCATTGGGCTTGCCGCATGCGAGTTTGAAAGAGGCCGACAACGGCGTGCTCGTCGTGGAATCGCTGGAGATCAAATACCTGCAACCGGCGCGGCTGGAAGAGGAACTTGTGGTCACAGCGCGCATCCAAAGCGTAAGAAAAGCAACCGTTGAGCTTGCGCAGCACGTATTGCGGGAAAATCCGCAAGGGCAAGCGTCCCTACTCGTTCAAAGCAGCATCCGGCTCGCCTATGTAGACTGCGCCTCATTGAACCCAAAACGCATGCCCCAGCAGCTTGCTACTTTGCTGCAAATGCAGGCTTCTTCAAGTGCAACCTTAAGCGCACAACCCTAAAGCGATCACACTCTTGCATGAATACAACTACACCCGCTGATCTATCCATCCTGCATCTGATCACGCAAGCCAGCATTCCCGTACAAGCGGTGATGCTGTTGCTGCTGTTTATGTCGCTGTGGAGCTGGACCAAAATTTTTCAAAAATGGTTCTCGCTCTCGGCGGCCGGCCGCGCCACGCGCAGCTTTGAACATGATTTTTGGAGCGGCGGCGATTTGGCCGGCCTGCTGCAGCGCGCGCAGCAAAACCGCAAAGGCGCCGGCCCGCTGGAGCGCATCTTTGAAGCCGGTATGCATGAATATTTGAAGGTACGGCAAAGCAAATCTACCGACGCCAATGCGCAGCTGGACGGCGCGCGCCGCGCCATGCGCGCGAGCTACCAGCGCGAGATGGATGCGCTGGAGCGCAGCCTGCCCTCGCTGGCGTCTGTGGGTTCAGTGTCGCCGTATATCGGCCTGCTTGGCACGGTGTGGGGCATCATGAACAGCTTTCGCGGCCTGGCGAATGTGCAGCAGGCAACGCTCGCCAGCGTAGCGCCCGGTATTGCGGAGGCATTGATTGCCACGGCGATTGGCCTGTTTGCCGCAATTCCGGCCACGGTGGCCTACAACCGCTTTACGGCAGAGATTGATCGCCTGGCAAACCGGTTTGAAACTTTTATGGATGAGTTTTCCAACATCCTGCAACGGCAGAGCAAATGAACGAGTGGAAGAGCCGCCGCACGCGCGGCTACAAGTCTGACATCAATGTGGTGCCCTACATTGATGTAATGCTGGTGCTGCTGGTGATCTTTATGGTCGCCGCGCCGCTGATCACGCCCACGGTAATTGATCTGCCCACGGTGGGGCAGCGCGCCAACACGCCGCCGTCCGAGCCGATTGAAGTGGTGATGAACAACAAGGGCCTGGTCACCCGCATCAGCGACCGCCATCCGTCTGCGCGCAATGAGTTTGTGTACGACCAAGGCCGCGATATTGATGCAGCGGTGCAGGTGATCAAGCAGCAGCTCGCGAAAAAGCCGGATCAGCCGGTGGTGATCTCCGCTTCTGAAAACGTGCCCTACGGCATGGTGGTCAAGCTGATGAGCGATTTGCGCACCGGCGGCGTCGCACGCGTGGGCTTGTCAGTGAAGGACCGCAAGCAGTGAAGCTCGAACCGGCCGGCTATTCCGCCAGCATCAACTTCGATCAGCTCAATGCGATTGCGGCGCAGCGCCAAGGCCGCACCAAGCCGCCGCGCGATGGCGCGCTGCCGCGCTCGCTGCTGCTCGCGCTCGGCGCGCATGCGCTGCTGGTGTTGATGCTGGTGATCGGTACGGCCTGGACCACGTCACCGCCCGCCGCGATTGAGGCCGAGCTGTGGGCCCCGCTGCCGCGCGAAGCCGCGCCCAAGGTGGTGCAGCCGCCGCCGGAACCGCAGCCCGAAGTCAAGCCCGAGCCGCCCAAACCGGCGCCGCCGCCAAAAGTAGAAGAAGACCGCGAAGCCGACATTGCGCTGGAGAAGAAAAAGAAAGAAGAGCAGCAGCGCAAGGTTGAAGCCGAGAAAAAACAGCTTGAAGAAGAGAAAAAACGCGAAGAGCTGCAGGCAAAAAAAGAGGCTGAGCAAAAACTCAAGCAAGAAAAAGAAAAGGCCGCTGCTGAACTCAAAAAGCGCGACGAAGAGTTTGAGCGCCGCCGCCAGCAATTGATCGCGCAGGCCGGCACCGGTGCACCCACCGCAACCGGTACTGCCGCGCAGGCCGCCAGCCCGCGCGGGGATGCAAGTTATGCAGCCAAAGTAGTGGCCGCGGTGCGCGGCAACACTGTGTTTGATGAAGCATCCGTCGCAAGCAACGACCCGGTCGTGTTTAGCGTGGCTTTGCTGCCTGATGGAACGCCTGGCACAGTAAGCCTCTCTAAGTCCAGTGGAGACGCCGCGTTTGATGCAGCCGTGGAGCGCGGTATTCGCAAGACCAACCCCTTCCCACGGCCCGATTCAGGCGTGTATCCGCGCAGCCTGGAGATTGTGTATCGCCCAAGAAAGTAGTGTTCGCACCCAGTTGCAGTCATCTCCAGTTACAAAGTGTGGTGTTTTTCAGAATACGCACGCAAATACACTATCGGTTATTACTCTAGCAATGACAAAAATCCTCTTGAAAAAAATTCTCCTAAGCTTTGCGCTGCTGATTGGCCTAGGCATGCAACAAGCGCATGCGCAGTTGCGGGTTGAAATCTCCGGCTCCGGCGCGCAGCAGTTTCCCATCGCGGTCGTGAACTTTGCCGGCGACGCGCCGCCGCAAGACATTGATGATGTCATCCGCGCCGACTTGACCCGAAGCGGCCTGTTCAAAGTGGTAGACGCCGGCAGCGCCGCGCTGCCCGAAAACGCCACGCTGAACTACGGCGAATGGAAAGCCAAGGGCGCTGATGCGGTGGTGATCGGCTCGGTGCAGCGCTTGGCCAACGGCAGCTTTGATGTGCGCTACCGGCTGTTTGACGCTGTGAAGCAAACGCAGCTGGATGCGCTCGCGTATGCGCCCACGCCTGACAATCTGCGCCTGACCGCGCACCAGATTGCCGACCGCATTTACGAAAAAATCACCGGCGACAAAGGCGTGTTTGCGACCCGTATCGCCTACGTGGTGCGCCAGTCGCAGACCAGTTATGAGCTGCAAGTAGCGGATTCAGACGGCTTTAACGCGCAGCCCGCGCTGCGCTCGCGCGAACCGATCATCTCGCCCACCTGGAGCGCAGACGGCAGCCGCTTGGCGTATGTGAGTTTTGAAGACAAGAAACCGGTGGTGTTTGTGCATGAAGTTGCCAGCGGCAAACGCACGCGTGTAGCGGCGTTTCGCGGCTCTAATAGCGCGCCGGCATTCTCACCGGATGGGCGCGTGCTGGCGGTCACGCTATCTAAAGACGGTGCTTCGCAGATCTACACCATTCCTGCGGGCGGTGGGGGTGCGCGGCGCATGACCACCGCCAGCGGCAGC
>JBOFGW010000033.1:0-4237 GCA_051649325.1 Burkholderiaceae bacterium | reverse complement strand
ACTTCTAATTGGGAGGTTTTCCCTTACACTTTTGGTGTGCTTTCTATCGCACATTCTGAAATTTAAGGGGGAAAACTTGATTAAGACTATCGCTGCATGCAGCGCAGTGCTGCTTGCTTCTGGCTGCGCGTCTATCGTGGGCGGCCACAACCAGCCCGTTTCTGTGCAAACCAAGCTCAAAGGGGAGCAAGTTGCCGGTGCCAAGTGTGAACTAAAGAACGACAAAGGCAGCTGGTTTGTGGATACGCCGGGTTCAGTGACGGTTCGCCGCAGTATTTCGGACATGCAGGTTGCTTGCACGAAAGCTGGGGTAGAACCTGGAAATGCCGCGTTCAAATCGTCAACCAAGGCAATGGCATTTGGCAACATTCTTTTCGGCGGCATCATTGGAGCCGGGGTTGACGTAGCCACTGGTGCAGCCTACGACTATCCGTCGCTTTTTGAGATTGAAATGGCTTCTGGCGCGCCTGCACCTGCTGGAGCAACCGATGCAGCGAGCACGCCTGCCGAGACTGCTAAGCCAGCAGAAGAAGTAAAAAAATAGAGTTCAAAGGTTTCGTAAGATGGCGGGCATTGCCCGCCTTTTTTTATGTCAGTCAAATCCACCTATCTCAAAACCCTCGCTGATCGCGGCTACACCGCAGACGGCGCGCAGCTTGCCGCGGTAGACCGTTTGCAGGAGCTGAACGCGCAGTTCAAGGAATACAAAAAGCTGCGCGCTTCAAAGCTCAATCGCTTGTTCAATCCGCCCAAAGTGCCCAAAGGGGTGTGGCTGTGGGGAGGGGTGGGGCGGGGCAAGAGCTTCATCATGGACATCTTCTATCAGGAGATTCCGGCGGTGCGCAAGACGCGCATTCACTTCCACGAATTTATGCGCAGCATTCACCGCGAGCTGGAAGAGCTGCGCGGCACGGCCGACCCGCTGCAAGAAGTGGCTAAGCGCGTGGCGCGCAAATACCGGCTGATTTGTTTTGATGAGTTTCATGTCAGTGATATTGCAGATGCGATGATTTTGCATCGTCTGCTTTCGCCGCTATTCGAGTATCAGACGATCTTTGTCATCACGAGCAATTTTCCGCCGGACGGGCTGTATCCAGACGGGCTACATCGTGATCGCATGTTGCCGGCGATTGATCTGCTCAACGAACAGCTGGATGTGGTCAACGTGGACGCGGGCATCGACTACCGTAAACGGTCGCTCGCGCAGGCGCAAACCTACATCGTGCCGCACGATGCGGCGGCGAAAGCGGCGCTGGATAAGGCTTTCAGTAGCATTGCCGAGCGTGCAGACGAATCGCCGGTGCTGCACATCGAACACCGCGAGATCAAAGCGCTGCGGCGTGCGGGCGGCGTGGTGTGGTTTGACTTTGTCACACTGTGCGGTGGCCCGCGCTCGCAAAACGATTATCTTGAATTAGCCTCGCGTTTTCACACGGTGATTTTGAGCGGTGTGCCGGAGATGGGTGTGAACATGGCCAGCGAGGCGCGGCGCTTCACCTGGCTGGTGGACGTGCTGTATGACCACAAAGTCAAGCTACTCATCTCAGCCGCCGTACCGCCCGAGCAGCTGTACACGCAAGGGCAGTTTGCCAATGAGTTTGCGCGCACGGTCTCGCGGCTGATTGAGATGCAAAGCGAGGAGTATTTGCATCAGGAGCGCAGGGCGGCGGTGAAGTTGTGATCAGCGCTGCGTAAAAAAAAGGCCAACACGTCTGATGTCATTCCGAGCAAAGCGAGGAATCTCATCTATCGAAAGCTTAGATTCCTCGCTTTGCTCGGAATGACAGCCAATCCAAATGGCATGTACGCAATATCCATGCGCCTTTTCAGCCATTTTTGCCTGAAAAATCGCATGGATACTGCGTAGGGCCTTTTCTAAGGCTTTCTCAACTTCGCAAACGCATCCGCCATGGCAGAGTTTTGCACTGCATTTGAAGGCGCTCCACGCATATTTGATGCGGGTTTTGAGCCATTTTTGCCTGAAGAAGCGCTTGGAACCTGCGTGCTTGCAGGTTTTCCCTGTGTATTTTGCCCTGCGCTTTGCGTTTTCATCGACAGCGCAATCCGTTTGCGCGGCACATCTACTTCTACCACGCGCACGGTCACTTTTTGACCCGCCTTCACCACTTCGCGCGGGTCTTTCACAAAGCGGTCGGCCAGTTCGCTCACATGCACCAGGCCGTCTTGATGCACGCCAATGTCCACAAACGCGCCAAACGCAGCCACGTTGGTGACCACGCCTTCCAGCTTCATGCCTTCTTTTAAATCTTTGATGTCTTGCACGCTGTCATCAAAGGTGGCGTAGGCAAATTCACCGCGCGGATCGCGGCCGGGCTTGGCGAGCTCAAGCAAAATGTCTTGCACGGTGGGAATGCCAAACTTCTCATCGGCAAACTCTTTGGGTGCGAGCGATTTGAGTACATCGGCGCGGCCCATCACCTCTGTCAGTGGCTTGCCAACCTTGGCCAGAATGCGCTCCACCACCGGATACGCCTCGGGGTGCACGGCCGATGCGTCCAGCGGATTTTCTCCGGCCGGCACGCGCAGAAAGCCTGCGCACTGCTCAAACGTTTTGTCACCCAGCCGCGGCACTTTGCGCAGCGCATCGCGCGAGGCAAACGCGCCGTGCGCATCGCGGTGCGTCACAATCGCTTTGGCGGTGGTGCTCGATAGGCCGGAAACCCGCGCCAGCAAAGGCGCAGAAGCAGTGTTCACATCCACACCCACGGCGTTCACACAGTCTTCTACCACCGCATCCAGCTGCTGAGAAAGCTGCCGCTGATTCACATCATGCTGATACTGGCCCACGCCGATGCTCTTGGGGTCGATCTTCACCAGCTCCGCCAGCGGGTCTTGCAGCCGCCGCGCGATGGATACCGCACCGCGCAGCGACACATCCAGCTGCGGAAATTCCTGCGATGCAAATTCACTGGCGGAATACACCGATGCGCCGGCCTCGCTCACCACCACTTTGCGAATACCGGCTTGCGGCGCGAGCTTGATCAAGTCAGCGGCGAGTTTATCGGTTTCACGGCTGGCAGTGCCGTTGCCAATGGCGATCAGTTTGACGTTGTGCTTGTGCGCGAGTGCGGCCAGCGTGTGCAGGCTGCCGTCCCAATCGCGCCGCGGCTCGTGCGGATAGATGGTGGCGGTATCCAGCAACTTGCCGGTGGCATCAATCACCGCCACTTTCACACCAGTGCGAATGCCGGGGTCAAGCCCCATCGTGGCTGCATGGCCTGCCGGCGGCGCAAGTAGCACGTCTCGCAAGTTGGTGCCAAACACGCGGATGGCTTCCAGCTCCGCCGCTTCACGCAGCTTGGTAACGCAGTCGCTTTCCAGCGTGGGGTGCAGCTTGACGCGCCAGGCCCAGCGCACGCAGTCCGCAATAAAACTGTCCGCCGGTTGCGTGCCGATATTCAGTTTCAACTGCGCTGTAATGCGGCCTTCGTACGGGTGCTTGGTGAGTCCTTCAAGCTGCTCTGCAGGCAAATCAATGGCGAGGCGCAGCAGGCCAAGATTGCGCCCGCGCAGCATTGCCAGCGCGCGGTGGCTCGGGCATTTGGAGAGCAGCTCGCGGTGGTCAAAATAATCAGAAAAGCGCTCTGCATCGGCGCCGATTTCTTTGCGCTTGTCTTCGGCCACGCTGCTGGCGAGTTCTGCACTCGCCCACAGCGCATCGCGCAGGCCGGTGACAAGATCAGGATCTTCTGAAAAACGCTCGGCCAGAATATCGCGCGCGCCATCCAGCGCGGCCTTGACGGTTTCAATTTTTGCTTCTGCGTTGAGGTACTTGGCGGCTTCGTCCGCCGGTACAAGGCTGCGGTCAGATACAAGCGCTTCTGCCAGCGGTAGCAGCCCAGCTTCAATCGCAATCTGCGCGCGGGTGCGGCGCTTGGGTTTGAAGGGTGCGTACAAATCTTCCAGCCGCTGTTTGGAATCGGCCGCCAGAATCTGTGCTTTGAGCGCATCATCCAGCTTGCCTTGCTTTTCAATTTCTTCCAGCACCGCCGCGCGGCGTTCTTCCAGCTCGCGCAGGTAGGTCAGGCGCTCAGCCAGCAGGCGCAGCTGCGTATCGTCCATGCCGCCGGTGACTTCTTTGCGATAGCGGGCGATAAAGGGCACCGTCGCGCCTTCATCCAGCAGCGCAATGGCCATGCGAACTTTGTCCGCAGGGTGGGCGACTTCTTGGGCGAGCTGGGTAATAATCCGTTCAATCATGCGCAGAATCTAAAGT
>JBOFGW010000032.1:0-10342 GCA_051649325.1 Burkholderiaceae bacterium | reverse complement strand
TATCCATAAGGGTTTTCAAGCACTTTTGCCTGAAAACCCTTATGGATATTGCGTAGTCGATCATTTAACTTGCCTAGCGTCCCAGTCCTGGTTCAGATGAGTTCCGTCTGAATGGCATCCTGTCTGACAAAAAGTGTTACAGAACTCTTACAACTGTGACGGGTCGAATTCATTAGCATTTCGCCGTTGTTCTGACTTTCTCGCGCTCCAACCTTCAATAAGGAGAAATCACCATGAAGGTTTCAAAATCCCTACTTACGCTATCGGCCCTCGCTTGCGCGATGGGCGCTACGACGGCGCAGGCGCAAAGCTCTGCGTCCGGCTACAACCCGAACTGGTATTTGATGCCCAACTTCAGCTTGGCCAATCCCGATAAAGACTGGGACACCGCCAACAACAGCACGGCTGGTAGTTTGGATACGGGTAAAGGCGGCGGGCTCAGATTTGGCAAACCGCTGACACCAAACTGGGATATGCAGTTCCAGCTCAACGGTATCAATGCCAAGACCGATGTAAGCGGCAACCGCTACAAGCAGGCATTGCTGGGTGCAGATGCGCTGTACAAGTTCGGCTCCGGGCCGTTCCGGCCGTTTGTGCTGGGCGGTGTGGGTGCCTCGCGTGAAGAGCGCGTGGTAGGCGGTGCGGGCAACAAACGCACATCACCGTTTGTCAACGCCGGCGTTGGGCTGCAATACATGTTTTCAGACACGTTTGGCCTGCAGGCCGATGTCCGCCACGTGTACAGCTTCTTGGGCAACAAGGGCGAAGACTTGTTTGGGCAAGGGCTCAAAAGCAGTGGCAACAACTACTTCAATCTGGGTTTGAGCGTGGCCTTTGGCGCGCCGCCGGCACCACCTCCGCCGCCGCCTCCACCACCGCCACCTCCACCACCGCCTCCGCCGGTTACGCCACCACCTCCGCCTCCACCGCCGCCGCCCCCACCACCTCCGCCAGCGCCGCAGAAGATCACGCTGGCAGCGTCCAAACTGTTTGGCATTGACAGCGCGCAGCTGCGTTTGCCGCAAAGCGAGCTGGATACGTTTGCCGACGCGATGGTGAAAAACCCGAACATTGGTGGCGTGGTGATTACCGGCCACACCGATCGCTTGGGTTCTCCGGCGTACAACCAGAAGCTGTCGCAGCGCCGCGCCGACGCTGTGAAGGCTTATCTGGTCGGCAAAGGCGTAGCCGCTAACCGGTTAACTGCGCAAGGCAAGGGCGAAACTGAGCCAGTCAAGGAGTGCAAGGACGTGAAAGGCCAAAAAGCCTTGATCGAGTGCTTGGAGCCCAACCGCCGCGTAGAAATCTCCTCGATCACGGTCGAGAAGAAGTAAACGCGTCTGGTATAGGCCAGAAGGCGCCTTCCGAAAGGAGGGCGCCTTTTTTATTGGCTATGTCAAGGTAACACGTCAAAGGTAGTACGCAATATCCATGCACCTTTTCAGGCACTTTTGCCTCAAAAGGCGCATGGATATTGCGCAAGCGCCTCAAAAAGCTACGTGGTTCAAGATAATCCTGGCAATTCGATCCAGCCACGCGCCCGCCGTCAGAAGCTGACCGGGCCCGCTTGTGCATCTACAGCAAGCCCGGCGCACAAAATTTAGGTAGCGATCCAGCGAAATTCGTCGGTTAGTACCGATCCGACCTCGCCTGTGAACTTCTAGCCTTTCTCCATCGCAACGGAGATCGTCATGCCAGAAACACAAGCCGTCGCCAGCCAAGCAATCGCGATTGCGTATTTCGCGTGCAACGCGGTGCGCATCGTGAGTTTTGTGCCCACCATCGCCAAGCTGCGCCGGCCTCGCGCATTTCCCGTTTCAACCCAGTAGCACCCACTGCGTTAACCAAGGAGAAGACCATGCAGCAAAAAGCAGAGCACACACGCCCAGAACCCACCCAACGCACGCGCAGCCTGCCCGCTTCGCTGGCGACCGTGACTGCAGTATTTGCCGTCGCCGGCGCAATGACCTGGGTGGCGATTAGCCCGCAGGGCGCACCCGAGCAGCCCCTGGCGACGACTGGCAGCCCGGAATTGGCGCTGCACGCAGCGCAGGCCGTCGCCGATGATGAGCACACGCCCGAGGAGCAGCCGATCCCAGAACTCGCCAACGTCCCCGAGGGAGCGACGTTTTGAGCGGATGTTTCAGTACCTACGCAGTATTCATGCGGGTTTTGGGGCGAAAATGCCTGAAAAACCGCATGGATATTGCGTAGACCCTCATAAAAACGCTGTCATTCCGAGCGTAGCGAGGAATCTCAGCTCATCGCGGCAAAGATTCCTCGCCTCGCTCGGAATGACGGCATATCGCGGGGTTTGCCGCCCGCTAACCCACGTATCACTCAATACGCGCGCCGCTCCAGCTGCAGCTCCGTCAGTAGCGTGGTGGCGATCTCTTCAATCGACTTGGTGGTGGAGTTGCACCAGCGGATGCCTTCGGTGCGCATCATGCGCTCAGCCTCGGTTACTTCGTAGCGGCAGTTTTCAATGCTGGCGTATTTGCTGCCGGGCCGCCGCTCGTTGCGGATTTCAGAAAGCCGCTCGGGCAGAATCGATAGGCCAAATAATTTCTCACGAAACGGTTTGATGGCCGAGGGCAGGGTGCCGCGCTCAAAGTCTTCAGGGATCAGCGGGCAGTTGGCGGCTTTGATGCCGTATTGCATGGCCAGGTAAAGGCTGGTCGGCGTTTTGCCGCTACGCGAAACACCCACCAAAATCACGTCGCTTTGCAGCAGATCTTTGCTGCTCTGGCCATCGTCATGCGCCAGTGAAAAGTTGATCGCCTCAATCCGGTCTTTATACGCCTGCGTATCGGCCACTTGATGCACACGGCCGATTGAGTGCGTGGATTTGACGCTTAGCTCATCTTCCAGCGGGCCGACAAAGGTCTGAAACAAATCCAGATGCAGCGCGTTGGCGGTTTTGAGAATCGCGGCCAGCTCAAGATTTACCAGTGTGGAAAAAAGAATCGGCCGCTTGCCGCTGCGGTTGCCGGCGTCGTTGATACGAATCACCGCCTCGTGCGCCTTGTCGGCCGAGTCGACAAACGGCACGCGCTGCTGCACAAAGCGCACGCTTTCAAACTGCGCCAGCACGGCGTGGCTGAAGGTTTCTGCGGTGATGCCGGTGCCGTCCGACACAATGAATACCAAGCGGTCGTGGGGGCCTAACTCTGCACGCTGACGATCTGGCATACGGTTCTTTCGCTTAGGTTGTCTGGTGACCGCGTGCGCCGGATATCACCCTCTTTGCGGTACGGCGCGATTGTTGCATTGCACAAGGCAAGCCACAAAACGTAAACTATACCCATGACAACCCCAATGAGTTCTGCCGAAAGTCTTTCCGGTCACGCACCTGCATGTGCGCGGCTGGGTAGTTTTTCGTCAGAATTTTTGAACTTAGGAGTTAGTCATGCCAGTGCAACCCGGCGCGCTTGTCGCGCCTTTTTCGCAGCTACGGGCCCATGATGTAGAGACGGTGGGCGGTAAAAACTCGTCGCTGGGCGAGATGATTTCGCAGCTTGCTTCCGCAGGCGTGCGCGTCCCCGGCGGTTTTGCCACCACGGCGCACGCGTTTCGCGAATTTCTCAAGCAGGGCGGGCTGGACGCGCGGATCAACGCGCTGCTGGATGCGCTCAACCCCGACGACGTACGTGCGCTGGCCACCACCGGCAAGCAAATCCGCGAGTGGATCATTGCTACGCCGCTACCCGTGGCGCTTGAGGCCGGCATCCGCGAGCACTATGCGCAGCTGCTCAAAGAGTCCGGCACAGAAATCTCCGTGGCGGTGCGCTCCTCCGCCACCGCGGAAGATTTGCCAGACGCATCCTTTGCCGGCCAGCAAGAGAGCTACCTGAACGTGGTGGGCATTGAAGAAGTGCTTGACCGCATCAAGCACGTGTTTGCCAGCTTGTACAACGACCGCGCGATTTCTTACCGCGTGCACAAAGGCTTTGTACATGCGAACGTGGCCCTTTCCGCCGGCGTGCAGCGCATGGTGCGCAGCGACACCGGCGCGTCCGGCGTGATGTTCACCATCGACACTGAAAGCGGCTTTGACCAGGTAGTGTTCATCACCAGCAGCTACGGCTTGGGCGAAACGGTGGTGCAGGGCGCTGTGAACCCGGATGAGTTTTATGTGCACAAACCCATGCTGGCTGCGGGTAAATATCCGATCATCCGCCGCAACATCGGCAGCAAGCTGATCAAGATGGAGTTCACGCAGGCCGGCGAATTTGCGTCTGGTGTAGGCCGCGTCAAAACAGTCGAAGTTCCGGTGGTAGACCGCAACCGCTACAGCCTGTCCGATAACGATGTAATTGAGCTGGCGAAGTACGCGCAGATTATCGAAACGCACTACGGCCGGCCGATGGACATTGAGTGGGGCCGCGATGGATTTGACGGCAAGATATACATCCTGCAAGCGCGGCCAGAGACCGTGAAGAGCCAGCAAGGCGCCAATGACGTGCAGCAGCGCTACAAACTCAAGGGCGAAGGCAAGATTCTGGTGACCGGCCGCGCGATCGGTCAGAAAATCGGCGCCGGCCGCGTGCGCGTGGTGCGCGAGGTATCGGAGATGGATACCGTGCAGCCCGGCGACGTGCTGGTAGCCGACATGACCGATCCCAATTGGGAGCCGGTGATGAAACGCGCCAGCGCCATCGTGACCAACCGCGGCGGCCGCACCTGCCACGCCGCCATCATCGCGCGTGAACTGGGCATCCCAGCGGTGGTGGGCAGCGGCGATGCGACCGATTTGCTTGTCGATGGCGCGATGGTCACGGTGAGCTGCGCTGAAGGCGATGAAGGCAAGATTTACGACGGCCTGCTGGAGACCGAAGTAGAAGAGGTCAAGCGCGGCGTGATGCCGGACATTGCCGTGAAGATCATGATGAACGTGGGTAACCCGCAGCTGGCGTTTGATTTTTGCCAGATTCCCAATCAGGGCGTGGGGCTGGCGCGGCTGGAATTCATTATCAACAACAACATCGGCGTGCATCCCAAGGCGATTTTGGATTATCCCAATGTGGATGCAGACCTGAAAAAAGCAGTGGAATCTGTGGCGCGTGGCCATGCGTCGCCGCGTGCATTTTTCGTCGACAAAGTGGCAGAAGGTGTAGCCACCATTGCCGCCGCGTTTTGGCCCAAGCCGGTGATCGTGCGCTTGTCGGACTTTAAGAGCAATGAATACCGCAAGCTGATCGGTGGCTCACGCTACGAGCCGGAAGAAGAAAACCCGATGCTGGGCTTTCGCGGCGCATCGCGCTATATCGCGCCGAGCTTTGCAGAGTGTTTTGCCATGGAATGCGAGGCGATGAAGCGCGTGCGCAATACCATGGGCCTGACGAATGTTGAGCTGATGATTCCGTTTGTACGCACAACCAAGGAAGCCAGCGCGGTGATCGATCTGCTCGCCAAGCACGGCCTTGCGCGCGGGCAAGACGGGCTGCGCGTCATCATGATGTGCGAGCTGCCCAGCAACGCGCTGCTGGCAGAGGCGTTTTTGGAATACTTTGACGGCTTTTCGATTGGTTCCAACGATCTCACGCAGCTCACGCTGGGGCTGGACCGTGATTCCGGGCTGGTGGCAGAGGGGTTTGACGAGCGTGATCCGGCCGTCATGGTGCTGCTAGAGCGTGCGATTACGGCTTGCCGCGCCAAGGGTAAGTACGTGGGCATCTGCGGCCAAGGGCCAAGCGATCATCCCGATCTGGCCAAGTGGTTGGCGAGCGAGCAGATCACATCGATCAGCCTGAATCCGGATACGGTCGTGCAAACCTGGCAGAGTTTGGCCACGTAACGGCACCGGTTTGAGGATTCATCCTGCGAAGACGGCCTTTGGGCCGTCTTTTACATGGTTTATCGCAGCTGCGCCGCAGCATGCGCCAATCGGCCATAATGACTACCGTAGACATACAAAAGCACCAACAATTGGAGAAATAATGGAGAGCCATTGGCTTTGGTGGATTTTCGCGCTGGGCATGCTGATCGCAGAGCTGTTCACCGGTACCTTTTACCTACTGGTTGTGGCGATTGCGCTGGCTGCCGGCGGCTTGGTGGCCTATTTTGATGCTGGCCTGGCCATGCAACTGGTCGTTGCCGCTGCGGTGGGTTTTGGCGGTGCGCTGATGCTGCGCCGCTCAAAGTTTGGCGTGCGCGCCAAGACCAATTCTGCGAACGACCCCAATGTGAATATCGACATCGGCAACACCGTCACCGTCGGCGCGTGGGATGCCGCGCGGCGCGCACGTGTCGTGTACCGCGGTGCCAGTTGGGACGTGGAGTTTGACGGCCCGGCGGAGCCAAGCCCCGGAACCTACAAAATCAAATCAGTGCGCGGCAGCACGCTGATTGTGTCTTAACAACTTGGGAGAGGCGTATGTCCATGTTCGGCTTATCGGGTGGTGTGATTTCAGCGTTGGTGCTGTTCATCTTGATCATTGTCTTTGTGTACAAGACCTTCAAGATCGTGCCGCAGCAGCATGCGTGGGTGGTAGAGCGGCTGGGCAAGTTCCATGAAACGCTTACACCGGGCTTGCGGCCGGTGATTCCCTTTATCGACCGCGTGGCCTACAAACACAGTCTGAAAGAAATTCCGCTGGATGTACCCAGCCAGGTGTGTATTACGCGTGACAATACGCAGCTGCAGGTGGACGGTATCTTGTACTTCCAAGTCACGGATCCGATGCGCGCCAGCTACGGTTCCAGCAACTATATCGTCGCCATTACGCAGCTGGCGCAAACCACGCTGCGTAGCGTGATTGGCAAGCTGGAGCTGGATAAAACCTTTGAAGAGCGCGATTTCATCAACCACAGCGTGTGAGTGCGATTGACGAGTCCGCCGCCAACTGGGGCGTGAAAGTGCTGCGCTACGAAATCAAAGACCTCACGCCGCCCAAAGAGATTCTGCACGCCATGCAGGCGCAGATCACGGCAGAGCGTGAAAAGCGCGCGCTGATTGCTGCATCAGAAGGCCGCAAGATGGAGCAGATCAACATCGCCACCGGTGAGCGTGAAGCCGCGATTGCCCGGTCTGAAGGTGAAAAACAGGCCACCATCAACAACGCCCAAGGCCAAGCTGCGAGTATTCAAGCCATCGCCACAGCCACCGCAGATGCCATCGGCCGCGTTGCCGCTGCCATCCAAACGCCCGGTGGTATGGATGCGGTGAACTTGAAAGTAGCCGAAAAATACGTGGAAGCGTTTGGCCAACTTGCGCAGAAGAACAACTCACTCATCATTCCCGCCAATGTGGCGGACATGGGCGGGCTGATTGCCAGCGCCATGACCGTGATCAAAAGCCAAAGTGCAAAGAGCTAACCGTTCAACGGAAGAATCACCTGCTGATCGCGTAGTGGCCGTGGCCCTGGTTTTTGTCTGGGCCACGGCGCTATGTGCGTTGGGGGTCTATGCGATCTGGAGTGAGTTCGCTGTAGGGGCAACACGTCGCGGCGCTGAAGTTGTTGTACAAGGTAGCACCGCTGCTCTTTTTGGCTGGCTACAGATCGTTGCCGGGCTGCTACCCGCGATGATTGTGCTGCGCAGCGGCCGTGCGCGGGTGCGGTGGTTGGTTTTTTGCCTGACCATCGGTTTAGCCGGTGCTGCCTATACCTTAATCCGCTAGGCATGGTTTTGTTGATATAGCCTCCTTGTACTAAAGCAGGGGCTGAGCTTGACGTGCGGCTTTGCAACGCCGCATGCACCAGGTTTTAGAATGCTAGAAACTTCCGCGCAATCGCCCGGTCTGTATCTAGCACGTGCTCTAGCGCATAACACATGAATAACAAAACACCGCTCATCTCGATTGTGGCGCCCTTTTTCAATGAAGGGCAGGGCGTTGAGCGGTTTTACACTTCGATATTGGCTATCGCGGCGGGCTTGCCGGCACTGCGCTTTGAGCTGGTGTGCGTAGACGATGGCAGTACGGATGACACCTTGCAACGTTTGATCGCCTGTGCCAAAGCGGATACGCGGGTGCGTGTCATTGAGTTATCGCGCAATTTTGGCAAAGAGCCCGCGTTGACCGCATGCATTGATGCAGCCCAGGGCGATGCGGTGATCCCGATCGACGCAGATTTGCAAGACCCCCCTGAACTAATTCCCCAAATGATCGCGCATTGGCAGCAAGGCGCCGAAGTTGTACTAGCGCATCGTTCTAGCCGCAGTTCAGATGGCTATCTGAAACGCAAGACAGCAGCATGGTTCTACCGGTTTCATAACCGCATGTCTTCTCACCCGATTCCTGAAAACGTGGGTGATTTCCGCTTGATGGACCGCAAGGTTGTCGAGGCGCTCAAGCGCTTGCCCGAGCGCCAGCGCTTTATGAAAGGCCTCTTCGCGTGGGTGGGGTTCAAAACAGTAGTGCTTGACTATGCGCGCCAGCCGCGTGTAGTTGGAACCAGTAAGTTCTCAGGTTGGAAGCTGTGGAATTTTGCGCTAGAAGGCATCACTAGCTTTAGTACTGCGCCATTACGGGTGTGGACTTATATAGGCGGCATCGGCGCCATACTCACATTTGCCTACGCGCTATTTATCATTGGCCGGACGTTGATCCACGGTATTGATGTGCCAGGCTACGCGTCGTTGTTGGTAGCTGTTTTGTTTTTTGGCAGCTTGCAGCTGGTGGGGATTGGCGTGCTGGGTGAGTACCTGGGCCGTATCTATATCGAGACTAAGCAGCGGCCCACCTACATAGTCCGGCAAGAGTACGGCAATGGCCAGTCAAGGGGCGTAGATGAGTCCTGACGCCTATGTGGAAATGGCGCGCACCGAGGCACAGCACTGGTGGTTTGCCGGCCGGCGCGCGATTTTGGCGCGCATGCTGCGCAGCCTCAATCTGTCGCCTGACGCGCGCATCTTTGAAATCGGTTCAGGCACGGGCGGCAATTTAGACATGCTCGCTGCGCTGGGCAAGGTCAGCGCGATGGAGCTGGATGAGCACGCGCGTGCGTTGGCACAGGATAAAACGCAAGGCCGTTATGTCATCTCTGCCGGGTCTTGCCCGGAAAACATTGCGTTCTCCGGCGAGCGGTTCGATCTGGTGTGCATGTTTGATGTGCTGGAGCATATTGAAGAGGATGTCGCAACGCTGCGCGCCCTGCACGCGCGTTTGGCACCCGGCGGGCGGGTCGTACTCACCGTTCCTGCGCACCCCTGGTTGTGGAGCCCGCATGATGTGTTTTTGCACCACAAGCGCCGCTATCCAAAAGCGGAGTTGCAAGAAAAAATTATCGCGTGCGGATTTGAGATCGACAAACTAAGTTACTTCAACATGGCGCTGTTTCCCGTATCGGTGCTCGTGCGCTTGAAGGATCGCGTGCTCGGCGCTACCCAAAGCAGTGGCACCGGCTTGCCGCCTGCACCGCTGAACGCGCTGATGATGCAGGTGTTTGCGGTGGAGCGTCATGTGCTTGCGCGCATGAATCTACCTTTTGGGTTGTCGCTACTGTGCGTTTGCCGGCCTTCCAAATCTTTCTTGCCGCCAGGGTAGGTCGCTCAGCTTGCCTGTCATCGATCTGAAAACGCAGCTTCGCACGATATGGCCCGCCTTGTTGTTGGGGGTGGCGGCGTTTTTCGGCATTACGGGTGGCAAGATTTTGGATCCCACGCATACAGCGTGGCTCATGAATGGTGATCCAACCACCACTTGGCTGGGCTGGGAGTTTTTTCGCCAGGCACCGCTTCTGCAGTGGCCGCTGGGTGCCAATCCCAACTACGGCTTGGCGATCAGCAGCTCCATCGTGTTTAGCGACTCGATTCCCTTATTGGCGCTGCTGCTCAAACCTTTTTCTGCATGGCTGCCGCAGCCGTTCCAGTATCTGGGCTTTTGGTTGCTCTGCTGCTTTGTGCTGCAGGCGGTTTTTGCTTGGAAGTTACTGTCTCTCTGCACTGAAAGCGTGTGGCTCAAGCTGCTGGGGACCAGCTTTTTTTTGATTGCTCCAGTGCTTGTCTGGCGGCTGCATCAACATTACGCACTCGTCGCGCATTGGGTCGTGCTGGCTGCGCTGTATGGCTACTTTTCCCGCACGCATCGCGCGTGGTATTGGGCGGTACTGCTGATTGCCGCGGTGTTGGTACACGCGTTTTTGTTTGTTATGGCCGGTGTGATTTGGGCCGCAGACCTGGTGCAACGCGCCTGGGCTAAACAAGCGGCGTTGCGCGGTCTTGCATTGCACGCACTGGGCTGTGTGGGAGCAGTGCTGTTTGTCATGTGGGCGGCGGGGTATTTCATGCTGGGCGGCGAGCCGGCGGCGTTTGGTTTTGGCTACTACCGCATGAACTTGCTGTCATTGATTGATGGCGGTGAGGTCTGGGCATCACAATCGTGGTCCAAGGTATTACGCGA
>JBOFGW010000031.1:0-7788 GCA_051649325.1 Burkholderiaceae bacterium | reverse complement strand
TTATGGAAAGCCAGTCACCCACTGGCTGGAAGTGGTCAAGAAGGCGGGGCCGCTCAAACACATGGAGCTTGTGAGTCTTCTCAAGACTGAGCATCAAATGGGACACGGGCATGCCAACGCCATAGTGGCATACTTCTTCACCAAGAAGTAGCGGGTTCTCATCAAATGCATGTGAACATGCTGCAGTATGAGAATGATTGGATTCCCATCTCGCATGAGAATTGTTAGCAAATGCGTGGGCCCTTCTATCGCGGCACTAAAGCCAATTTACAGATCGGTGACTTACTGACTGCGGGCTTCCGATCAAGCTATGACGACAATGTTGTGATGAATTACATCTACTTCACTGCATTGTCGAAGGGCGCTGGCCTTGCTGCGGAACTGGCCGAAGGGATGGCAGACCGCGGGTCTATATCGTTGAGCCGGTTGGTAATTTCCAGGCAACCCAACGCTGTCATTCCGCAGCAAGCATCCTCTGAGAATCATCGGATCACTCGGGAGTTGTTTGACCCGGACTTCATCCAAAATCTGAGAAATCACCTAGAAGCGGGTCTCGGTGAAATCATTAACTGATATCAGATCTGCTTTCACTCCCACTCAATCGTCGCCGGTGGCTTGCTGCTCACGTCATACGTCACGCGGTTGATTCCGCGCACTTCATTGATGATGCGGCTGGAGACGCGTTTGAGCAGGCTGTAGGGCAGTTCGGCCCAATCTGCGGTCATAAAGTCGCTGGTCTGCACGGCGCGCAAGGCAACCACATAGTCATAGGTGCGGCCGTCGCCCATGACGCCGACGCTTTTGACGGGCAGGAATACGGTAAAGGCTTGCGAGGTTTTTTCGTACCAAGTCTTGCCATCCGTATCCGTGTCTTTGCGCAGCTCTTCAATAAAAATCGCATCTGCACGGCGCAGTAGATCTGCGTATTCTTTTTTGACTTCACCGAGGATGCGCACACCCAGCCCAGGGCCGGGGAATGGGTGGCGGTAGACCATTTCGCGCGGTAGGCCGAGTGCTACGCCAAGCTCGCGCACTTCGTCTTTGAATAGATCACGCAGCGGCTCAAGCAGCTTCAAACCAAGCTGCTGCGGCAGGCCACCAACGTTGTGGTGACTTTTGATGGTGACGGCTTTTTTGCTCTTTGCGCCGCCGGATTCAATTACGTCTGGGTAGATGGTGCCTTGCGCCAGCCAGGCCACATGCCTGCCCTGCCCGCTTTTGAGCTTAGCGGCTTCGGCCTTGAACACTTCTACAAACTCGCTGCCGATGATCTTGCGCTTGGCTTCAGGGTCGCTCACACCTTTGAGTTTGCCTAGAAACTGTTCGCTCGCATCCACATGCACGACTTTTGCATGCAGTTTGCCGACAAACATGTCCATCACCTGCTTGCCTTCGTCCAGGCGCAGCAGGCCGTGGTCGACAAACACGCAGGTGAGTTGGTCACCAATTGCGCGGTGGATCAGCGCGGCGGCAACCGATGAATCTACGCCGCCACTCAAACCCAAAATCACTTCTTCGTTGCCGACTTGTTTGCGGATCGCTTCCACCGCTTCGGCCACGTGGTCTTTCATCACCCAATCCGGCGTGGCGCCGCAGATGTCGAGCACGAAGCGATTCAGAATCGCAGCGCCCTGTGTGGTGTGCGTGACTTCTGGGTGAAATTGCACGCCGTAGAACTTGCGGGCTTCGTCGGCCATGCCGGCAATGGGGCAACTGTCTGTGCTGGCCATGAGTTTGAAGCCGGGCGGCATTTCGGTCACGTTATCGCCGTGGCTCATCCACACATGCAGCATGCCGTGGCCTTGATCGGTGGTGTAGTCAGCCAAACCATCCAGCAGCTTGGTGTGGCCGCGTGCGCGCACTTCTGCATAGCCAAACTCGCGCTTGTGGCCGCCTTCAACCTTGCCGCCCAGCGCTGCTGCGATGGCGTACATGCCAAAGCAGATGCCCAGCACGGGTACGCCCAGCTCAAAGACGGCTTGCGGAGCACGCAGCGTTTCGTCTTCCCACAAGCTGGCGTGCGAGCCGGACAGAATCACGCCGTGCGCGCCGAATGACTTTACAAACTCATCCGACACATCACAGGGATGAATTTCGCAGTACACATGCGCCTCGCGCACGCGCCGCGCGATGAGTTGAGTGACCTGTGAGCCAAAGTCGAGAATGAGGATTTTGCTGTGCATGCTGGAAAGGATGCCTAAAAAATCAAACTTTTATATTGAGTACGCAGTATTCATGCGGGTTTTGGGGCAAAAATGGCTGAAAATGCGCATGGATATTGCGTGCTTAGCTTGCGATTTGGTGCGGTGAAGCCCTCACCCTAACCCTCTCCCGCACACGGGAGAGGGGATTTTTCACGTCGCACTCACTCCGCCCGGTAATTCGGCGCCTCTTTCGTAATCTGCACATCGTGCACATGGCTTTCGCGCATGCCGGCTGATGTGATCTCTACAAACTCGGCTTTGCTGCGCATCTCTTCAATTGTGGCGCAGCCGCAGTAACCCATGCTGGCACGCACGCCGCCGGTGAGCTGATACAAAATGTTGAGCATGCTGCCTTTGTACGGCACACGGCCTTCAATGCCTTCTGGTACGAGCTTGTCGGCGTTGGGGTTGTCGCTTTCTTGAAAGTACCGGTCGGCGCTGCCCTTTTGCATCGCGCCGACGCTGCCCATGCCGCGGTAGCTTTTGTAGCTGCGGCCTTGAAACAGCACGATCTCGCCCGGCGCTTCTTCCGTGCCGGCAAACATGCCGCCCATCATCACCGCATGCGCGCCGGCGGCGATGGCCTTGGAAATATCACCGGAGTAGCGAATGCCGCCATCGGCAATCAGCGGCACGCCGCTGCCTTTGAGCGCTTCTGCGACATCCGCCACGGCGGTGATTTGCGGCACGCCCACACCGGCCACAATACGAGTGGTGCAAATGGAGCCGGGGCCGATGCCCACCTTGACGCCATCTGCGCCGTAATCCGCCAGCGCCTTGGCTGCGGCGGCGGTGGCGATGTTGCCGCCAATCACGTCCACGTTTGGATAGTGCTGCTTCACCCAGCGCACACGCTCCAGCACGCCTTTGCTGTGGCCGTGCGCGGTATCTACCACCAGCACGTCCACGCCGGCTTTGACCAGCGCCTCCACGCGCTCTTCCGTGCCCTCGCCCACACCCACCGCCGCGCCTACGCGCAGCTTGCCTTGGTCGTCTTTGGCGGCGAGCGGATGCTCGGTGGCTTTCATGATGTCTTTTACCGTGATCAGGCCGCGCAGTTCAAAACCGCCGTTGACCACAATCACCCGCTCCAGCCGGTGTTTGTTGAGCAAGCGCTTGGCTTCTTCGAGCGTGGCGCCCTCTTTCACCGTGACCAGGCGCTCCTTCGGCGTCATTTTGGTGGCGACTTTGGCGTCCAAATCTTCTTCAAAGCGAATGTCGCGGTTGGTGATGATGCCCACCACGCTTTTACCCTGCACGACGGGAAAGCCGCTAAAACCGTGCGCGCGCGACAGTTCAACCACATCGCGGATAGTTTGCTCGGGAGACACGGTAATCGGGTCGCGAAGTACGCCGGCTTCATGCCGTTTTACACGTGCCACTTCGCGCGCCTGCTCGGTCGGGGTAAGGTTTTTGTGGATGATGCCCAGCCCGCCTTCTTGCGCAATCGCTACAGCCAGGCGCGATTCAGTCACGGTATCCATCGCGGCGGACACCAGCGGAATATTCAGCTGAATGTTGCGCGAAACGCGTGTTGCAAGATTGACTTCTTTGGGGAGAACGGCAGAAAGAGCCGGAATGAGCAGCACATCATCGAACGTGAGTGCCTTTTTAACCAAACGCATGGAAAAGCTCCAGTCGCAAAAATCGATTATACGCAACAGTTGATGTGCACTCAATGCACATTGCGGCGTTAGAACCCATATCATTCCAATTGGTCTGAGCTAAATGCTCATTGTTTTGCACAAGGATTTGCCATGATTGTTTCAACTCCCCGCCTGATTCTGCGTGCCGCCGCTGCGGCTGCCCTGCTGGTTGCCGCTGCCGCGGCGCACGCGCAGGCCTGGCAATGGAAGGATGAACAAGGCCGCATGCAGTTCTCTGACCAGCCGCCGCCGGCCAGCGTTAAGCCTGAGAACATCATCAAAACCCCCAGCGGCGCGCCCGCACGGCCAACTGGCAAGTCCAAAATCACCTACGACGACCCGACTGCCAAAAAGGCAGATGAAAAAGCCGCAGCAGCGCCTGCCGCCGCTGCAAGTCCCGCTGCCGCAAAGCCTGCCGCCAAAGACGATAAGCCCATGACTACCGCTGAAAGAGAAGCTGACTTTCAAAAGCGCAAAAAGGCCGAAGCAGAAGCCGCCGACAAAGCCGCCAAAGAAGCTGCCGTAGCCAAGGAAAAGCAGCACGCCTGCACATCCGCACGCAACAACTTAGCCGCACTCGAATCCGGCCAGCGCATCGCCCGCCCCAACGCCAAAGGCGAACGCGAGTTTCTGGACGACGCCCAGCGTGCGCAGGAAATTAGCCGGAACCGGGAGAGTGTTTCTAAGGCGTGTAGCTGAGGTTTTGTGTCCAGCGCGGATAGGACCCAGGCGGAATCGGTTCCTAAAGGCATATACGCAATATCCATAGGGGTTTTGAGCTATTTTTGCCTCAAAAGGCGCATGGATATCGCGTAAACCATAGTTTTCTCCCCTCTCCCCCCAGGGAGAGGGTTAGGGTGAGGGTAAGTTGCAGCGATTGCGTGGCTCTGGGCAAGAGCGCCCGCAGCGCCCACCCTTAATGCAAAGCTGTACACACTGGCGGTCCCGCACCCTCACCCTCACCCTGCCCTCTCCCTGGGAGGTAGAGGGTTCAAGAGCATGTGCTCCGATCATCGGGTGCCTTGCGTCACCTTCCGCGCCGCCGCCCTTTTCTTCTGCACCTCTTCGCGCGAGCGCTCCGCACGCAACCGGCGCGCAACTTTCGGGTCTGCAATCAGTGGTTTGTAGAGTTCAACCCGGTCACCGTCCGCGAGCAGCGTATCCAGCGCCCGCACGTGGTTCCAAATGCCTGCGGTGAGGGTGCCGTGCTCACGCGCAAGCCGCGTGGCAAGGGCTGCGGCTGCGAGCGCATCCGCTAGCAGGCTGCCGGGCGGCAGTTCAAGCAGCTCCATCTGCGCGCCATGCGCATCCGCAAACGCAACAGTGATATTCACGCCGCTACCGAGGGCTGTGATCCATACACCTCGTCTGCACGGTGCACAAACGCATCCAGCAGGCTGCGCGCCACCTTGTCAAAGGCCGCACCGATCAAGGCTTGCACAGGGGCGGAAGCAAATTCGTAATGCAAATCCAGGCTGACTTTGCAGCCAATGTCACCCAGTTTTTTAAAGTGCCAATGGCCGGTGAGTTTTTTAAACGGCCCGTCCTTGAGCACCAAGTCAATTTGCGTGTGCGGATGGTTAGCGTTGATGGTCGTGAAGCGCTGCTTAACGCCCTTGAAATTCATCTCCAGCGTGGCCTCGGTCTGCCCACCGGCACGGCTGTGCACCTCGCTGGCGGAGCACCACGGCAAAAACTGCGGGTAGAGCTCAACATGCTCCACCAGGGCAAACATTTGCTGCGGCGTATAAGGCAGCAGCGCGGATTTATGGATTTTGGACACGGCCTTGCGCAAGGGAATCAATACAATCGTGATTTTAGCGATGAAACATTCCCTCTCCTCTTGCGAGAGGGAGTAAACCATGACCATCCTCGACAACAAAAAAGCCTTCCACGACTACTTCATTGAAGAGCGGTACGAAGCCGGCATCGCGCTTGAAGGCTGGGAGGTCAAATCCATCCGCGCCGGCCGCGCCACCATCAAAGAAAGCTATGTGGTCGTCAAAAACGCCGAGCTGTTTTGGTTTGGCGCGCACATCACGCCCCTGCCCACCGCATCCAAACACATCAGCCCCGACCCGGTGCGCACGCGCAAGCTGCTGCTGCGCGCAGAAGAAATCCGCAAACTCATCGGCAAGGTCGAGCGCGCCGGCTACACCCTCGTGCCCGTGAACCTGCACTTCAAAGTGGGCCGCATCAAGCTTGAAGTTGGCCTGGCCAAAGGCAAAAAACAGCACGACAAGCGCGATGCAGAGAAAGACAAAGACTGGAAGCGTGAGCAACAGCGGGTGCTCAAGCAGAACACAAGATAGAGTACGCAGTATCCATAAGGTTTTTGAGGCAAAAATGGCTCAAAAGGCGCATGGATATTGCGTGCCGATATAAAACGCCCCTTCGCGCACGTTGTCGCAAACTTCCAAGACCTGTTGCGCCTGCACATCTAAGGTAGCGGCTCCCAGTTTTCGTACTACGAGCCGTTGATGCCCCAACTACACGCCACACTTCTGCTCGCCGCCTTTTTTGCGCTGCTGGCGGTGCCGCTGAGTCTGCAAATTTCGCTGCGCCGCATGCAAGTCGGTAGCGATGCTAGCGACGGCGGTGGCGATATGGTTTTACAGCGCCGTATTCGAGCGCATCGCAACTTTTCTGAATATGCTCCGCTGGCGCTGATATGCACGGGACTCGTGGAGTATTCCAGCGCATCAACCGCGTTGGTTTGGGCGATTGCGGGTGCGTTTGCGCTGAGCCGTGTACTCCACGCAACCGTGATGCTATACATGAGCTCGCCCAAGCCGCGCGGCATTCCCATGATGATTCAACACGCAGCGTTTTTGGCAGCAGCCGTTTGGCTGATTACGCATGTCTTTTGACTGAACACGCAAACCGATTTGCGTGCTCTTCGCTACGCTAACGTACGGATGCGCAAGCTCACACTATCGCTCTTGGAGACAACGCAATGCCCGCCTACCTGATTGCAGATGTCGAAGTGCTGGATGCCGCCGGCTACGAGGAGTATCGGCAAAAAGTGCCCGCCACCATTGCCGCGTACGGCGGCCGCTATCTGGCGCGCGGCGGTGCCGTCGAAGTGCTGGAAGGCGCGTGGACGCCCAAGCGCTGCGTGATTCTGGAGTTTCCCAGCATGGCGCAGCTCAAGACGTGGTGGAGCTCGCCGCAGTACACGCCGCTGCGCGCAATTCGTGAGCGCACGACTAAGTCCAACTTGGTTGCTACCGAGGGGTTGTAGTTACTCGGCCAGCTAGAGAAAACAAGCAGAACTGAGATTGTCTACGCAATATCCATGCGGGTTTTGAGCCAAAAATGGCTGAAAATCCTCATGGATATTGCGTAGAAGCCATTTAAAAGGCACAAAAAAGCCGCTTGCATGGCAAGCGGCTTGTCTTGAAACCAACCTGGCTATTGCTTGGCGGTTTGCAAGTAAGCAGCAATGTCAGCCGCCTGCGGCCCCTTGATGGCGTCTTTAAACACGTTCATGCCACCTTTGTCGTCTGCAATCGCCTTCAAGATCACATCGGGCCGGTTAGCGCCTTTCAGCACTGGCCCCATCGGCGTTGCGCCGTGGCAGGTTGCGCATGCCAGCGCAACACCTGGAGGCGTGGTGCTGTAGAGCATCTTGCCGTTGGCTGCGCTAGGCCCAGGCGTTGGAGTTGCGGTGGGCGTTGGCGTAGGTGTCGCCGTGGCTGTAGGCGACGGCGTAGGTGTAGGTGTTTTGGTTGGCGTAGGGGTTGGGGTTGGCGTCGGCGATTTTGTCGGTGATGGTGTAGGCGTCGGCGTTTTGGTTGGCGTGGCCGTCGGGGTTGGTGTTGGCGTTGCGGTCGGAGTGGCCGTCGGCGTTGCCGTTGGGGTAGCCGTGGGTGTGGCAGTAGGCGACGCGGTGGGGGACGGGGTTGGCGCAGGCATGCCCACGACTTGGCCAGTCC
>JBOFGW010000030.1:0-4368 GCA_051649325.1 Burkholderiaceae bacterium | reverse complement strand
CCAGCACCGGCGCGGCCTGCGGCGAGCCGGCATCCACCAGCGCGCGCACGTTGGCGAGCGTGTTGAACAAAAAGTGCGGCTGCACCTGCGTTTGCAAAAGGCGCAGGCGCGCGTCGGACATCTTGCGCTCAAACTCGCTGCGCTCAAGCTCAAAGGCCAGTGCTTGATCGCGCGCGAACGCTTCGCGCTGGCGCAGCATGGCGGTGAGCGCGAGCCAAGGGGCAAAGAACATCGCGGCGCCGGCGAGCGAAAAAAAGCCGTTGCGCCGCCGCTCGGTCGTCATAAAGTAAAACTCGCCAGTCGTGATCCAAAACGCTGCGTAGGTGGCAAACGGAATGATGATGACCACGCCAAGCAATTGCAGCACCCAGCGCGCAATTTTTGGTGATAGCTGAGCCGGCCAGCGTTCCAGCACGCCAAAGGCCAGCAGCGCGGCCAATGCGACGATCCATACGCGAATGAGCCAGATATAGATGGCCGTGGTGCTGGTCGCGCCGATCATCAGCCCAAACGGCAGCGCCGTGAGCAGCGCAAACCACAGCCGCGGCCGACTAAAAATGCGCGGCAGCGTGGCTGGCGGGCGGTCTAAAGCAGATGGACTCATCACGGCAGAATATTAAAGTGAATTAAATGCGTGGCAGCCACATCATCATCGCGGCCGCGCCAACGCCTACAGCGGTGACGAGCGTTGCAATTGCGAGCACGGCCGCGGTGCCCACCCGCATGCGCGCAGACTTGCTGCGCTGCGCGGCAAAGTACAACTCCAGCAGCGCCAGTGGCAGCAAAAACTGCGCAAAAGCCAGGAGGCCGATAAACGGGCCGGTGAACGTCTTGGGATCAAACCCCACAGGGCCTTGATTGGCAATCAGCCAGAACATCAGGCCAACGCGGAAGAACCACACGCCGCTCACCGCCAGAAACAGGCGCAGCGCCCAGCACCGGTGCAGATCAAACTCGCGCGCACGCGCGTGCCGCCACGCCATGACCGCACAGGCGATGATGACCACGCCATTTGCGCTCGTGCCCAGATGCAGCCAAATGTCGCCCACGGTGCCGCGCGTCCACATGATGACCAAACCAGTAACGCTCAGCACCAACGCGGCAATAAGATAAACGCGGCCGTTCACGCGGTGAAAGGCTGGTGCTGCGCTGCGGATGCGCGGGATCAACTGCACAATGCCGCCCAGGATGATGGCGACCGTAAAGATCAAGTGCAGCCAGATCATGGCGTTGCCAAAAAAATCGCCCGGTACATGGCCGTGCGAGAGCACCTTGGTCCAGTCCGCCAAGCGGCCTTGCACCGCCGCGCGGCCGTAAAAACCCGCTACATACAAAGCAAAGATCAACTGGCCCACGATGGCGACTGCGAGCCAGGCAAACGCTGTGTTTTGAAGTAATTTGCGCCCCGGCGCAGCCGCATCGCGCTGCCCAATGGCTGCGTTCACGCTTGAAACCATCGCCATCAGACCTCTCCCGTTTGATTTATTGATGGCGCAAGATAGCGGCGCGCTGCAGCATGCTTCAAATCATCAGAGACGGGTGACGGACGCGCGGGGCTCAAGCACGGCAGGTGCCGACGAATGGCGCCTGGGGGGCTGTGGAACTTCACTGATATCTGCTCAAACAAGTGCTAATCATCTGCGGCGCCTGTCCGTTCAAGGTAGCGCTTAGCGCGACCACAGGTGGCAGGCGGCTGTACCTGCGCGATGCAGGTTCTCTAATGCGTAATTCTCGCGCAACATCAACCCACACAGGCAATTGTTGGAGGTTGAAATGTTGTGGGTGATTTTTGCAGTCTTTGTGTTCTGCTTCTGTCTGGAGCGCGCCATTCCCGGCTGGCGCTTGCCGCGGGTACGCACCTGGCCGGTGCGTGTGTTGCTGATCAACGCGGTGCAGCTTGGTGTAGTTCTGCTGGCGGGTATTTCGTGGGAACGCTGGGCAAGCGGTGCCAGCTTATTTCATTTGTCCGATCATGTGCCGGCATGGCTGGGCGGGATGGTTGCGTATTTCATCGCGACCTTTGTGTTTTACTGGTGGCACCGCTGGCGTCATGAAGTGAACGTACTGTGGATCGGGTTTCATCAGATCCATCACAGTCCGCAGCGTCTTGAGGTGATTACGTCTTTCTACAAGCACCCCGGCGAGATGGTGGTTAACTCGATCATTGGCAGTGTGCTGGTGTACGCCCTGCTTGGTCTTTCACCAGAGGCCGGTGCGGTTTACACGCTATGCACCGCGCTGGGGGAGTTTTTCTATCACACCAACGTGAAAACGCCGCGATGGATTGGCTATGTGTTTCAGCGGCCCGAGATGCACCGCATCCATCATCAACACAGTCGCCACAAAAACAACTACGGCGATATTGTGTGGTGGGACATGCTGTTTGGCACTTACGAGAATCCGCAGGAGTTCAAGCACACCTGCGGCTTTGACGACGCGAAAGAGCAGCGGCTCAAGGACATGCTGCTGTATCGCGATGTACACAAGAAATAAACGGTGAACACGCAGATTCCATGCGCCTTTTCAGGCAAAAATTACCTCAAAAGGCGCATGAATATTGCGTTTTCTGTTCCAAACGCGTGTTGAAACCTCACACCTTCTTGGGCGGATTGTTGTACACGAAGCTGGAATACGTGTGCTCCGCAAAACGGTGCCATAGATTCACCTCGGTGCGGAATTTGTTCCACGACTCAAAGATCTTGCGAAACGCCGGGTTCTTGCCGCTTTCTTCAGCATACAGATCAAACGCGGCATCCTGCGCGGCCTTGAGCAGATCGTTGGAATACGCGTGCATCTTGACGCCGTTGCCCACCAGGCGGCGTAGCGCGGCGGGGTTTTTAAAGTCGTACTCGGCCATCATGTCGACATTGGCTTCTGCCGCGGCGGCTTCACACGCGGCCTGATACTCCTTGGGCAAGGCTTCCCAGGCTTTGGTGCTGGCGTAAAAGGAGTACATCGAATTGCTCTCCCACCAGCCGGGGTAGTAATAGTTGGGCGCAACCTTGAAGAAGCCGAGCTTTTCATCGTCGTACGGGCCCACCCACTCGGCCGCGTCGATCACGCCTTTTTCCAGTGCCGCGTAAATCTCGCCGCCGGGAATCTGCTGCGGCACTGCGCCCAGCCGCGCCATGACTTCGCCGCCCAGGCCGGCAATGCGCATCTTTAGCCCCTTGAGTTCGGCCACCGAGCGGATTTCTTTGCGGAACCAGCCGCCCATCTGCACACCAGTATTGCCGCCGGGAAAACTCACAATGCCGTACTCGCGCAAAAACTCACGCACCAGTTGCAGGCCGCCGCCGTGGTAGATCCACGCGTTTTGCTGGCGCTGGTTCAAGCCAAAGGGCAGCGTGGTGTCAAACGCAAACGCGCGGTTCTTGCCCACAAAGTAGTAGCTGGCGGTGTGCGCGCACTCGACCGTGCCGCCTTGCACTGCATCCACCACACCAAATGCGGGCACAAGCTCACCGGGCGGGTGCACGCTGAGCTGAAACTTGCCACCGGTGATCTGCGCAACGCGGCGTGACAACACCTCTGCGCCGCCGTAGATGGTGTCCAGGCTCTTGGGAAAGCTGGAGGCAATACGCCAGCGCACGCTGGGTTGCGACTGGGCGATGGCAGGTGCCGCAAGGGTGGCCGCGCCTGCGGCAAGACCGGTCTGGATAAAGCGACGCTTATTCATGGAGCTGCTTTCGGTGGGTGGAAAGCAAACCGCTGGTGCAACTTTGGTGCCACTGCACAAAATCTAAAAACTGCTCTCACATGCAGATCGACAGAGCCGGTTCTTAAAAACGGTAACGCAATATCCATGCGCTTTTTCGGGCAAAAATGTCTCAAAAGGCGCATGGATATTTCGTAGAGCCTTGTTTTTGCGCTTTCGAAAGCATGTACCGCACAACATCTGCGCTGCATCAAAGTGCGGGTGTTTTCTTGTGTGTAGCGTGGAGCTCTCGCATGAGGAGACGTTATGAACGCAGCACTACTCGATGAAACCACGCGCGCGCAGATCCGTGCGCGCTTGCTGGAGTTGCGGCGCGAGCACCTGGCAGCGCTGGGGCGCGATTGGGTGCACGATGAAGACGGCGCGCACCTGCCCAACTTTGCAGACACCACGGATGATGAAGCCGCCGTGCAAACGCTGAATGACACGGCGCGCGCCCAGGCGCTGCACGATGAGCACGGCCTTGCCGCCGTGGACGCCGCGCTGGCACGCTTGCCCACCGATGCGTTTGGGCTGTGCGCCACCTGCGGCAACCCAATTGGCGCGGCACGTTTGCTCGCCCAGCCTACCGCGCAGCGCTGCGTGGCGTGTCAAACCGCTGTTGAAGCACAACATTCAGCAGGTGCAGCATGAGCGTTGAACATCGTCCA
>JBOFGW010000029.1:0-3427 GCA_051649325.1 Burkholderiaceae bacterium | reverse complement strand
GCTGTTGCGGCTGCGCGTGCAGATGGCAAGCCGGTGCAGATGAATGCGCCTGCCACACCAGAGAACGTATTTAAGGGTTTAACTGCATAAATCTTGCGCTTTGAATAAGCTCTGCCCAATATCCATGCGCCTTTTCAGCCATTTTTTCCTGAAAAAGCTCATGGATATTGCGTAGAGCACTTCTAAATGTGCCCCAATTCATTCATTTAGTCACTGCACCGCCCTCAAACCAGCGCCCAATTAACTCGCGCTCTTCATCCGTGATGCCCGTGCTGTTATTGATCGGCATGAGTTTGCCCACCACCACTTGTTGATAGATCGCCTGCGCATGTTGCGCCACTGCCGCGGGCGAATCGACGCGCACGTTTTTCATTTGCACCTGCTCGGCGTGGCAGATATAGCAGCGCTGCTCCAATACCTTTTGCACCTGCGCATATTGCACGGGCTGCATGGGCACGGCAGCGGCGTTTGCGGGTTTGGGCTCGGGTGCGAGCCACGCAATCACGCCGATGATCGCCACCACGCCGGCCACCGCATACGGCCACGGATGCGGGTTGCGGCCCAGCTTGTAGCCGTGGCGCATCACAAAAAACTGGCGGATGGCGGCGCCTGCAAACATCATCAAAATCAAGATGATCCAGTTATGCGCGTGGCTGTACAAAAAACTGTAGTGATTGGAGAGCATCGCAAACACCACCGGCAAGGTGAAGTAGGTGTTGTGCACGCTGCGCTGCTTGCCGCGCTTGCCATGGATGGGGTCTACCGGCTCGCCGGCTTTGATTTGCGCAATCACTTTCTTCTGGCCGGGGATGATCCAAAAGAACACGTTGGCGCTCATGGCGGTGGCAATCATCGCGCCCACCAGCAAGAATGCTGCGCGCCCGGCAAACAAATGGCAGGCTAGCCAAGAGGCTGCGCATACCAGTGCAAACACCAGTGCACCGACAATAGCGTCGCCGTTCTCACGCTCTCCAAACACGCGGCAGATCAGGTCATACACCAGCCAGAACACCACCAGAAACGCGAGCGCCGCCGCTACAGCCATGGCTGGCGTCCAAGCGAATACGGATTTGTCGATCAAGTAGGTGCCGGCACTCCACAAATACGACACGGTAAAGAGCGCAAAACCAGACAGCCAAGTGGAGTAACTTTCCCAATAAAACCAGTGCAAATGCTTGGGCAAAACGGGCGGCGAAACCGCGAACTTGACCGGGTGATAAAACCCGCCGCCATGCACGGCCCACAGCTCGCCACTCACGCCCTGGCGTTTGAGGTCGGCATCTTCGGGCGGCGTGAGGCTGCTGTCCAAAAACACAAAGTAGAACGACGAGCCAATCCATGCGATGGCGGTGATGACATGCAGCCAGCGCAGCAACAGATTGGCCCATTCAAGAAAATACGCTTCCATGAACGGCCTTTCAGTTGCTCACCACCGCGGGCTCTGTGAGCGGGGCGCAATACGCACCCAACGTTGTCGCGAACTCAGCAGTGAAGATTCCACGCCGGCTCCGCTGCGACTTGATGTGCAAAGTGTATCAATTTGCGGCTGCCGGTCGCAGCGCCAGTAGCTGCGCCGCAACGGCCACCGCAATCACCTCCGGCTCTTTGCCCCCAATGCTGGGCAGGCCGATGGGGCAGGTAACAGCGGCAAGCTCAGCATCGGAAAAGCCTCGCTCGCGCAGGCGGCGCTTGAAGGTGGCCCATTTGGTTTGGCTGCCGATCAGGCCGATGAAGGGCACATCATCTGCTTGCCGCTTGCGCTGCAGGCAGGCGGCCACAATATCCAAATCTTCGGCGTGCGAAAAACTCATGATCAGTACATGGCTGCCGGGCGCCAGATCACGCACGGCATGCTGCACAGGATCGGAGTGTTCTGTTTGCGTATTCTCAGGCAGCGTAGAGGGAAAAATCTCGTCCCGGCTGTCGATCCAGCGCACTTGTACCGGCAGCGCGCCAAGCACTTGCACAATCGCCTTGCCCACATGCCCACCGCCAAACAGCGCGACAGGCATCGCGTGCGCGGGTGCAAAGCTCGCGCGCAGCGCCTCTGTGTCACTGCCGCTTACACGCTCAAACTGCAGATGCACCACGCCGCCGCAGCATTGCCCCAAACTGGGGCCGAGGGCGAAGCGCTGGGTCTGCAGCGCTGCGGATGCAGGATCGGCGAGCATCTGGCGCGCCTGCGCAATCGCATCAAACTCCAGATGCCCGCCGCCGATGGTGCCGACGAGCTCCTGCGCAAACACTGCCATCCATGTACCCACGCTGCGCGGCACGGAGCCTTCGGCTTGCACCACCTGCACTACAACCGCGGGTGCATGCTCAAGCAGTGCCAATAACTTCAGCAAATGGGCCATGCGCGCTGAGGCTCAAGAGCCGCGATACGTGCTGTAGCTCCACGGACTGACCAGCAGCGGCACGTGGTAATGCTGGTCCACCTGTGCGATTCCAAAGTCCAGGCTCACCTGATCCAAAAAAGGCGGCTGCGGCAAGGCTACGCCTTTGGCGCGAAAGTAGCCGGCGACATCAAACGTGAGTCGGTATGCGCCTGGCTTGAGGCTGGCGTTGTCCAGCAGCGGCCCATCCGGGTTGCGGCCATCATGGTTCAGCGTGATTTTTTTAATGGCCGTGACCGTACTGCCTTGCACGGCGTACAAAACCACTTGCATGCCCGCCGCCGGGCAGCCGTGCGCAGTGTCCAGCACGTGGGTAGAAAGTCCCATTCAGGCTCCTTGAGAATCAAACCGGTTTGTCCCGCAAAGTGTATACACTCTGCGGTAACACGGGCTGAAAACAACGAATGATTTACGACACTACTCAACCCTACCGGCGTGACCTGCTGGGTTACGGCAAAAACATTCCGCATGCGCAGTGGCCCGGCAAGGCCAAGATCGCCGTACAGTTTGTATTGAACTACGAAGAAGGCGGTGAGAACTCCGTGCTGCATGGGGACGCAGGATCGGAGCAATTCTTGTCCGAGCTGTTCAACCCGCCTGCCTTCCCTGCCCGACATCTGAGCATGGAAGGCATTTACGAGTACGGCGCGCGCGCGGGCGTGTGGCGCATCTTGCGCGAGTTTGAAAAGCGCAGCCTGCCGCTGACGGTGTTTGGCGTATCGATGGCACTGAAGCGCTGCCCTGAAGTGACTGCAGCGTTAAAACAGCTTGATCATGAGATCGCGTGCCATGGCTGGCGCTGGATTCACTATCAAAACATCGATGAAGCGACCGAGCGCGAGCACATGCGCATCGGCATGGACATCATTGAACACATGACCGGCGCGCGGCCGCTGGGCTGGTACACCGGGCGCGACAGCCCGAATACGCTACGCCTCGTGGCCGATCAGGGCTTTGAATACGCGAGCGATTACTACGGCGATGATCTGCCGTTTTGGATGAAGCTGCGTAAGACGGACGACACAGACGCG
>JBOFGW010000028.1:0-6811 GCA_051649325.1 Burkholderiaceae bacterium | reverse complement strand
CTTTTACCGGCGTGCCGCCCGGTGGCTGGTTTGGCGAAGGCTCACTGATTAAAAATGAGCCACGCAAATACGATATTGTGGCCCTGCGTGATAGTGTGATTTGCTGGGTGCCCAAAGCCGTGTTTGATCAATTGATGGCAAGCTCGATTGTGTTTAACCGCTTCTTGCTCATGCAACTCAATGAACGGCTGGGCCAGTTCATCGCCACCGTGGAATACGACCGCTTGCTGGAGCCGGACGCACGCGTCGCCCGCTGCGTAGCCGGCCTGTTCAACCCAATTCTCTACCCCGGCAGCGGCAACCGGCTTGAGATCAGTCAAGAAGAAATTGGGTTTCTATCCGGCGCATCGCGCCAGCGCGTGAACCAGGCGCTCAAGGTGCTGGAAGAAGCGGGCCTGCTGCGGATTGAATACGGCGCGATTGAGATTTTGAATCTGGATGGGCTGCGCAGATTCGGTGCTTGAGATGGGAACTTCTGAAAACCTACTGCGCGGGCCAATCTGCACGCTGCGGTGCTCACCGTACTACTCGTACTGTTTGCGCTCCTCACATGCAGCTTGGACCGCTCGCTACGGTTTTTAGAAGCTCCCAATGTGCTCTACGCAATATCCATGAGGGTTTTCAGCCATTTTTGCTTGAAAAACCGCATGGATACTGCGTAGAGCACTTAGAAACTACATCGTCAACCCAGGCAACGCCCCCGCCGTCTTTGCCAGCGCCGCTTTGGCACCGGCAAGCGCTTTGCCCAGTTGATCCACGCTTTCACCGCGCAGGGTGACGCGCAAAAACGCGGCGGATAAATCGCGGGTGATAGCTTTGACGGCTTTGTTTAGCTCTGGCCCGGCGCGGTCGGTACGGTCGGTAAAGATGGAATGGGTGCCGCCGTCAAATACGGCCAGTAGTTTGGCACTGGCGCCCACGGCTTCAAACACTTCTACCCGGTCTTCCAGGCGGGAGGCGTAGCCGGGCACGCTGATGTTGTCTTCTGTGCCGGTGAGGTGCAGCGTGGGAATTTGCACGCTGGCCAGGATGCGTTTCATGTCGCCCTGGCCGTGAAACGGCGGCGCAGACATGATGATGGCCGCCTTGATGCGCGAATCGAGCAGGCTGAGCGGTTTGCGTTGATACGTCACTTGCGCACCGGCGAGCAGCAGCGCGGTGTTGGCACCGTAGCTGTGGCCGGCCACGGCGATTTCTTTTGCATCAATCTGCGGCGCAAAGTCTGCGTCCGCCAAGATCGACGTGATGGCAAAGCTCACGTCTTTGGCACGCGCCAGCGCATTGTCATCACTGGCTGCGGCGCGCAGTTTGGTAAAGCGCTCCCACGTGCTGCCGCTCCACACCGAGCGGTCGCTGCCGGTGTGCTGCACATGCAAGCTGGCAAAGCCCTGGCTGGCCCAGTGCCGGCCCAGGTACGAGTAGCCCATCCGCGAGCCCCCCAAACCGTGCGAAAACACCACCAGCGGCACCTTGCCCGATTTTGCATCAGCAGCGGCTGCCTCCGGCCAATACAGGCGCACCGGCACGGTGCGGTTGCGCTCAGTGTCCAGCCATTCAAAATCCACCACGCGGACGGATTGCTCGGCCACCACTGCCTGAACGGGCAGAGCGACTGCTTGCGCGCTGGACTGCGCGGCTGCGGGTGTGAGCCACGCGCCGGCAAGTGCCAACGCGGCAGCGGACAATACGCGGATGGATGTGTGAAAAGAAGACAGGACAGACATTTCTGATACTCCACTTTCGGCTGCTGCACGGTACTCCAGGGGCAGCACGCATCAAACTTAGGTTCTTGTAAGCATCCGCTGCATGTTGCGGCGCACAGCAATCTTGCAAGCGCAAAATCTATGCCTAGGCAGGTTGCTCAAAACTTTAACGTGGAAGCAGCGATTTCTGTAGACGCAGAAGAAACGATTTGTAAGCTGGAAAGGCGTTACGCAATATCCATGGTGAGGGCGGGAATTCGGCAGGCACTGCCTGCCGCCGCATGAACGGCGAGCGCTTGCAAGCGCGAGCTCCCTGCGTACAAACAAGTATTTACGCGCTTTTTCAGGTAAAAATGGCTGGAAAAGCGCATGGATATTGCGTAATGCCCACTTCCTCTAGTGGGTTTCATGGTCGATCACCACGAAAGACCAATGCACCAAGCGCCTGGCGTTAGGCAACCAGAAGCGAATTCACCATTGAATTCTCAGTTGGCGAAATCTGCGCCACTGATTGAGAGCGCGCGCTTCACCCGCGTTTTGGTTGATATGGCTGTCAAGGTCAACCACCGAGCTGCTGCGATTGTCCGAGACAAAACTATCCGTGCGCGTGCGGCTTCTCTTTGAGAGTGCTCGCGAGGAGCAACTGAAAGTTCACCGCGCGCGTGCGGCGATCACTTGAGCTGTGACTTCGGGGTGCTTGACCAGCACAGAATCGCAGGCATAGGATGATTTGCCCTCTTTCAGGAGGGGAGTAGAGCAAAACAACCAGCAAAACACTCAGGAGACACTCTATGAACCGACTGCTTCTTGCGGCGCTACCGTGCGCACTTGCGGCTTGCACGACACCGTCCGCTGTTACAACATCTGCACCAGCACCATCCACAGCACCAACGCTTGCGCACGCGACCGTGCTAACAAAGCTTGAAAGCCCGTGGGACATGGCCTTTCTTCCCAACGGCACCATGTTCTTCACCGAGAAATGCCACGGCCTGTCAGTGCGGCAAACCAATGGCACCGTGGTCAAGCTACTCGGCATGAAAGACGCTAAGGGCTACGCGTCTACCGCCAGCGATTTGTTCTGCGAAGGCCAGGCCGGCATGGCCGGGGTTACGGTCGATCCCAACTTTGCCACCAACCGCTTCATTTACGTCTACTCCACATCTAGCCTCACCGCGCCCGGCACCAACCGCGTGATGCGGATGAAGGTGAATGACGCCATCACCGCGGTGTCTGACCGTGTGGATATCGTCACCGACATTCAGTACAAACCGCGCGCGAGTGACCATCCGTTTGGCGGCCCCGGCGCGCACAACGGCGGGCGGCTGCGCTTTGGCCCGGCTGACGGCTTTCTGTACGTGACCACCGGTGATACGCACAACGGCGTGGTGCCGCAAAGCCCCACCCTCATCGGCGGCAAGGTGCTGCGTATCGATCGTGACGGCAAGGCCGCGCCCGGCAACGGTGCGCCAGCGGGCTTTGATCCGCGCATCTACACCTACGGGCATCGCAATCCGCAGGGCATCACTTTCCGGCCGGGTACGAATCAGCCGTTTACCGCTGAGAACGGGCCGTGGCACACCGATGAAGTAACGGCGCTTACGCCCGGCGGCAATGCCGGCTGGGATCCGCGCCCCAACGTTGCCGGCCGCGGCGCCTGCCCAGACAACTACTGCGGCTACAGCCCCAACCAGATGGGCGCGATGGATCCGAAGGAGCGCGGCGCATTCATGCCGATGACAGACCTGAAAACCTACCCCCACGCAATGAAGCCCGCTTTCACAAACGATGGTTTGTCGCAGGGGCTGTTTACCGGCACCTTCCTAACCGGCCCGCAATGGAAGGGATGGAACGGCAAGATGATCATCGGCTTCGCTGGCATCGGCATCCACGGAACGCCGGTGGGCAACCGGCTTGACGTGCTCGATATTCCAGCAAGCGGCGTGGGTGCTACCCGTACCACGGTAAACCTGCCCATGCCCGCGGCGCGCTTCCGCTCGCTTGTGCAGGGGCCGGACGGCAATCTCTACGTCGCCACGGACGAGGGTGCCATCTCGCGCTTGACGCCGAACTAACGCATGGCGGCTGATGGCCGTTTTGTCCAAACGCGTGGGGGCTTGCGTGCCCCCACGCTTTTTCAGGTAACTACACAGATGAAACAAGGCGCAATCGTTTTAGCAGCCGTTTTTTGGCTGCCCAGCGCAGCAGCGTTCGCCCAAGACGTGGATGAGTTGTACAAAACCAAGAACTGTTTCGCCTGCCACCGAATTGACCGGCACCACCACGCACCGACGTTCAAAGAAATCGCGGCCAAATATGCCACTGAAAAAGATGCCGAAGCGAAATTGGTGAAGAAAGTTCGTGAGGGCGGCTCGGGTGTCTGGGGGCAAGCGCCGATGCCGCCGCAAGCGCAAGTGACCGAAGAGGAAGCGGTGACGCTTGTGCGCTGGATTCTGCAGCTCAAGTGAGGCTTTCTTGAGAAGCCTTTGCGTATGCGGCCGGTGGGCGGCGCTTTTCGGGGCTGAAGGCGTGAGGCTAGTTTGTTGATGAACGCAGCATGCCGCGCATTTGTTCTGCTCGGTTTGGTCATGGGCTCCGCACCCGGCCTTTGCCAGAGCTTTGTCTACACAGAGCCGGGCAACGCCTTATGCCCGGCAGCGCCTTCATCGGTTGCTGCGGCCCCCAAAACTGTGCAAAGCGGCACGCCCGTGGCCGGGAGCATCAGTGTTGGCTGCGGGTTTGACAAAGGCTCTTACACAGTCAAGTTGAGTTCGACCGATCCGGGTGCGCGGTTTTCTCCGCAGACTTTCCTCGTTAACTTCGGCAGCATCGCTGGCGACGGCGCGTTTACTGTGACTTTTGCAACCGCGGGTGTTCACACCGTCTCGGCAGCCATCACATCCAACATGGGCAGCCCTGCGGTGCCTGGCCGTTTTGTGAGTCAGACAAGCGAGTTCAACGTTGTGCAGCCTCGATGGGCTTTAATACCGCGTGTTTTGCAGGGGCCCTAGCTTTAAATAGCTATGCCAGATTGTCCTGATCGCCAGCCGCATGCAGCACCGCGCGAATCGCGCCGGCCAACGCCTGCAAACTCCCCGCACCATGCGCCACACCATCGCGCTGTCGCACACCCCAGGTGGGTTGCGGCCAGTGCGCGTCATCGGCAAAGCGCGGGATGATGTGCCAGTGCAGATGCGGCACCACGTTGCCAAAACTCGCCAGATTGATCTTGCTAGGCGCGAGCACCTTGCGCATCTGCGCCTCGACGGCAAATACCGCCTGTGTCAGCACGGTTTGCTGCACGGCGGATAAGTCACTCATTTCCTTGACGTGATCGTTCCAGATCACGCGGACAAAAGCCGGGTAGTCAGGCTCGCCGGCAAACACCACGCGATAGTGCGGCGTGCGGCAGATGAGTTGGCCCCCATCTGTTTCGCACAGTGGGCAGCCTGCTTGCTTCAAGCCGCTCAGACCAGCACCCGCTCGATGCCGCCTGCGTTGGCCTTGGCGACATACTCGGGCATCCAGTTTTCGCCCAGCAATTGGCGCGCGATTTCGACCACGATGTAGTCGGCCTCCAGCAAGCCGTTGTTCAGGTCGTTGCCGTAGCGGGAGAGGCCCTGCAGGCAGCTCGGGCAGCTCGTGAGAATTTTGGTGTTGCTCTGCACGGCCTTGCCCTGCTTGGTGGCAAGCGCGGCGAGCTGCGCCTCGTTCTTTTGTAGCTCTTCTTCTTTTCTAAAACGCACTTGTGTAGAAATGTCCGGCCGCGACACGGCCAGCGTGCCGGATTCGCCGCAGCAGCGATCGCTCTTGAGCACGGTGTCGCCTACCAGCGCTTTCACCGTCTTCATTGGGTCTTGCAGTTTCATCGGTGAATGGCAGGGGTCGTGATACAGATACTGCCCGCCGTTCGCACCAAGGGTGATGCCTTTTTCAAGCAAGAACTCGTGGATGTCGATAATGCGGCAGCCGGGGAAGATCTTGTCAAACTCGTAGCCTTGCAACTGGTCATAGCATGTGCCGCAGCTCACCACCACGGTCTTGATATCCAGGTAGTTGAGTGTGTTGGCTACGCGGTGAAACAGCACGCGGTTATCGGTGATGATCTTCTCGGCTTTATCAAACTGGCCGCTGCCGCGCTGCGGATAGCCGCAGCACAAATAGCCGGGCGGCAACACGGTTTGCACGCCCACCTGCCACAGCATCGCCTGTGTGGCGAGGCCCACCTGGCTGAACAGCCGCTCGCTACCGCAGCCGGGAAAGTAAAACACCGCTTCGCTTTCTGCACTGGTGGCCTTGGGGTCACGGATGATTGGCACATAATCCGCGTCTTCAATATCCAGCAATTTGCGCGCTGCCTGCTTGGGCAGCCCGCCGGGCATTTTCTTGTTGATGAAGTGGATCACCTGCTCTTTAAGCGGCGCCTTGCCCACTGTGGCCGGCGGCGCTTTGGTCTGCGATTTGGTTGCTAGCTTGAGCACGTCATTGGCGAGGCGCTGCACCTTGTAGCCCACGCCAATCATGCCGGCGCGCACCGTGTTGATGGTGGTCGGATCGGTCGCGTTCAAGAAAAACATCGCCGCTGTATTGCCGGGGTTAAAGCTTTTCTTGCCCATCTTGCGCAGCAGGTTGCGCATGTTCATCGACACATCGCCAAAATCAATATCCACCGGGCAGGGTGTCAGGCATTTGTGGCAGACCGTGCAGTGGTCGGCCACATCTTCAAACTCTTCCCAGTGCTTGATACTCACGCCGCGGCGCGTTTGCTCTTCATACAAAAACGCTTCGATCAAGAGCGACGTGGCCAAGATTTTGTTGCGCGGCGAATAAAGCAGATTGGCGCGCGGCACATGCGTGGCGCACACCGGTTTGCACTTGCCGCAGCGCAGGCAATCCTTCACAGAATCGGCAATCGCACCGATGTCTGACTGCTGCAGGATGAGCGACTCGTGCCCCATCAGGCCGAAGCTGGGGGTGTAGGCATTGGTCAAATCGGCCTTTAGCCCGCTATTTGATTGCGTAGGCAGCTCCTGATTTCGGAGCAACTTGCCTTTGTTGAAGCGACCCTCTGGATCCACTTTCGCTTTGTAGGCGGTGAACGGCGCGAGCTC
>JBOFGW010000027.1:0-2566 GCA_051649325.1 Burkholderiaceae bacterium | reverse complement strand
GTGTCCATTTGGTTGGCGTCTGCGGCCAAGTACCACTGGGTGGCGCTGGTGATTTCTGCGTCAGAGATGACTTCCAGCGCAGCGCGTCCACCTGTTTTGAATTCGCTGGTGGCGTTTTGCTGGTTGGGCATGTAGTTGGCGCTGGTGAGCTGCCAAGCGGTGGGCTGCAGCTGCACGCTGGTGAGCAAATAGCGCGGGGAAATGTTGAGCACTTCCGGGTCTTCGCCATCGCCGCGCGCCATGCCTTTTTGCAGCATCATGTTGGTGCGCGCCGTATTGAGCGACGTGAACGACAAGGCGCTTGGTGCGCCCGTCATCAAGTTGTTGCCGCGAACTGCTGCGGCCTGGAATAAAGCACCATCTGCGGCGAGCAATGGGTTGCCCGTGAGTTGGGCGTACACCAGCTTGTTTTCCAAGCGTGCCGCTGCGGCTGCGTACAAGGAAATGATGCGCGAAAAGCTGCGCAAGTCATCGTTCATGATGGCTTGGCGAGACAAGGCAATGTTCTTGCCGTAGGTCGCGGCCTTGTAGGTTTCTGCGCCGTCCCTCATAGTGCCGTAGGTCAGCTCACCCGCCTCATTGAGTGGGGCCAAGTTACTGATTGCGCTGGTGTCGATCAGCGTGACGGATTTGAAATCTGGCAGGTCTTCCGCACGGCGCGCCCATTGGCGATAGGTGCCGGGCGCTTGCTCAAACTGAGCGCGTAGGCGCTTGCCTGCCGCGTTGGACAGCAGTGCGGAAAAGTCGCCAGTCGTGTGAAAGCCTGGGCCGGAGCCACTGCGGAAATGCATGATTCCTTCGGTGATTTGATCGCGGCTCATGCCGTCTGCATCACCGACACCAAAGGTTTTGAAGTACTCGCGACCAACTTCCAGCAAAGAGCGGGAGGCCAGCTTGCGGCCAACCTCTGGCACCGCAGCGCCTGGGTTCATGCGAGCTTCCAGCACGGCTGAAACCGCATTGCGCATGTGCTCACGGTCACCGCCGCCAATCACTTCAATGCGGGCACTGGGGTTGACGTTCAAGGCTGTTCCAGCAGGCGGCTCGGAGCGGTTTGCTTGCGCGTCCAAAATGGCTGCGCGCACGGCGTCCACGCTCATGTTTTGCTCGATCCAGCCAGAGGCGGAATCTGCGAAACCATGGCGCTGGGACAGCGTGAGAATTTCCGCGCAACGGGTGCGCTCGGCTGCGGCAATATCAGCCGGATTGGAGGCTTGCACCCCCGATTGATTGGTGTCGGGCATGCGTAGCTCCGTGGTGGACAAAGGGGTTTGTGTTGCAGGCGCAGAGCGCACCACCTCACAGGGGTAAAGCGCAGCCTGGGCATCTGCAGAGCGCACGCCCGCGTCTGCGTCAGCGCCTACTGGCACAAAAGAAATTTCTTGCGGTTGCCACAGCGTTGCTGTGCGTTGATCAACCTGCCCGCCATCACCGCGAGACTCGGCAGGCGTGATCACCATGCGCGTGATCGAGTAGCCGACGCTGATGTTTCTGAAGATCCCGTCTTGAATGTCGCGCCAAATGTCTTGAACATCTGCGCGACTACTCAGCCGCAATGTGGCCATGGCCACGCGCACGCCGTCGCGCACTTCAATCCAGGCGCGCTCTACAACGCCAATTTGGTTGCGCAGCTCGTAGCTGGCGTGCGTATCAAGCACCGCCGCGCCGTTTTGCAGGCGCGACAAATCAATGGCGGATTCGCTGATCTCCAGCGTTTCGTCGTAGGGCCGGCGTGTCGCGTAATCAAAGCGGCGAACCGTTGCGCCAGCGGAAAAAACCACATCCACGGTGCGCAGCTCTGTATTGATTGAGCTGGGCAAAAACGACACCTGCGCGCGCTGCAGCGGCATGGAAACCGTGCTGCGCTCAGCTGCTGAATTTGGTGGATAAATTGAAGATGACTGCAACGACATGCAGGCAATGTTCGATTTTCGAGCGTCTAAAAAATAGGCAAAACTTAGACTATTTTTGCTATCAAATCATTAGCAACAAATCCATATCTCGTGTGGGCCGTGCGCGGCTTTGTGTTTTTTGTGGCGGCTTCTGATCAAAACTTTCTTTGATCCATTTATCAAACCATGATTGGTCGAATTGGTGCCACTTGCCCATGATGCGGCGCGAGGTTTTTGGGCGACGCACAGCGCTGGGTGACCCTGCGGATGTGAGAGGCCGAAAATCTGCGGGCGGCGGGGCAATGAGTGATGCAACAGGCAGCAAGCCTTGCACTGCCATAAGCAAAGGCCCGTGCAAAACGCCCTGCACCGCGATGGCGAGTGCGCTGAGGTTCATGACTGGCGTGTGACGCTCACAGCTTGGCCTGTGGCGGGTGCCGTGCTGGTGATGGCTTGTGTGATGGCCCCAGCGCTGCGCTGGGTGTCGGTGACCTGCAAGGGCTTTGCGGGGTCAAGGCCGTGGATCTCGAAAATGTCGCGCAGCATGGATTCTTGCTGCGGCGTCATGCCACCTGCGCCACCACCAGCCACAACCAAGCCCGCACTATTGCCAACGATCAGGCTCACATCGTTCACCGTCTTCACATCAGCAATGTTGTGATTCGCTCCCACGC
>JBOFGW010000026.1:0-20311 GCA_051649325.1 Burkholderiaceae bacterium | reverse complement strand
AAGCAATCCAGCTTGCCGTCAATCGAGCTGTACATCCGCAGGCACGCCTCAAGCTGCAGCGTCGTCTGCAAATCCAGCAGGCTGGCCAGCGGCTCTCGCACGCGCGGCACGCCTTGCAAATCGCGGCCGCGTAGCAGCGCAATCGCACCCAGCGGGGTGAGCACGGCAAACAAGGTTACACAGTTTCCCGGCGGGCGAGAGGTGCCTTGCACCTCGCGCAGCCCAGTCAGCGCCACCGACATGCCGCGCGCATCCGCGGAGTCAAACGATGACGCACGCGGCCCCAGGTGTACGGTGAGCAGCACCGATTCATGCGGGACGATGCATAGTTCCGTGGGCGGCAGCGGCGCGACTTCCATCGCAATCAACGCTGTTAAATACCGGGTCAACGGCCCTTCTACGGGCCGGATATGCGGCTTAAACAGTGGTGCAAATCCAAATCCAATATCTGATCCTGCGGCAACTTCAATTTCTTGCTCTACATCAAACATGTCAACTCTACATCTCGTCGCAACTTAAGAAAGACACCATAGCGCAATCTTCAATTCTGTGGTGTCGGGAAAGTACAAGAACTCACACATTCAAATACGCAGAATGGATGGTTTTGGATTTACGAAATCAATTTGCCAATGCAATCCCAGCATCCTGTGATCGACGAATTGCTTACCCCGCGTTTGCGAATGACCCCAGCACGCCTGGCAGACCTTCACCGCATGCACGCACACTGGACTAACGCCGAAGTACGCCAACATCTGTGGGACGGCCGGATCATCACCGGCGACGACGCGTGGGACGCCATCAGCGACAGCCTGGAACTTGAGATCAGCTTTGGAATGGGCTTGCTCTGCCTGTTCGAAAAGAAGTCTGGCACATTCGTCGGCGTTGCGGGGCTGGTGCGATTGAGCAAGATCAATCCCGAGGCGGAGCCTGAGATCGTCTTCAGTCTTGAGCCGCACTTCTGGCGCATGGGGCTGGCACACGAAGCGACCAGCGCAGTGCTTGCCTACGCGTTCAACACGCTGAAGATGTCGCGCGTGCTTGGCGGTTACAACGCGCAGAACGTGCGATCGCATCGCGTTTTGCAGCGCTTAGGTATGCAGCCCATCCCGCAGGGCCCCGCGCGCGGTCTGCCCTACATGCAGGTGACGCGGGAAGAATTCATGCGTTCACACTTGCGCACGCAGCCGCTGCAAAAGATCTCCTAATTTCGTCGCCTACATCCAATACGTTCTCGCCCGCGTAGTTCACCATGTGTCATGCGCTGCAAATGCGGCGCACATTTTGAACAGATGGAGAATTGGATGTTGCGTTGGCTATTACGTAGCGTAGTTGCAGTTGCACTTCTATTAGGCGCTGCAGTCGCGACCTTTTATTTTGTTGTAGAGCGGCGCATGCAAGCGCGGCAAAGCGTCGCTCCGCACCCGGTTGCAGTCCCTGTGGATACGCTGTCGATTGAAAAAGGCCGCCATCTGGCAACCATTCGCGGCTGCGTCGAGTGCCACAGCAGTGATTTGGGCGGCCGCACCTTTATTGACAGCCCGATGGCTGGCCGCCTCTCCGGCACTAACCTCACCCGCGGCAAAGGCGGCGTAGGCAGCATGCTGCAAGACATTGATTGGGTGCGCGCGATTCGCCACGGCATCGCGCCAGATGGCCGCGCGCTGCTCATCATGCCAGCGCACGAATACAACGTGCTTAGCGACGAAGATGCGGGTGCGTTGATTGCCTACCTGAAAAGCGCGCCGCCCGTGGATCGCACGATGCCGCCAAATAGCGTTGCGTTGCCGCTGCGCGTCATCGCCACGGTCAATCCAGAAGTTGCGCTGCTTCCTGCAGAGCGCATTGATCACAGCGTAAAGCCGGCGCAGAAGATTGATCCACAAGACGTGATTGGCTTTGGCAAATATCTCGCCTCAAGCTGCACCGGCTGTCACCGCGCAGATTTCAGCGGCGGCAAGATTCCTGGCGCGCCGCCTGATTGGCTTGCATCAGCAAATCTCACGCCCGGCGGCCATTTGAAGAATTGGTCGCAATCGCAGTTCGCAAGTGCAATGCGTACCGGCAAAACCCCAGAAGGCCACCAGCTTAATGCGCAGTACATGCCCTGGCCAATGCTCGGCCAAATGACAGACCAGGAAATGAATGCGGTATGGAGTTATCTGCAAACACTGCCTACCAAGATCGCCAAAGCGCACTAGCGCAACTGGCGGAAAACGCCGCGTCGCAAATCTGCAATACGCCGCAACGCGGTTTCATCACACTTCGTGCTCTTTTTTTGTGAGTTCAATTATGCGTTTTCATCGTCAAGTTATTGCTGCAGTTTGTCTTAGTTTTTTTATTCTGAGTGCCAACACACATGGCCAGACGGCTGATGTGCCGTTCGCCCGCCAAAACGTTGTCCTCAACGGCACCACCGGTGAGCCTTTGGCGTTCACCAGCGCCAATCCGCGCAACTTTGAGCAAATCATCGCGGGCACCGCATTGCCGCCCATAGAACTGGATGGCCAGCTGTTTTTGCCAACAGGAAAGGCGCCGCACCCGGTGGTGATTCTGATCCCTGGCTCTGGCGGTGTCGGCGCGCATCACCTCAAGCATGCAGAAGCATTGCTCAAAGCCGGCGTGGGTGTATATGTTCTCGATCCATTTTCAAAGCGCGGGGTGAGTAGCACCGTAGAAGATCAGACGCAGTTTTCATTTGCTGCATCCACTTACGATTTGCTTTCAGCCACACGTATGCTGGCCGCATTGCCTGCCGTTGACAAGACACGCCTGGGCGCGCTCGGTTACAGCCGCGGCGGCACCGCGGTATCGCTTGCAATCTCTGAGCATCTCTCGCATGCCGTGCTGGGTAAGCAGCTCAAACTCAAGGCGGTGATGACTGGTTGGGCTTGGTGTGCCTATCAATTCCAGAATGCTGCCACCACCGCAACAGCAGTGCGCTATGCGCTTGGTGATTCAGACAACTGGGTTGCTCCCTCGCTATGCCAGGCTCAGGCCAACGCCATCGCGCAGCGCAACCCGCAAGTTTCCGTGCGGATGTTCAAAGGCGCAAACCATGGGTTTGGCTACGCAATGCCGCTGACCGAATACCCAAAAGCTATCAAGGCATTTAGTGCACCCGCAATGTTCATGAACGACAGCGGCGTCTTCATCGATTGGTACACCGGAACGCCGATGACAGGTGCCGACGATCGGACAATGGTGCGGCTTGCAACACCCTGGATTGGGCAAGGCGTCAAGGTTGGTAGCCAGCCGGGGCAGAGCGAAGCGTTCACCGCCGACATGGTGGAGTTCTTCAGTAAACATTTGAAAACCTAAACGCATAGCATCACATGGCGCGGCAATCACCGCGCCATGTGATCACACAACAGTATTGCTCTGAATCTTCGCATGTCTTTACACTTTTCCCCGCTATCAGCCCTGCGCGCCACTTGCATCTTGCTCTTCTCGCTCTGCGTTTGCGCTTGTGCGACAAATCCGATTGGATCGCTACCAGGTTGCTCGCAGCAGGTCGCCACGCGGATGTACTTTGGTCTACATAGTCCAAACGCAGTGGTATCTGATGCGCAGTGGAAGGACTTTCTGACTACTCAAATCACTCCGCGCTTTCCGGACGGGCTCACTGTGCTCGCCGGCAACGGTCAATGGCGCAGTACGCAAGGGGCGATCATCTCAGAAGACTCACGCGTTGTTGAAGTTGTACATCAAAGTGAGGAAGCCATCGCTGTCAAAATTCAAGCGATCACACGTCTGTACAAGAGCAACTTTGCCCAGGAGTCAGTGCTGGTGCTCCAGCAACCTGTAACTGCGTGCTTTTAATCGCTCCCGATCTGCAGTGCACGCTCAAGCAGCTATCGGCCGAGTCAACTGACGGATCAGATCCGCGCGCTGGTTCACCCCCATCTTTTCATAGATTTTGCGTACGTGGTCTTTATAGGTGGTGGTACCGATAGACAGCTGCGTCACCACTTCTTCTGCAGTTTTGCCCAGCGCCAGCATCAAGGCAATCTCGCGCTGCTTGGGCGAAAGCGCGGTGCGCTGCAACCCGCGTACGATGCCTAGCGATAGCGGCTCCTGCCGCTGAATTGTCAGTCCGATCAAGCCACTTTCATGCGCGGCCCGACCTTCCAGCCAGAATACGCTGAATACAAACCTGCCCCACGCGTTAACGATGCTGTGCGAATGCGGCATTTGATGAATAGCGGCGGGCTCAGATTGCGCAAACCGCGCGCATAGACGCGCAACTGGTTCCGGCAACTGCACCATACCTGCTGGTGCGCGAAAAGCGCTACGAACATCAGCCATCCGCAGCAATTGCTCGGCGCTCGCCGATAGATACTGAATCTGCCCACCCGGCGCAATGATCGCAGCGCCTTGATCTGCGTGATCGCTTTCGATAAATGCATCTACGCTATGAACCGGTCGCTGCGCCCAAAGATTGCGCAGGTACGGCAGCACAGCTTCCAGATCGTTTTGCTCCGTCTCTGAAAAAGGCATATCGCTGTCACGATGCAGAACCAGCACACCCATCGGCTGCCCGCTAACCCGAACCACAGCATCAAGCGAATGCTGTACGCGCATGGGTCGGTAAACCTCGGCAAAAAATGGTGAGTGATAGAAGTCGCTTGGGCGCTGCCGCATATTGCCGGCAGGCTTGCCGTGCATTGCAATCGCAGCAAGGTCAGTTTTACCGGGCAGATTCTGCGCGTCGGCAGTGACCACTGCTGAAAAATACGCTTCGCAAAAGCGGTCCACTGGCCGGCCTTGTGCATCCGTCCAGATAAACAAATTGTGCGCAGAGTCCACTAACTCGTGCATGGCGCGGACAATCGCGGGCATGACCGTGTGCGAACCCACCGAAAGATTACAAAGCTGACGGATATGCGTAAGTGCGCGACTGTTTTTCACTGCGGGTGCTCTCTGTTGCGGCGCAATCGCCCTATGCGACTGCGTGTTGCAAGCATTGTGCAGACCACAGATGCCAAGGGATTGAAGATTTGCGACTTGACGCGGCTCGATCTACCAACCTTAATGCACCTAATGCAGGCTTTGGATATTTGCGACATCTCTCACGAATACTGTGCGCACATGACCCAGCACTTGAGCGTGACTGCCCTGCGATCGGTGGGTGCCGTTCACGTGATTAGTTCAATAGACTGCAGGCTGCTGCGCTCGAGGCGATGGCGGAAGTGAGAGGCCGCCAAGTAAGCTCGTCTCCCCTAGGACCTTGCGTGCGCTTCGTGTCGCAGCAACCTCAATTCACGCATTGTCATCGGTTAGAGAACTTGTGTTGACGATGTAGCCAATGCGTCCAGCCATTGCCTGGCGATACGCTTGCGATAGCGCATTGTCCGCAGCGCGCAGAAAGTTGCGCGGCGTCATGCCAGTCAGCTGCCGCACCGCGCGGGTCATATGCGCTTGATCAGCAAACCCTACTTCGTTTGCCAGTTGCGCCAGAGCAAGAGGTTGCTGCGAAAGTTGCGCCAAACGCTGCAACCGCACTGTTTGCGCAAACCGACGCGGTGAAATGCTTAACCAATGCGAGAAATCACGCTCCAGTTGCCTGCGTGTAACGCTCACGTGTTGCGCCAAGCGGTTCATGTCAAACGCTGGGTCGCGGCTCAATATCATCGCTGCTTGCGCAGCGCGCAAACTTGCCGGCACACTGCGGCCTCTGCCGAAGATACGCCGCTCAATCCAGCCGCCCAGCGCATCAAGTTTTTGATCGATCAGCCCTGCACGTAAAACCACACGTTCAAGATCAAGGGCTTCATGCATGCCCACCTCATGAGCCCACGGCAAGGGCGTACCGCCAGCCATGCTCGGCAAGGCATGTCCTCGCGCAAGTAAAACCGCACCTAGCGGCGATAAAAAAGCGCGCAACATCAGAAAATCACCGGGCCTGCTCAAGACAGTGCTCGACGTGCGAATGCCATGCAATGCACTGCGCATGCCGCGTTGGTCTTCGCACTCAAATCGTGTGCCGGTTGATCCCAACCACTGCGTCAGCGTCATCAGTTCGTGCGGCAGTGAAATCACTTCTACCACCGTACCGGCGTCAAACTCCACCGCAAGCAAGGCACTCACATACTCAGACAGAGGCCCCGTAATCGGGCGAATCCAGCTGCGGTAGCCGGGACGCACTCCTTTACCCACCGGTCTTGCACGCAACCCCAGTTGGTCAAGCTCTACACCAATCAACGGGTAACTGGTCGAACCATCGTTCGGACTCTCCGCGCTTCTCACATCAACCTCTCACCACTTCGAATCAAATTATCAAGCACATGCCGGCACTTACGTTGAACATTTGCCGGTAGATGTTGTTAGTGAAAAAGCACAAGCATGCTTGATGAGCGGGAAAGGTGAAGGGCAAAGCACGGCAATATTGCGTTTTGCCTTACCAACATGCATTTACCCTACTCTCGGAGGGTACTGATGATCCGTGTTGATCCTTAGCCTACAAGGCTTGCTGCTGCGCGAGGTGCGCGGCGGATCATTGGGGCCTGTCAATACGATGTTCATAGAAAATTCCATTGCGCGACAAGTGCGCATTGCTTTAGGGGTAGCAGCCATCACCTGCGCTTTCACGCCGAGCTTCGCGCAGCAAGCGCCGACGGAAGCCGGATCTCAACGCCTTGAGCGGGTGGAGGTCACCGGCTCAAGCATCAAGCGTACAACCACCGAGACGGCGTCGCCGGTGCAAATCATTAACCGCGAAGAAATCGAGCGCACCGGTAAGCAAAATCTTGCCGAAGTCGTGCGCGGCCTGTCTTCGGACAACAGCGGCACAATTCCTTCTGGGTTTACCGCGGGATTTGCAGCCGGCGCGTCCGGCGTATCACTGCGCGGACTGGGCGTGAACGCCACGCTGGTGCTGGTTAACGGCCGTCGTATGGCAACCTACGGCTTGGCCGACGACGGGCAACGCAGCTTTGTGGATTTGAACTCGATTCCGCTGGAGATCGTGGACCGCATCGAGGTGTTGAAAGACGGTGCGTCGGCCATCTACGGATCGGATGCGATCGCCGGCGTGATCAACATCATTTTGCGCAAGGAGTTCAAAGGCACGGCGCTGGGCGCCACGTTTGGTACCTCGTATAAATCCGACGGCAACCTGACACGCTTAAGCGGCACGGCCGGGTTCGGCGATCTTTCCACCGACAAGTACAACGCCTTTGTCACGCTTGAAGCATCCAAGAGTGGGCGCATTCGCCAAGATACGCGCGATTCTTACCTGGGCACTAACAAACTTGATACAGTGCCGGAAACGCTGGGCTACTACGATCAGCGCCTTGGCGGAATCAATCCCACGAACGGAAACCCGTTTAGACAAACCCCGTTTGGCACGATCCGCCCGTTCGATCCTGCGGGCAACGGCGGGGCGGGCGCTGGCCTTGGGCCGTTTCAGCCGGTAGGCGGGCAAGGCGTGTGTTCGCAAGGATTCAACCCCGCTACCGGTTCGTGCTATTTCGATCAAATGGTGTACAGCGAGATTCAGCCGCAGGTAGACCGCGTCAATCTATTTGGCCGCGCCTCGTTTGAACTGAGCAGCAATTTGCAGGCATTTGCCGAGGCGGGCATTTTTCGCACCAAAACAAAAACGGTTTCGACACCGCAGGGCGTAGCTTCCGTCTGGGGCGATTTGTCCGCTAACTCGGTGGTGAGTTCAGCCAACATCACCTTGCCGGTGGGACATCCGGACAACCCATTCACCAACCCCGCGCAGTTGCGCTACATCACTGCAGATGTGGGACCACGCAGCGGCGAATACGACAATCAGAATCTGCGTTTGGTTGGAGGACTGAAAGGCACTGCCGCAAGCTGGGACTACGAAGCCGGCGCCGGCTACCTGGAAAGCAAGCTGGATGAAACCCGTCGCGGCTTCTTGCGCTACAGCGTGCTGCTTGAGGGCCTGGCCAGCGGCGTGTACCGCATCAACAACCCGGCAGCGGTGCCAGCGGAATTTTATGCGCGCTTGTCGCCCGAATTATCCAAAACCGCAAAAAACACAGTGACGTTTGCGGATTTCAAAGCTTCGCGTGAGCTGACCCAACTGGGCGGCGGCGCGTTGGGGCTTGCACTTGGCGCTGAAGTGCGACGCGAGGAGAGCGATAGCCCGCCTACCCCGTTTACCTTTGAAGCCGATATCGTTGGCCTGGGCTTTTCAGCCTTCAACGCCAAGCGCACTGTGACAGCGGTTTACGGCGAACTAAATGCACCGGTACACAAGATGCTGGAGCTGAATGCTGCCGCCCGCGTTGATCACTACTCCGACTACGGCAGTTCCACCACGCCAAAACTCGGCTTTAAGTTCACGCCAAACCCAGTGGTTTCGCTGCGCGGTACTTATGCGGAGGCGTTTCGCGCGCCTGGACCGGCTGAAAACGGTAATAGCTCCACTGCTGGTTTTGCAGGCATCTTGCTGGTCACAAAGGGCAACCCTGATATCAAACCTGAAAAGGCCAAGAGCTACACCATGGGACTGGTGCTCGATGCGCAGCAAGGTACTACTGCAACCGTGGACTTTTATTCGATTGACAAGCGCGACGAGATCGTGGGTGCCGACACCACGCTGGTCGTCGGCAATCTTCCCACTGACGGGCAGGCACCCAACTCTACCCGCCCTGGTGCACTACCTAATTCACTGCTGGCATATGACGAAAACGGCGTGCTGCAAGCGGCGTTCGCGCCCTACATCAACGCCACCACCACCAAGACCAGCGGTGTGGACTTGAACGTTCGCCACCGCTTCAATCTGGGGGAGTACGGCAAGCTGACTGCAAATCTGGACTTCACACGGATTTTGAAATTCCGCCGCACGCTGGCCGATGGTACGGTGTTTGAATTCGCCGGCACGCACGGGCCGTTTGTATTGAGTTCTGCCGGCGGTACGCCCAAGAACCGCGCTGCGTTTGAGCTGGCTTGGGAGCGCGCCAACTACGGCCTGGCCGCGCGTGTGAACTATGTGGGCGGCATGCTGGCGGTGAATCACACGCTCGCACCGTATGACCCGGGTTCTGGCGAAGGTCACACGCCACCGGCCAATGCCACAGGCACTTGCGGCGTGTGGTTCCCCGATGGCCGTAACGCGCCCGGTGATGACTGCAAGATCGCTTCGTTCACCACACTCGATCTGTCGGGCAAGTGGCGCGCGATGAAGAATCTGGAACTCACTGCCGCGATTCAGAACGTGACCAACAAGCGCGCTCCGTGGGATCCGTACACCTATGGCGCGGCTAACTACAACGTCACGCTGCATCAAGCAGGCGCAGTTGGCCGCTTCTTCCAAGTAGGTGCGCGTTACAGCTGGGAATAGCAGAATCTGCGGGGCTGCTTAGAGCGCGGCCGCGCAGCATTCGGATCTGGATTTGCATGCGCAGCGCTGCTTTGCAGCCTGCGCATTTTTATTTCATGTGTCTCAGTTACTTGCAGTAGCGCAATTACTCGTACTGCTCTTTTTCCCACATCCAAGTTGCCGTTTGACGCGTAGCTTGATCTCTCGCATCAAACATGAGGAGTGGCCTTGATATGTCGGCTGTTACAAATACTTATCCTATATCCCATCTCAGTCCGTTCACCGTTCGCGCAGCTTCGCCGCAGGATCAAGCATTGATCGAGCGCAGCGTGCGGAATGCGCGCCTGAACCCCACGGATCTGAACTGGAAAAATTTTCTTGTCGCAACGGATCAAAGTGAAGTTATCGGCATGATTCAACTGCGCAAGCACACAGACGGCTCATGCGAACTTGGCTCGCTTCTCGTTGCAGAGCATGCGCGTAACCAAGGCAGTGTCGCGCGCATGATTGATACGCTGCTGGCCGGCCAGTCATGCACGGTGTATATGATTACTTCTGCCCAGTTTGCACCGCACTACCGGCGATGGGGCTTTACGCCGATCAGCGCGTGGTTTGCGCCGCGCGCGATTTTGGCAAACTATCTGCTGGGCCGCGCTGCGCGGGTGATCTCTTTCTTGCGCGGCCTGCCGCCGCGCCAGTTGGTGATTCTGGAAAGCACGCTGAGCGCGCGAATCGGCGCCGCTACGCTTCGCCGCCGCTCAGGTGAGCTGGGAGCGCACGCATGATTGGCGTATCTGAAGCTGCGCGCATTACTTCGCTTGCGCCCAATGACTTAATCCGCGTCCTGCGTCTGCAGCACAATATCAGCACACAGCTTCCGGCCGGCTTCTTGCGCGCTAAGTCTGAGCGCGATCTCTATGCCTACCTGGACGGCACTGCGGGTCTGGCGTTTGGCGTTGTGCAGCAGGATCAGTTGCTTGCCGCAGCGCTGCTGCGTCTTCCCAGTGAAGAACACCCCAATCAAGGTCTGCAATTTCCGCACGTGCCAGCCGTTGATTGGCCACGGCATACCGCGTTTCTTGAAAATGCGATGGTGCATCCATCGGCACGTGGACGTGGCTATCAGCGCTTGCTGCTGGAAGCGCGCTTTGCCTGTGCCGCAGAACGCGGCATGCGCTGGGTTTGCGCAGGCGTGCATTTCAACAACTCGACAAGCTGGAACAACTTGCTCGCACAAGGCATGGTGATTGCTGGCATGCGGCTGGACATGGGTTATCCAATTCTTGGCCTGCTCGGCACGCTCAATGCGCGCGGGTTACTGGTGAATCTGGTCGATCAAATACGGGTTGCTGGTGATGAACACCTGCGACACCAAGCCGTATTGCAAAGCGGCTATGTCGGCGCACGGCGGGCGCCTGATGGCGCTGTGCTGTATCAGCGTTTACTCAGCGCAAGCACGCAGGCAGCAGAATAGAATTTTGCGACATTAAAGGATGACTACGCAATATCCATGCGCTTTCTGAGCCATTTTTGCTTGGAAACGCGCATGGATAATGCGTAGTCACTTTGCAGATTGCACCGAATTCTGCGCTTCAATCACGCGCAACAAGCTCGACGTATCGTCACTGCCCCATCCCTGCGCCACGAGGGCGTTGAGCTGCTGTGCGACCAACTCAATTGCCGGTAGCGTCAGGCCAAGCTGCGGCAACATCTCGGCCACAAGATTGAAGTCCTTGGCATGCAGGCGCGCTTCGATGCCAGCAGCAAAATCACGGCCCGCCATCTTGGGCCCCATCAGGTCGAGCATCTTGCTGCCGGCAAAGCCGGCAGAGATCGCTGCGAGCATTTTGGCGGGTTCCACGCCATTGGCCTTACAAAACAGCATCGCCTCGGCAATGCCTTGAATGTTCACCACTTGCACGATTTGATTGCAGGCCTTGGCCACCTGCCCTGCGCCCACTGGCCCTACGTGCGTGATCGTCTTGCCAAGTTTTTCGAGCAGCGGCATCGCGCGCGCGAGCACCGCCGCATCGCCGCCCACCATAATAGAAAGCGTTGCCGCTTGCGCGCCCTTGATACCGCCAGAGACCGGGCAATCCAGGAAATCAATGCCCTGCTCTGCCAGTTTTGCGGCGATGACGCGTGTGCTCACTGCTGAGATGGTGCTGTAGTCAATGCACACGCAGCCGCGCGGCGCAACCTCAATCACGCCGTCTTTGCCCAGCAAGACCTGCTCAACATCTGCAGTTGCGGTGACGTTGGTCAACACAAACTGCGCATCTTGCGCGCAAGCCGCAGGTGTTGGCGCGAATGTGGCGCCCAGCGCCTCTGCCGCAGCAGCGCTTTCACGCCGCCTGGCAAACACCTTGACTTGATGGCCCGCGGCCAGCAAATGCGCCACCATCGGTTGCCCCATGTTGCCAAGACCAATAAATCCAATCTGCGCCATGGCTACCCTACCCTGTTAGCCAAGAACATGGAAAGCTGCGGCACAAAAATCAAAACCGCCAGGCACACAAGCTGCGCGTACACAAACGGCCAGATGCCGCTGTACAGGCGCTTGAGCCCCACCTGAGGCAGCAGCGTGTTGACCACAAACAGATTCAGCCCCACCGGCGGCGTGATCAGGCCCAGCATTACCACCATCACAATCAGCACACCAAACCACACGCCGTCAAAGCCCAGGCTGGTGACGAGTGGAAAGAAAATTGGCACGGTCAGCAGCACAATCGCCAGTTCTTCCATCACCATGCCCAGCAGTACGTAAATGATGCAGATCGCCACCACAATCCAGATCGGTGACACATTCAGCCCCACCACGAAATCTTTCAGATCATTGGGGAACGTGGTGAAGTTCATGAAGTTGGAGAAGATCATCGCGCCGATCAGAATTGTGAAGATCATCGCGGTGGTGCGTGCGCTTTCCGCCAGCGTATCGAGCAGTGTGCGCCACGTCAGCGCGCGGCGCGCAAGGGCAAAACAAAAGCCGCCAAACGCGCCGATGCCTGCGCCTTCGGTTGCCGTGAAGATGCCGCCGTAAATGCCGCCCATCACCAAGACAAACAGCGCCACCACCGCCCAAATGTCTTTGATGGCGGCAAAGCGCTCTTTCCAGTTTGAGCGCGGGCCGGCCGGTGCTGCGGTGGGGTTGCGCAGTGCGACGATATAGATCGCAATACACATCAACGTGGCGCACAAAATGCCGGGCAAGATGCCGGCGGCAAACAGTTTGCCGATATTCACGTCGGTAATGATGCCGTACAGCACAAACACGGTGGACGGCGGAATCATGATGCCCAGCGTGCCACCAGCAGAGATGGCCGCTGCGGATAAAGAATCCGAGTAGCCCAGCTTTTTCATCGGCGGATACGCCACCTTGCTCATCGTCGCAGCAGTGGCGATAGAGCTGCCACAGATGGCACCGAAGCCCGCGCAGGCAGTCACGGTAGACATGGCCAAGCCACCGCGTAAGTGACCGATGAAGGTGTAGGCAAGCTGGAACAGCTCGCGGCTCATGCCGGCGCGCGTCACCAGATTGCCCATCAAGATGAATAGCGGCACGACCGAGAGCAAATACATCGAGCCGGTTTCAAACACCACTTGCGATGTGCTGGCGATGGCCGCTGGCCACGTGCGCATAATGCCCATACCCACAAAGCCCACCACCGCCATGGCAATGGCCAGCGGCACGCGCAGCGCCATCAGGCCGAGCATGACGGCGAATCCGATCAGCGCTTCAGTCATGTGGAATAACTCAATGAGTAGCTCAAGATTGCACCTCAAGCGCCTGCGCGTGATCGTCCATTCTTGCGCGGCCGGTGAGTGCAAGCACGATATGCACGATGCCGGTCAGCCCAAGCAGCGCGCACATCACAAACGCGAACGGCCCCACAGTGATTTGCAGTTGTGCGGTGGTCAGCCCGTCTTCCAGCAAACGACCGGCGCGGATCCACATGAAATAGCACAGCGCCAGAAATGCCGCCCCGGTAAAAAGCTGCGTCACACGGATCAACACGGCCTTCAGGCCAAGCGGCATGAACTTGTCAAACAGATCAAACGTCACGTGCTCGCCACGCATCGACACCAGTGGCAGCCCGGCAAAGATCAGCACGATCATCAGCAGCTCGGTCAACTCCACGCCACCGGGAATCGGCATATTCAGCTTGCGCGCGCTCACGTCTACAAACGCCAGCAGCATCATCGCCAGCAAAGCAAGGCCGGCGGTGGTGCCCAGCAGTACGTACAGCGCGTGTTCTATTTTTTTCATCGACCGTTTGCCCCTCGCAGTTCCTCAAACGCAAGAAAAAGCCGCTTGCAGTGTAGCGAAGCGGCTTGAGAAGAATTGCTCAGCGTGTTTAGAGCTTTTTAATCTCGGCACGGAACTCTTTGATCACCGCGGCCGGGTTCTTGACGCCTTTGGCAGTTGCGTCGGTAATCCACTTTTGCTCAAACTGGTTTACGCGGCTTTCAATCTCTTTGACAAACGCGGGGTTGGCGGGCGTAATCGTGACGCCAGCGGCCTGCATCAACGCTTTACCTTCACGGTCTACTTTGTCCCAGCCGCGGCCTTGCATGCGCGCAAGGTATTCGCCCGAGAGCTTGTCCACTGCCGCTTTGTCCTGCGCAGACAGCTTGTTGTACTTGTCCAAGTTCATCATCATCACAAACGCGGTGTTGTACAGGCCGCCGGGAAAGGACGTGCCGTGGCGGATCAGCTTATCCAGCTTGAAGCCAGGAATCGACTCCGCCGGAAAGAACACACCATCCACCACGCCTGAACTCATCATCTCGTACGACTCAGACGCAGGCTTGAGCATGACGTTGGCACCCAGCGCCTTGCCGATCTCATTAACCATGCCACCGCCGACGCGGAATTTCAGCCCCGACAAATCCGCAATCGAATTGACCGGCCGCTTGCTGTTGTAGATCAGGCCAGGGCCATGCGTGAACACCGCCAGCACTTTGACGCCTTTGTATTCTTCCAAAATTTGTGGATTCTTGGCGGCAATGCGCTGGAACGCGACGGACGATGCTTCTGCGCTGTCGCCCAAAAACGGCAGCTCGGCAATTGAGGCGAGTGGGAAGCGCCCCGGCGTGTAGCCCTGCACGGTAAAGCCAATGTCTTGCAGACCGTCGCGCACGCCGTCATAGGTGCCCGGCGGATTGGTGGGCGGCTTGGGCAGAATGTTGAGCTTCACGCGGCCTTGCGTTTCGGCCTCCAGCTGCTTGCCCCATTCAATCAGTGTGCGCGTCAGCGTGTGGCCCGGCGGCACCCAGCTGGATGAAGTCAGCACCGTTTGTGCAGACACGGCGCCAGTCGCGGCAAGTAAGGCAGCAGCCACAACGCCGGCGGCAAAAGTTTTCTTGAACATGCAGGTCTCCTCCAAACAAATATTGATCGTGTGTATTGAACGCGGATGCCGCAGCGCCAACGCCACAGGACTTACCCGCGGCGGGCAGCCTGTGTTTTGGCGAAAAACATGCTATCGAATCTATCACCGACCGCGCGGTTGGGCAATCAGTTGGCCGACGATGCGGCGCCAAATCAGGGTTTGCATAGGCGCGCCGGCGCTGCGGGTTTCCGTAGACGGAATTTTGCGCTGCAGCTAGAAGCGGTTACGCAATATCCATGCGCTTTTTGGAGCAAAAATGCCTGAAAAGGCTCATGGATATTGCGTACAAGCTCTACAGAATCGTTCAAACCGATCAATTTCTTGTATTGGCTGTTTTTGTACGTCACTTGTCGGGAAACAGCATCGATTAATCGGACTATTTGCACTCCAATAGCGTCATATCATTTGGAGATGCCCATGAAAACCGCCCTGATCGTGATTGATGTGCAGCAATCCTTTACTCGCCGGCCCTATTGGCAGGATTTGGATGTTGCTGCATTCAACGCAAATCTGCAGCACCTGATCGACGATTGCACCGCCAAGTCGATCCCCGTCGTGCAGATTTTTCATGTGGACGAAGCCGGCGGCGCGGCCAATCCGTTTTCTATGGGGAGCGGCTTTGTGCAAACGCTACCAGGCATCACCATCAACCCAGACATTGTGTTCTACAAAACCGTGCATTCATCGCTGTTTGGCAAAGACGTCAGCGGCCAAACGCTTGAAGCGTGGCTTGCCGCAAACGGCATTGAAGAAGTGCTGATCACCGGCATCCGCACCGAGCAGTGCTGTGAGACCACTACGCGCCACGCCTCTGATCTAGGTTATCAAGTGCGCTTTGTCACCGACGCGACGCTGACATTTCCCATGACGCACGCCAGTGGCCGCCAATATTCCGCGCAAGAAATTCGCGAGCGCACTGAGCTTGTTCTTTCCGGCCGCTTTGCCAAAATCGTCTCTGCGCAGGCCGCATTTGCATGACCACGGTTTTGTTTGCACTGCTGCCGGATGTAGTGCTGCTGGACGTTGCCGGCCCGGCCGAGGCCTTTCGCATGGCAAACAACGTGGTGCCCGGCAGCTTTGCGCTGCAGTTTGCGGCGGCTAGTACAGAAGTCACCTCCGGCATGGGCCTGACCCTGACCAATCTGCAGCCGCTACCTGAAGAGATTGCGCCAGACACTATCGTCGTCGTCACCGGCCTCATTGGCAAGCGTTTGCGCCTTGACGCACCAGCCACGCTGCAACTCATCAGCTGGTTGCGCACGCATGCAGACAACCCGCACCTGCGCGTGATGTGCGTGTGTGCCGGCGCAGTGATTGCCGCGCAGGCCGGCCTGCTCGCCGGTAAGGCCTGCACCACACACCACGCACATCTGGACGATTTGGCCGCCGCCGCCCCCACCGCCAAGGTGCTCGATAACCGCATCTTTGTAGAAGACGGCCGCGTGTGGACCAGCGCCGGCGTCACCGCAGGCATTGATCTGGCACTGGCCATCATCGCCGCGCAGTGCGGCGCGCCCGCGGCCGCGCACGTCGCACGCGAGATGGTCGTGTACATGCGCCGTGCCGGCACTGACCCCGCGCTCTCGCCCTGGGTCATGCACCGCAACCATCTGCACCCCGCTGTGCATCGCGTGCAAGACGCCATTACCGCCAACCCCGCCGCCGCATGGAGCATCGAGCGCATGGCTCAGGTAGCCCACGCCAGCAGCCGCAACCTCGCGCGACTGTTTGTTGAACACGCGCAATGCACCCCGCTGGACTACCTGCATCAAGTGCGCTTTGCCCTCGCCCGCGAGCTGCTCACGCAAAGCGATCTGGACATGGAACGCGTCGCAGAAAAAGCCGGCTTCAGTTCATCCCACCACCTGCGCCGCGTGTGGCGCAAGTTTGCGCAGACGCCGCCGAGCAGTATGAGAGCTTGATTGAAAGTGTTCTACGCAGTATTCATGCACTTTTTCAGCCTGTTTTTCTTGGAAAAGCGCATAGATATTGCGTAGAGCTATTCAGAATCTCTCAATCAACACCGCTCTGAATTACCGCTACGCTAACGGCATGATCGGACAAGCCACCATCCGCCTAGCCACCGCGCGCGACGCGCCGGCCATCGCGCAGATGTCGCGCGACTTGATCGAGATGGACCTGGGTTGGCACTGGACACAGGCGCGCGTGCTCGCCGCCATGCGCAAGCCCGACACCAACGTGGCCGTGGCGCAGCTAGGCGATGCCGTGATCGGCTTTGGCATCATGAAATACAAGGACGATGAGGCCTATCTGCACCTGTTCGCCGTGCGCGCATCGCACCAGCGCATGGGCGTAGGCACCGCGCTGATTGCGTGGCTGGAAAAAACCGCGCGCACCGCCGGCATTGGCCTGATCTACCTCGAAGCGCGCTGGACCAACGCCGCTGGCCGCGCGTTCTATCAAAAACTCGGCTACCACGAAATCAAAGTCGTGCGCGGCATGTATCGCGGGCAGGAAGACGGCGTGCGGATTGGCAAAGACTTGTGGGCAGGGGGATAAGGGGCATCTGCGCGGTATCCATACGTCTTCTGAGGCAGTTTTGGTTGCCAAAGCGCATAAATATTGCGCTGCCTTGTCCATTGATCATTTGCGACAGCCCGCTTGGGTCAAAGTGAGATTCAATGTGATCCGCATCGCTTCTTTGCATAAACCTTTGTGCGCTACATCCATCAATTCCGCGTTCTGTCGCGCTGCGCAACAGCTCGCACAGGCGCCGCTAAACATCGATGTGTATGCGGACATGAGAATGCTATCGCTGTTCAATCCAGACCTGGAAAATTGCACGCCCGCTACTGTGCAAAACCTGAGCGCCGCCGCTGACGCGGCCGACGACTGGCAAAAAATTCGCTGTCATCGCATGAGTTTGGATATATGCGACATGACAGATACGTTAGGTAACACAAATAGCGTCTCTTCATGCCTGCTTTGACACAGGACAGAGGTGCAAGCTCAATACAATAAATTTATGAACAACCAAGAAAACAACCAAGAGATCGACATCGATGGAATGTCATTCGCATACAGAGAAAGTGGCCAGGGCGACCCGATCGTGCTGGTGCATGCAAACATTAGCGACATGCGCTCGTGGGAGCCGCTTGAACCTCTTCTTGCTCAACATTTTCGCGTCATCAACTACAGCCGCCGGTTTGCCCATCCAAACCTTCCCATCGATGATGGGGCTGATGATCCGCTCGCGCAGCACGTCGAAGATTTGGTGAAGCTCATCGAGAAGCTTCGTCTCGGGAGAGTTCACCTTGTCGGCAACTCCTCCGGCGCATTTATCTGTTTGCTCGCCGCGCAGAAACGCCCTGACCTTGTACGGACCCTCACACTCGAAGAGCCGCCGGTTGTTTCCATGTTTTTTCAGAAACTACCGCCTAAACCTCGTGAAGTTTTCAAGCTACTGTTCTCGTCGCCGCCTGCACTCGTGGCGCTCATCAAGTTCGGCGCCGGCACAATTGATCCTGCGACGAAGGCGTTCAAACAGGGCAAGAACGATATAGCGCTCAACATATTCGCACGCGGTGTCCTGGGCGACACTGCTTACGCCAAAGCTTCCCTCGAGCGCAAGCAGCAGATGGTGGATAACGTCAAGCCACATCGCGCTGCGCTGCTCGGCTCTGGCCTACCAGTCTTCACGGCGGCTGATGCGAAGGCAATCAAGGTTCCGACGCAACTCATCCATGGCAAAGACACTCCTAACTTTCAGCAACGAATCAACCGCCGTCTTGCCGAGCTGATCCCTGGGGCCAAGGATCTTTGCATCCAGAACGCGTCACATCTCGTCCACGAAGATAACCCGCAGGCGGTCGCTGAAGCGGTCTACCTGTTTTGCAAAAAGCATGGGTGATGCACGTCGTCGAGCTGCTTTAAGCGCTCGAAAACTCGCATAAATGTTGCGCAAAAACAGCGGCTTACCTACAACCTGCTATTCAGTCGCCGTGTCCCGATCCTCATCCAACCACTGCCGCACTGTAGTTAGGCTGCTCAGCGCATCCGCAAAAGCCTCTGGCGGCAGCGCTTGACGGATCACCGCAATCTTTCTGGCCAGCGCCGTGATAGCGCGCCACCGCTTGCGGTATCGATCAGTTTGCCGGCCGAAGGAGCCTCAGCCCTATCGTAGTGAGCAGCTTGGTGCCAAAATACATGTGCAGAATGGCTCTGCGCAGGAGGCCGACATGGCAACGCTTCAGTGCCCGAAGTGCGACTGCAAATTCAAGGCCGACCACGGCTTTGCGAAGACAGCCGTGTCACTGCTGATCCCCGCCCCTGCGGTTCCAGACATGGCGACGCAAGTGCGCTGCCCGAGCTGCCGGCACTTGTTTGCCGAGGGGGAAGTCAGGTATTTGTCAAAACCGTTTTCGACGAGGACGCTCATAATAAGCCTGTTCATTGCCTATTGGTTGTGGCGTTAAATGACAGCGCAACATCTGTTGGACGCGCTACCAAGCGGCTACTGGCAGAGCCCTGCCTACCCGCAGAAGCGTTACTGCTGATTACTAATGACATAGGTTTGCCGAACGCGTCGGCTGCTGCGGTACTCAGGTTCTTCGCTCTGGTGCGTCTGGATTTATTGCCAGTGTTGAATAGACAGCTGCTTTGGGAAGGCAATACGAAACGTTTTCGTTACTCCGTCGCCAGCGAACAATGCCGAGTAGCCCCCAACACCGCCTTCATGACTGAGAGTCCACCTTTGATAGAAAGAACCGTACAGATCTGATCGGAGCTCTTTGCTCAATGCTTCCGCTCCTTCTAAAACAACTGTCGTTTTAGAGAACGGATGTACATCATCGAAAGAGTAAAGAGGAAGCCTTAGTAGACTAACCACCATATCTGAAAACACCATATCCTCTGAATTGACTGTTCTAGCGGTAGAAACTGCGTCTATTCCACTTAAAAATTTCGCGACTTGATGTGATGACTGCAGCAGAAAAACTACTACTTGCCACAGAAATGATGTCGCTGAAAATATTTCTTGGCCCTCGCTATGGATCACTCGACTTGGTCCAACAGCGCCATCTCGAAAACCTTCGATAAAGAATCCGTGTAGGCAAAGATCATTACCGCCATGGTGGAATTCCGTGGTAAATAATCGAACGCGAGCTTGAGCGTGCTTGATTGCATTCGCAAAGGAGGAAATCTGGTCACGTATAGCTTTCAGCTCTTTCTTCAGGCTCCTTACATGGGGTGACTTCGCAAACTCGTTTGACGAGGCAAAGAAACAACCGGCCAATAGTTCCACATCATCTATATGCTCCGCAGCGGCGTAAATGCAGAGCTCCAGATAGTCAACTACCGCTTGTGCGTGCTCAGGATGGCTCCGTAGTTCCGAAAGCTTCTTCGACAGCAACGAATATCGTTCGAGCAATTCACAGCATCGTTTTACCTTATCGCAGGTGCGTCCGATCGATAAGTTGTATATCCCGAGTGGATGTCTACGATCCAGTGCTTCGGGCAGTGACGCTTGAGGTTTGAGACTGGATAGCAAACGAGCAGCGACCAAATTTTCAGCAGTGGTCTGGCCTAAAGCAATGAAAACTCTAGGTTTCTCGATCTGACTCATAGCTCAAATAGTTGTGCCGGAGTATCGAGCATAGCCTCG
>JBOFGW010000025.1:0-1788 GCA_051649325.1 Burkholderiaceae bacterium | reverse complement strand
ATGGGATCACGCGGTAATCCGTCTTGAACTTTTTGAAGCGACCGAAGAGGGCGTTCACCGCTGCGAACCACGCTTGATGCGCTGCGGTGTGCGTGAACTGATACGGCCCGGCTACGTCACCGGCGGCAAATATGTTGGGGTAGATCGTTTCCAAATATTCATTGGTTTCTACGGTGCGGTTGGTCGGCACGCCAATGTCTTCCAGGCCGTAGCCTTTCAGCCGCGCCACGCGGCCTACGGCGCAGATCATCGCGTCGAACTCGATGCGCTTTTCTTGGCCTGCGTGCTCGACGATGATGGCTTTTGCTTCGCCCGTCTTTTCGCAGCGCAGCGCTTTGTGGCCGGTGAGCACCGCGACGCCATCCTTTTCCAGCGCCGCTTTTGCAAGCGCAGACACTTCTTCATCCTCGCGGATCATGATGCGCGGCAGCATCTCAATCTGCGTCACCTGCGCGCCCAGCCGCGCGAAGGCCTGCGCTAGCTCGCAGCCAATTGGCCCGCCGCCCAGCACCACCATGCGTTTGGGAATCTCATCCAGCTTGGCAAACTCGTCCCATAGCGTGTCGCTGGTGACGTAACCCACGTCATTGATGCCCGGCAGCGGCGGCACAAACGGCTGCGCGCCGGCGGCAATCACAATGCTGCGGGTGGTGAGTGTTTGCAGCGTGCCGTCATTTCGTTTGATCTCCACCGTCCACGGGTTTTTGATCTTGGCGTAGCCCTGCACCACATCCACACCCAGGCCGGTATAGCGCTCCACGCTGTCGTGCGGCTCAATCGCGGCGATGATCGCATGCACGCGCGCCATTGTCTCTTTAAAACTAAACCGCGTGACCTTCGCTTCGCTGATGCCGTAATTGTTTGACTGCGCAATCTGCTTCATCAGCTTGGCACTTTTGATGATGGCTTTGCTGGGCACGCAGCCGTAGTTGAGGCAATCGCCGCCCATTTTGTGCGCTTCCACTAGTGTGACCTTGGCCTTGACGGCGGCGGCGATGTATGCGGACACCAATCCACCGGCGCCTGCCCCGATTACAACCATATTGCGATCAAACTTGGCAGGCTTCACACTCGCCCACCGTGCGTACACCTTTCGGCCTTTGAAAAAATCCACGATCTTCTTGGCAATCAGTGGAAACAAACCCAGCAGTACAAACGATCCGAGCAGGGCAGGGGACAAGATGCCTCTAAGCGAATCAATCTTGGCCAATTGCGTGCCGGCGTTCACGTACACCGCAGTGCCTGCGAGCATGCCGAGTTGGCTGACCCAGTAAAACGTGGCCGCCTTCATTTTGGTCAGCCCCATCAGCAGGTTGATCACAAAAAACGGCACCACGGGAATCAACCGCAACGTGAACAGATAAAACGCGCCTTCTTTCTGAATGCCTTTATCAATCTCCGCCAGCCGCGCGCCAAATTTGCTTTGCACCGAATCACGCAGCACGTAGCGTGATGCAAGAAACGCCAGCATCGCACCGATGCTGGAAGCAAATGACACCACCAGCAACCCCACCCAAAACCCAAAGATCGCACCACCGGCCAGCGTCATGATGGCCGCACCAGGCAATGACAGCGCAGCGACGGCGACATAGATCGCGAAGAAGCTACTGATGATCAGCAGTGGGTTTTGCGCGTAGAGTTGACCAAAGGACGCTTGGCTGTCCTTGAGGTATTGCAGGCTGAAAAACCGCCCCAGATCAAAGACAAAAAATGCTGCGATCAACGCAACGATCAAGCCGACGATGATGATTTTTTTCTTTTGCATGAAATGCTCCCAGAAGCGCTGAG
>JBOFGW010000024.1:0-2879 GCA_051649325.1 Burkholderiaceae bacterium | reverse complement strand
AAGATGGCAGCATTCGTATCGGCGGCGTATCCAACGCGCTGCTCGCGATTGACGATCTGCGCAAGCAACTCTCCGTCGTGCCGCAAGATCCGGTGATTTTTTCAGACGATGCGCTGGAAAACATCCGCTACGGCCGGCCAGACGCCAGCGAAGAACAAGTGATCGAGGCCGCCAGGGCCGCACACGCGCACGAATTCATCAGCGCCTTGCCGCAGGGCTATAAGACCGATCTGGGCGAGCGCGGCGTACGACTCTCAGGCGGGCAAAAGCAGCGCATCGCAATCGCACGCGCCATCTTGCGCAACGCACCGATTCTGCTGCTGGATGAAGCCACCTCTGCGCTTGATGCAGAGAGCGAAGTTGCCGTGCAAGCCGCCCTGGCCAATGCCATGGCCGGCCGTACCACCCTCGTGATCGCGCACCGCTTGGCCACCGTGCGCGATGCAGACCGCATCTTGGTGTTTGAAGCCGGAGAAATTGTGGAAAGCGGCACGCATAGCGAGCTTATTGCGGCGCAGCGCTTGTACGCACGCCTCGTTGCGCTGCAGAATCTGACATAGAGTACGCAATATCCATGCGCCTTTTGAGCCATTTTTGCCTGAAAAATCGCATGGATATTGCGTAGTCTGTATTGAATTCTGTACGCAGCACCGCCCTTTTACACTTGCGCTCATGAATCAATACGAAACCTTCATGCGCCACGTGTTTGAGCACGGCGTAGAAAAGCAAGACCGCACCGGCACTGGTACGCGCAGCGTGTTTGGCTACCAAATGCGCTTTGATCTGCAGCAGGGCTTTCCGCTGCTCACCACAAAAAAAGTGCATGTCAAAAGCATCATTTATGAACTGCTGTGGTTCTTGCGCGGCGACGCAAACGCCAAATGGCTGCAAGAACGCGGCGTAACGATTTGGGACGAGTGGGCGCGGCCCGATGGCGACCTAGGCCCGGTCTACGGCGTGCAGTGGCGCAGCTGGCCGACGGCGGACGGACGGCATATCGACCAGATTGCACAGGTGCTCGGCACCATCAAGAGCAACCCAGACTCGCGCCGCATGATTGTGAGCGCGTGGAACGTGGGTGAGTTGGACAAAATGGCGCTGATGCCCTGCCACGCGTTTTTTCAGTTTTATGTGGCGGATGGCAAGCTGTCTTGCCAGCTCTATCAGCGCAGCGCCGATATTTTTTTGGGCGTGCCCTTCAACATCGCCAGCTACGCGCTGCTTACGCATATGATCGCGCAGCAATGCAATCTTGGCGTGGGCGACTTTATCTGGACCGGCGGCGATTGCCACATCTACAGTAACCACCACGAGCAAGTGCAAACGCAGCTTGCGCGCGAGCCGCGGCCGTATCCAAAGCTTTCCATCCAACGCAAACCCGATTCAATTTTTGATTACGTGTTTGAAGATTTTGCATTTGAGGGCTATGACCCGCATCCGGCAATAAAAGCGCCGGTTGCGGTGTGAGAGTGCTTTCGCTCAGGTCTGCATGAAATGAAGCCCTTATTGTTTTGCGTATTGGCGCTGACCCTGATCAGTAACGCATACAGCCAGTTGCAGCAGGGCCTAGGGCGCATCACGCATGCCAATGGGGCAACGCAAGACTATCTGGTGCTGCGCGATGCCAGCGCGGCGCCCAAACGTTTGATTGCGATGTTTGGCGGCGGCAGCGGGCAGCTGGGGCTGGCACAGGTGCAAGAAGAAGTGGTGGCCGGTTCGCAAGGCTTTGTGCCTACAAGCCGTGGTTTTTTTGTGCGCGATGGGACAGTTGTGGTGCTGCTGAACACACCGTCTTCGCAGCCCAATATGACGATTGCCTACCGCCGCTCCAAAGCGTTTGTCGACATGGCCGAAGAGGCCGTGCGCAGCATCGCCAAACAAACCCCCAATGTGCCACTGATTTTGCTGGGGTTTAGTAACGGCTCCTACACGGTGGCCGATCTGGCCGACCGGATGAAAGACGAACTCGCTGCCGGCATTTTGGTCAGCAGCACCTTGCCCACGCTGGCAGCCTTTCCCAGCCGCGATATCAAGGCGCCGCTACTGATCGTGCATCATGAACGCGACGAATGCCTGCCCACGCCCAAAAACTCTGCGCTGCTGCAGAAAGTACGTGTGGTGCTGGTGCAAGACCGGGATATTGCCTACATGCCCGGCAAATGCGGACTCTATACGGCGCACCACATGCACGGCCAGGAGCGTGTGGTGATTGATACGATTTTTCAGTGGCTGGCCACCAAAGAAGCGCCTGCAACGATCCGTTAACTCTTCATATCTTCTCCATGCCTATCGTTTCACTTGTACTGGCCCGCGCCGCCAACGGCGTCATCGGCAAAAACAACACGCTGCCCTGGCGCTTGCCGGAAGACATGGCGCATTTCAAACAGGTCACGCTGGGTAAGACGGTCGTGATGGGCCGCAAAACCTGGGACTCGCTACCGCCCAAGTTTCGCCCGCTGCCGGGGCGGCGCAATATTGTGATGACGCGTGATGGATCATGGCAAAAGCCCGGCGCAGAGCGCGCTGCATCATTGCTGGAGGCGATGCAGCGCTGCCAGGACGAGTCGGAGATTTGCGTGATAGGCGGTGCGCCGATTTTTGTGGAGGCGCTTCCGCTGGCGCGGCGCATCTATCTCACGGAGATTGATTACGCGTTTGACGGCGACACCTTCTTTCCCGCATTAGACACGCAGCAGTGGAAAGAAGTCACGCGCCAAACGCACCGCAAAGACGGCACGCCGGCGTTTGACTACAGCTTTGTGGTGTACGAGCGGGTTTAGCTGGCGCGGCTAAAAGTCAAATACTGCGCGCGCTAAACGTATCGCACTGCTTGGCGTCGCCCGTTTGCAGTCCTTGGCGAAACCACGTGGCACGCTGTT
>JBOFGW010000023.1:0-2883 GCA_051649325.1 Burkholderiaceae bacterium | reverse complement strand
GACAAGCCCCGCCGGGCTTAGCTCGGGCGAGCTTTGGCGTGACGCCGGGGCCGCCAATGTAATCAAAGTAGTACCTTGATCGTTAACCAGGAGAAATGAAATGGAAGCTTTTCTAACCGTAATCGCAGCCGCTATCGGCGGTGCAGCAGGCGCAGCGGCAGCAGTTTTGCAAGCGCTGAAAAAATGGGACGATCGCGGCGCTAGCGCCAAAGGTGGCGGCGGCAGTGGCACGGGCGAAAAACCGCCGGGCGGCTAAATGAATCGGCTTGCGGCGCTGCTCGTATTTCTAGTTTTGGGCCGTTACTTCATTATGGACGGCGTTCCGGCCGGCATATTTTCAGCGCCTCAAATAGAGTACATCAAGGGCGGCGTTTTTGCGGCTGCACTGTGCGCGATTGTGCTGTTTGCGATCGTGTTGCCGCAGCCCGGCAGCGCTGCTCGATTCATTGCGGCGCTCTGCTGCGTGATCGGGATCATTGAAAGCCTCATGCTTTCTGCTTGCATGGCCGGATGGCGCCTGATCGGGAAGCAGCCCTGGGACTTGCCTGCGGGGGTTCCGATGTGCCCTGCGCTAACCGGCGTTCCAGTGCGCGAGCTGGCGTTTACACTTTATTTCATCGTCTTGCTATGGGGAGTAGCAAAATGGCGCCGAGCAGCCCGCCCGACCTGATCGGTTTACTGGTTTTGCTGTTTGCGGCTGTCGCCAGCCAAGAGATTGCGAACGCTACGGCTGCATACGTTGCGATCATGGCGCTTGCAACGGCTGGCGCTATGCTTGCTCTAACTGGGTCTGAGCAGAAACGCACGGTTGCACAGAACATTGGATTTGTCGCGGTTCGGGTGCTTGTCGCTACGGTGCTAACTGTTTCGGCGGCTGAGCTTGCGCAGCACGTTGCGCCATGGGCAAAGCCGCGATACACCATGATTCCGATCGCGTTTCTGATCGGATGGACAGCGGATTTCAACTCTGTTCGATCGTGGATAGGCGGACTGATTGGCCGATTCTTTGACAAGAGGGTCTGAAATGGATGCTCTTCTAGTCTTCGTCCACGTGCTGGTGTGCAGCGCCGGGATTCTTGTGTGCATCTGTCGGGCTGGTGTCATGGGCAAACGAACCACAAAGCGCGTGGTGCGGTTTCAGTACGTGATGTGGCCGACTGCGCTCGTTAGTTTGATGCTCTCGCCAATCAGCATGCAAGTAATGGCGTCTTCGGCCTGTATCACGGCGGCTTTGCTTTCCAGCGTTGGGGCGTGGCGTGCCGGATTGCCAGGCTATGCAAAGCGTTCTGCTTTTGCGGACACCGTTGATTTAACCAGTCTTTTCGGAAGCAGGAAAAACGAATGAGGGACAGATGATTTCTGCTGATTTGATCATTGCTTTAGGCGCGAACCTAGAGGATGCCGAAGAGGTCGCTGTGGCTTTTTCAACCGCGATCGACGAGGCAAAAACTGCGCACGGCGCTCAGATTGGCCGCGACGAGGCGCTGCATTTACTTGCGCAGTGCGCGCATGAGAGCGCCGGTTTTACCGTAGTTCGCGAAAACCTGAACTACAGTTTTGCCGGGCTGCTGGCGGGTTTTGGTCGCCACAGGATTAGCGAAGAGGACGCTCGCCGCTTTGGACGAACCGCATCCCAGCGCGCCAATCAAGAGGCTATTGCAAACGCGATCTATGGCGGCGAATGGGGCCGCAAAAACCTTGGCAATCGCGAGCCCGGCGATGGCTGGCGTTTTATTGGCCGTGGCTACATTCAGCTTACTGGACGAACAAATTACGAGGCGTTTAGTGAAGCCATGTGCAACTTGGCGTTCGCTCATCCGGAAATTTTGGAAACCAAGAAGGTTGCAGCAGAAGCCGCTGTTTGGTTTTGGATTGATCGCGGCTGCGGCGCTCTGATTGGCGACCCCGTGGCTTTGTGCAAGCGAATCAACGGCGGGACAAAAGGGCTTGCGGATCGCGAGCGGTTGACAAAGATCGCATTTAGATAACAGCTTGCTTGCCCGGACTTTTTGTTCTATGCTTCGAGCATCGGCAACCGGCTTCACCCGGCGCCGCGCTCTAACCACACCAGAAAGTGAGTTCTGACATGGCTAAGGTGAATGTTACCCCACAGCAAGACCCTGCAAACGTTATTGCGGCGAGGCGCCTTCTTTCGATCATCGAAGAAGGCTTATTGACCCGCAATCGGTGGAAAGCTGAAGACGAGCAGGGCCGTATTTTGGCTTGCGCATTGACGGCTGCTGCTCCTATTTGCGGTAAAAAAAAATCCGCAGCGTTTTGCCCAGCGGAGATCATGCCTTCATGGCTTGCGCATCTAGTTCCATGGATGAGTGACTCAGGGACGATTTCCAATTGGCTGCCGTACATGCGTCGTTTTGCGGCAATACTTGCTCGCTTGCATGTTATTGACGACTCGCGTTTAGAGCTTGCGCACAAGCAAATCCTTGCGGCGTTTGTCCGCGAGGCGATGCTCCACACCAAGAATGAGAAAGCGTTGACCGTCTGTGAATCGATCGCGGCTACTCTTGAATCAGGTCTCTGGCCGGTCGATAAGCAGTGCGCGGGGGCAGCGGCGGCGGCGGCGGCAGCGGCGGCGGGGGCGCGGGGGGCGCGGGAGGCAGCGCGGGCAGCGCGGGCAGCGGCGGCGGAGGCGGCGGATCGGATGATTGACTCGACGCTTTTGATTTTGGAAAGCAAAATTGTCGAGGCAGATCGCGCGGTGCAGCATGCTTAACCTTTATAAGGTTCCGGTAGAGTTTGTTTTGGCAGGCGCGCTCTTTGTTGTGGCGGCCCGTGTTGGCTGCGGCGGCGGCGCGTCGGCCATCCCGTCGGCGCACGCTTCAGCGCCGGTCGCAATCCCGGCAAAGCTGCAAGACATCGCCG
>JBOFGW010000022.1:0-9904 GCA_051649325.1 Burkholderiaceae bacterium | reverse complement strand
CCGCATGCCGCGCCGCGTGATCGCGCAGCACAAACAGCAGCCGATCTTGCGTGAGCACGTTCAAGCGCTGCAACTGTGTGGTCTTGACTTGCGGCAGCCACGCCAGCACCGCCACTACATCCGCGCAGCGCAGCGCTTGCTCCGTCGCCCACAAGCGCGTGGCAGCATCGTGCGCGTGAATGCAGAGCACACGCGCAGCCGCAATGCCGCGTGCGCGCAAGGCCGGCGCAAACGGCTGCTGCGGCGCGCCCACCAGCACCACCGGCCCGGGCTGCGCCTGCAAGCGGCCCTGCAGCGCCGGCGCGAGCAGTTGCCACACATGCGCGCCGCTTTCAAACTGCGCGCGCTCCTGCAGCAGCTCCGTAAGCCCCTCCAGCGGCCAGCCGCCGCCGGGCAACTGCGCATCGAGAGAAGCGTGCCCCGAAGGCCAACCCCGCGCATCACGCGCAAGCATGTGCGCCGGCCACACATCTTGGCGCTGATGCGCAGCATGCGTAACACGCGCCGCCGGAGCAGAAGCAAAGGCCTCCGGCTGCAAAAGCAAAGCTGTTTGCACGATGAATCCCAAATACTGTGTTTTTATACAGTTTTTAGGGTTTGAGCAAGGGTGTGTCTAGTACGTTGAATTGAATGGATTAATTTGAGAGTACGCAATATTCATGCGGGTTTTGGGGTGGTTTTGCTTGGAAAAGCGCATGGATATTGCGTAGGCTAAGTTGGTGCGTGCTGAAGTAGTGCGAAGCGATCAGATAAAGTGCGCGGATGTTTGATAAATCAATTAGGCGTCGCACTTGACACAAGATTCCACTTCCACCTCCGCGAATGCCGCTACCTTCGCACCGTCAGCAGACGATGTATTTGGCCGGATCGCGAAACGGTATGACCTCCTTAGTGACGTTTTCAGTTTTGGCATCCATCGGTTATGGAAGCGGCGAGTTGCCAAAGTCATTGCAAGCGAGCAATGGTCGACACTTTTGGACGGTGCGACAGGGACGGGCGACATCATCCTCAGAGTGCTTGCATACGAATCAGTCCAGGATCGCAGCATCATTGCCTCTGATATCAGTCCGCAGATGCTGGCAATCGCTGAGAAGCGGTTGGCGCCTCACACAGATCGCGTTTCAATCCGCCAATTGGATGCTGAGGCAATGACTCAAGTGCCCGACAACAGCTTGGACTCGTACTCAATCTCGCTTTGCCTAAAGATTTGCAACCGAAAGCTGGCTCTGCGCGAGGCGCTTCGAGCGCTTAAACCTGGTGGCCGCATCGTCGTGCTGGAAGCATCGAATATCCCCTGGCGCTTCGTCCATCAGGCATACCTTCTATACATGTCGCTGTGCATGCCAATCCTGGGGTGGCTCGCAACCGGGGGTGATGCGTCGGCATACAGGTATCTGCTGCAAGGTATCCGCGAGTTTCCTACGGCTGAGGCGCTTGCAGAAGAAATGGCACAGGCGGGCTTTGCCGATGTTCGATTTGAACGCCTAAGTCTAGGAATAGTAGCCATACACGTTGCGCGTAAGCCGCCACTGCTAAGCGATAGCTAACCCCTACCTCAGCGCTCTGACTAGCTCGAACGTTAGGTTCACTTTTGCCGCATGCCCAACCAAGCGTCTTTCATAGACCACCATCAAATCCGCATCGGTGGCATCACCAAAGCGTCCTTACTCAAAGAACTTGAAGCACGCGGCGTCCAGCTCAATCCGTTCGCGCACGAGCTGTTTGCACACGATGGCTTCACAACTCTAACTGCGCAAGTCGATATCAACGTCATTCAAGTTTCTGTTGCGCAGCTTGGGCTAGCTGGCGGCGGCACGTTTGATCAAATCATCGAGCACGCTCTTGCGCGCGGCTATGCGCTATGCCCACTTGAACTTGGGCCGCACTTTCGTCTGCAATTCATGCATCAGGCGGAAGGGTTTCTTGGGCATCCACTTTCTGCGAATTGCAAGCCGCCGGGTTCCATCACCGTTGCGTCGCAGCCGATTGTGCAGAGTGATGATGTGCCCAAGGGCTTTTACCTGCGCGTGATTGAAGGCGTACCTTGGTTGAGAGGCTATCGCTCGTGGGCGGGGCATGTGTATGCGTCCGGCGATGTTTTTGCATTCGCTGCAGGTGTTGATACGGCCTAGGGCATGTTCATACGCTTTTTTTCAAATCTGTAAGCGTCTACGCAATATCCATGAGCCTTTCCAGCCAAAAGTACCCCAAAAACCGCATGGATATTGCGTAAAGCATTTGGCATTCACATAATTTCTGTGACGCTATGCCGCGCGGCGCGACGGCGCGCACAAGTGATTTAGGCGTTGATCGGCGCACGACAAGCGCTATCTTGACTGAAACTAGATCACAAACAACGCCAAAGCGATCGCCATGCTCGATGCCCTCATGCTCGCCCGGATTCAGTTCGCGGCCAACATTACCTTCCACATCCTCTTTCCCACCATCACCATTGCGCTGGCGTGGATATTGTTGTTCTTCAAACTGCGCTTTAACGCCACGCAAGACATGAAGTGGATGGATGCGTACCGCTTGTGGGTCAAGGTGTTTGCGCTGACGTTTGCACTGGGCGTGGTGAGCGGTATCACTATGAGCTTTCAGTTCGGCACCAACTGGCCGGGCTTTATGGAAACGGTGGGCAACATTGCCGGGCCGCTGCTAGCGTACGAGGTGCTGACGGCGTTCTTTTTGGAAGCCACCTTTCTAGGCATCATGCTGTTTGGCTTTCAACGCGTGAGCAACCGCGTGCATACGGCAGCCACAGTGCTAGTGGCGGTGGGCACGTCGCTTTCCGCGTTTTGGATTTTGGTGCTCAATAGCTGGATGCAAACGCCGGTGGGCTTTGAGATGATCAACGGCAAAGCACACGCCACCGATTGGTGGGCGATTGTGTTCAACCCGTCGTTTCCGTACCGCTTCACGCACATGATGCTTGCGAGTGGTTTGACCGCATCATTTTTAGTGGCCGGTGTATCGGCCTACCGCTGGCTGCGCGGCGACCGTGTGCCTGCCGTGATGGCGGCGCTGAAAACAGGCGTGTATGCCGCGGCGCTGTTGATTCCCCTGCAGATTCTTGCCGGCCATGCGCATGGCGAGAACACGCATGAACATCAACCCGCCAAACTTGCCGCGATGGAAGGCGTGTGGCAAACCACGCAGCAGGCGCCGCTGGTGCTATTTGCCTGGCCCAACAAAGAAACCAAGACCAACGACTTTGCCATTCAGATCCCCGGCATGGCCAGCTGGATTGTCACGGGCGACATCAACGCAGAAATCAAAGGCCTGAACGAGTTTGAAGGCAAGCATCCGCCCGTGGCGCCGGTGTTCTGGGGCTTTCGCATCATGGTGGGCGTGGGTGTGCTGATGCTGCTGGCAAGCTGGCTGGGTGTGTGGCAACTGCGCCGCAGCGGCGAGCCCAAAGTATGGCTGGCGCGCGCGCTGGTGCTGATGACGTTTGCCGGCTGGGTGGCCACCGTGGCGGGCTGGTATGTGACTGAGATCGGCAGGCAGCCATATCTGGTGTATGGCGTGTTGACGACGGCGCAGGCAGCATCCAAAGTACCGGCGGGCATGATTGCTTCAACGTTGGTGATGTATTTAACGGTGTATGTGGCGCTGATCATCATGTACATCAGCGTGGTGTTTTACATGGCTAAAAAAGCCGCAGTCCAGTTGCCGGAACCGCTGGCGCCGGTGCTTGCGCCCGCACTCGGCCCAGAGCGCCAAACCGCAAATGTGAGAGCGTAGCCATGCAAAGCCTAAACACATTCAACGACTGGTTGCCCGTGATTTTTGCCGCGGTGATGGGGCTGGCAATTCTGGCGTACGTGGTTCTGGATGGCTACGACCTGGGCGTGGGCATTCTCATGCGCGGGCAGCCGGATGAAGAGCAAGACATCATGATCGGCTCGATCGGCCCGTTTTGGGACGCGAATGAAACCTGGCTGGTGCTGGGCATTGGCGTGCTGCTCACCGCGTTTCCGCTCGCGCACGGGGTGATTCTTACCGCGCTGTATCTGCCAGTGGCCGTGATGCTGCTGGGGCTGATTTTGCGCGGCGTGGCGTTTGACTTTCGCGCCAAGGCGCATGCGGATCATAAGCACGGGTGGAACATGGCTTTCTGGGCCGGCTCACTCATCGCCACGCTGGCGCAGGGCTACATGCTGGCTGCGTACATCGTTGGCTTTGAAAAAACTTGGGCTGCGCTGCTGTTTGGCGTGTTGATCGCGCCCGGCTTGGTGGCAGGCTACGCGCTGCTGGGTGCAAGCTGGCTACTCATGAAGACCGAAGGCGCGCTGCAGCGCAAAGCCGCCAAGTGGGCGCGGAGAAGCTTATGGTGGACGGCAGGCGGCGTGGCCGTGGTGTCCGTCGCCACGCCCTGGGCCAGCCCGGAGATTTTTGATAAATGGTTCAGCTTGCCGTATGTCGTGCTGCTCGCCCCAATTCCGCTCGCCACGCTGGTGCTTTTCATCGTCACAGACCGCGTGCTGCGCCTGCTGCCGATGGAAAAAGACCGCCTGTGCTGGCTACCCTTTGCCACCAGCATCGCGATTTTTGTGCTCGCGTTTTTTGGGCTGGCGTACAGCTTGTTTCCTTACTTAGTGGTAGACCGCATCACCATCTGGGACGCCGCCAGTGCTCCCGAGTCACTCAAGATCATCCTCGCCGGCGCGCTGGTGGTACTGCCCATGATCATTGGCTACACCGTGTTTGTGTACAAGATTTTTCATGGCAAGGCGACGGCGTTGCGGTATGACTGAGGTTGGGCTTGTTTCTCCGGCCTCTCAAATCCGTTTGAAATAGGCTTATCAAAACCCTTTGCGCTTCGGATTGGTTGTGAGTGGGTTGGAGGGTGAGAGGCGCCCCTAATTTCGCGGGGGCATCGAAAGCGCAAGAGCATTGGGTGCGGCTGCTAAGCTTTAGATTTTCAGCGCCGCATATGCTTTCAACTACTCGCTTGACTCCCTATCTGCTGCTCATCGCGCTGCCGTCTGTTGTTGCGGGGGGTGTGGTGCTCGCGTTGGCTGGTGTGAGCCAAAACGTTTGGTTGATGTATGCGGTGTCGATTTGTTTGGCCTGCGCGCTTGCGGCTTTGGGCGGCTTGCGCAGTAGGTCAAATAGACCTTTTGCTGTATCTATAGCCGTCGTTGGTGTGACGGTGCTCGCAGTAGCGGCGCCGTTGTTGCGTGATGTGCCGGGTCCTAGCCGCTGGATTGCACTGGGTCCGCTCAACCTCTATGTGGCGCCGCTGTTATTGCCTGCTTTTCTTGCCGCGTATTCAGTGCTGATTCAGCAAAGAGGTAAGTCTCTTGCGTTAGCTAGTGCAGCTGGCTTGTGCGTCAGCATATTGCTGGCTGCTCAGCCAGACGCTTCGCAAGCCCTGGCGCTGCTGATCGCGTTAGCTGTTATATATCTGTGTTGCCGCGCAAATATGTGGATGGCACTGGTTACCTTGAGCTTGGGAATGCTGGCAAGCGCATGGGCGTTTTGGCAGCCAGATCCTTTAAAGCCGGTTGCGCATGTTGAAGGTGTTTTCGCGCTGGCGTTTTCACATTCAATTCTTGCGGGGCTTGCGGTACTTGCCAGCGCGATCATGTTGCTGGCGGGGCTGATCGCCCGCGGTGCATCAGGGGCCACGTGGCTCTATGCGGTAGCGGCTTACTACGCAGTGCTGTTTGTGTGTTCTGTGTTTGGGCTGACGCCCGCGCCATTGATTGGCTATGGAGCGGGGCCAATGCTTGGCTTTGGATTATTGGCCGCAGTTTCGCAGTGGCTGACTGCCAGCACATTGCCGCGCACAGCGAGTAATGTGAAGTGATGTCTGGCAAAGAATATAGGGCGTAGTTGTTGTATGACTACGCAATATCCATGCGCTTTTCCAAGCAAAAATGCCTGAAAAAGCGCATGAATACTGCGTGCTCTATTCTTGTTTTTGAGCGCTCAGAAACACTTGCGCCGCCGCAATCCCCTCACGCACCGTCGGGTACGCAAACCTAAAGCGCAGCTCTTTCTTGAGCCGCGCATTCACAAGCCGCCGGCTTTCACGCATGAAGCTCCACATCATGGGCGACACGGCGGCTTTGAGTTCTTCTGCGGGTAGGCGCGGGGCGCGGGGTAGGTTGAAGGCGTGGGCAACCGCGTCAAAGTAGTCAGCCATTTTCATGTGTGAATCGTCACTCGCGTTGTACACGCGGCTGGCGCGGCCGCGCAGCAGGGCGGTGATGCAGATGCGCGCCAGGTCATCGGCATGGATGTGGTTGGTGTACACGTCTTGCGCAGCCATCAGTGCGGGTGTGCCGGCCTTGAGCCGTTCAATCGGTAGGCGGGTGGCTGCGTAAATGCCTGGGGCGCGCAAGAGGGTGGCGCGCATGTTGCCGCCTTTGCCGGCGAGGCGCACTAGATGCTCTGCTTCTACGCGGCGCTTGCCGCGATCAGAATCGGGGTTGGCGGGGCGCGCCTCGGTCACCCACGCGCCGGCACAATTGCCGTACACGCCGCTGGTGCTGACGTACGCCAACCGCTTGTTGCTGTTGGTTGTGCGCCACGCCGCAAGAAAGCGTTTGAGCCTGGGGTCACCCTTGCCTTGATTGGGCGGCGGGGTTAGATAAATTGCCCAATCGGCAATAGCCGCGATGTTTTTGCGGCCCGCGCGCGCGTGGCTGCGCGCATCCAAGTCCCACACAGTGGCGCGTGCGCCGGCGGCCCGCGCATCTGCGGAGGGTGCGCGATTGACCGCGATCACCGCGAGATGTGCGTGGGTTTGCCGCACGATGCGCAAGCCCACATCGCCACAGCCTACAATAAGCAATCGCGCACGCCGAAACCGGCGCGGCAAACTTCCTTGGCGTTTTTTCACTAGAAAATTGTATGAGCTTTACAGTTACCGTCCGCCCATCTAACAAAACATTTACGTGTGAAGAAGGCCAAAGCGTGCTCGAAGCGGCGCAAAAGGCCGGCATCATTCTGCCGTATGGCTGCAAAAACGGCGCCTGTGGATCGTGCCGGGGCACGGTGTTAAAAGGCAATGTCACGCACGGCCCGCATCAGGCCAAGGTGCTTTTGCCTAGCGAAGCTGCGGCGGGCGAAGCGCTGTTTTGCTGCGCGCACCCGCATAGCGATCTTGAAATTGAAGCGGAGGTGGTGAGCGTGGCTGGCGATATCTTGCCGCGCAAGATGCCGGTGCGCATTGCCGCGATTGAGCGTTTAACACCCGATGTGATCGTGCTCAAGCTGCAGCTGCCCGCCAATGAAAAGCTGCAGTTCTTTGCTGGCCAGTATCTGGAGTTTTTGCTCAAAGACGGCAAGCGCCGTAGCTACTCCATGGCCAGCGCGCCGCATGTGCAAGGGCCGGTGGAGCTGCACGTACGCCACATGCCCGGCGGGCTGTTTACCGATCAATTGTTTGGCACGGCGCAGCCGGCTTTGAAAGAGCGCGATATTCAGCGTATTGAAGTGCCGCTGGGCACCTTCTTTTTGCGTGAAGACACCAACAAGCCCATCATCCTGCTGGCCAGCGGCACCGGCTTTGCGCCAATCAAGGCGATGGCCGAGCACATTTTCTTCAAGAAAATCCACCAGAAGCGCAAAGTCACACTGTACTGGGGCTGCCGATCCAAAGAAGATTTGTACATGCACGCGCTGCCGCAGCAATGGGCGCGCGACTACGGCATTACCTATGTGCCGGTGCTGTCTGAGCCTTGGCCCACTGACCGCTGGACTGGCCGTACTGGCTTTGTGCACCATGCTGTCATGCAAGATTTACCAAACCTGTCTGGCCACGAAGTCTATGCCTGTGGCGCGCCGATTATGGTGGATAGCGCGCGGCAAGACTTCACCAAGAAGTGCATGCTGCCGCCAGATGCGTTTTATGCAGACAGCTTTACCAGCGCAGCCGATTTGGCCGGCGCGGTCACCGACGAGTAGTTTGACAAGCGCGCACGCATCCCTCACACTTTAGTCATGTTGATTCAACCCAGTCTGCTAAACGCCACCATCGCCCGCCGCCGCGCCTGCCGCGCGCGCGCCTTGCCGCGTGTGCAGTGGCCTTTGGTGAATCCGGGAGTTGTAAAGTAAAGCGTTAAACGGAATGTTCAAACCAAAAGGCCACGGCAGATACCGTGGCCTTTTTTATTGCCGGGAGTGATGATGGAAGTAGAGATAGAACACAGATTGACCGATGCACGCATTGATCAGGTACACAACTGGTTGCAGGCAGACGCATGGTGGGCGGCCGGCCGCAGCGCGGATGTGCAGCGCCGTGCGATGCAAGCATCGCTCAACTTCTTTGCGCTTGCCGCCAGTGAATTGGTAGGCTATGCCCGCGTAGTAACGGACGATGCGACGTTTGCGTATTTGTGCGATGTGTATGTGCCGCCGGCGCAGCGCGGCCGCGGAATCTCGCGCGCGCTGATGCAATCGATCATGCGGCATGAAGTGGCCGGTGTGCGACTGTTTGGACTCAAGACCAGCAGCGCGCATGGGCTTTATAAGAAGTTCGGCTTTGAAGAACCTGGCCCGCAGGCCGCGAGCTGGATGCAGGTGCTCAAACAATCTGCCGCAACAAGAACATAAAGAGGATTTATCGTGCTCTACAACCCACCGCATTTCAACAAGGCAGACCCTGCGCTGTGCAAAGAAGTGATTGCCGCGCACCCGTTTGCTACGCTGATTTCCAACAACGACATCGGCCTGCCCGAGGCCACGCACGCACCGCTGATGTGGTTTGAAGATGCGCAAGGCGCATGGCTCTTGGGCCATATGGCGCGGGCCAACCCGCATCACAGCTTGATGAACGATGGCGACGATGTGCTGGCACTTTTCCACGGCCCGCACTGTTATGTATCGCCCAATTGGTACAGCAACATCCAGAACGTTCCCACCTGGAACTACGTGGCCGTGCATGTGCGCGGGCCGCTGTTCAAAATCGACGGTCAGCTAGAAAAAGATAGGCTGCTTAAACACCTGATTGGTCACATGGAGCCTGCTTACGCGGATCAATGGCGCGGCCTGCCGATGGATTATCAGGAGAGCATGCTGTCAATGATTGTCGGCTTCAAGATCCGCGTGGATCAGCTTGAAGGCAAGTTCAAACTGTCACAAAACCGCCAAGCGGTGGATTCTGCCGGCGTAGTGAAAGCGCTCAGTGCGGGCAATGAAGAGCAGCGGGCTGTGGTGGGATGGATGCAGCGGTTTGGGGTAGGGGTTTAAAGTGTTTCTACGCAATATCCTCGCGCCTTTTGGGCCAAAAATGGCTCAAAAGGCGCATGAAGTATGCGTAGTCGGGTTTGAAGCACGTAAAAAAGCCCGCTGAAAATCTTGAGCGGGCTTTGCGCGAGCAGAGCGAGACCTACGCCGCCACTTCTCCCAAATACGCAGCGCGCACCTTAGGATCGGTCAGCATTTCTCTAGCGGGGCCGGCCATGGTGACGAGGCCGGAGTCCATGACGTAGCCGCGGTCTGCGGCTTCCAGCGCGAGCTTGGCGTTTTGCTCCACCAGCAGCATCGGAATGCCTTGGCCTTTCACTTCACGGATCACTTCAAACACTTTGGCGACCATGATCGGTGACAGGCCCATCGACGGTTCATCCAGCAGCAGAAGCTTGGGCCGGCTCATCAGCGCGCGCGCCATTGCCAGCATTTGCTGCTCGCCGCCGGACATAGTGCCGGCGAGTTGGTTAGCGCGTTCTTTCAAGCGTGGAAACACGCCGAACCATTTTTCGATGTCGGCCTTGATCTCAGCAGCGTCATTACGGATGAACGCGCCCATCTGCAGATTTTCAACGATGGTCATGCGCGTGAACACGCCGCGGCCTTCGGGCACCATCGCGAGGCCTTGCTCAACCAATTGAAAGGATTGTTGGCCTTTGATGGATTTGCCAAAGTAGGCCATGTCGCCTTCTTTGGG
>JBOFGW010000021.1:0-2171 GCA_051649325.1 Burkholderiaceae bacterium | reverse complement strand
TGCGCGTGTGGCCCGCCGGGCCGGTGCGTAGCGCATAGTTGCGGACGTTCTTGGGATCGTCCGCCGCCAGGAACAGCTTGCCGGTAGACGTGAGGTGCAGCGGCGCCCGCCCGCCAATCGCGCGCACCACCTGCATGCCCGAGCGTTCGCTGTAGGCGCGCTCGATGTAAATGATTTCATCACCCTGGCGCACCGACAGATTCACCGTCTGCCCGGTGGATTTATGCAGCGCGCGCATCGGTTCAATAGACGCATCCCGCACGTCCAGCCGCGCTTTGACCAGGTTGCCCAGCTCCAAGAGCCGCATGCCCAGCTTGTACGTGCCCGGATGCGCCCGCTCCACCACACGGCAAGCTACCAGATCGTTCAAAATCCGGTGCGCTGTGGAAGGATGCAGCTTGGTTGCGGCCGCCAAATCCTTCAGCGGCACCGCCTCCGGCTGCACCGCCAGCGCGTCGAGCAACGCGTTCATCCGCTCAAGGACTTGAATGCTGTAAGAACTATTTGGGTCTGCCATGCGATCAATGAATTGGTGTGACGCAGCAATTCTATGCCGGATTATGAAACTGCGCTGCACCGTATGTAAAGGATTGCGTGCGAAGCAGGCATCAAGGCCTGAGTGGCATCAGATAAAGTGCCTAAAAGGCCCATGTTTCAAGCGGCGCAGCACTCTGCGCACGCTGGAAAGGAAATTCGCATGATCACCGGTTCTTGTCTGTGCGGCGCGGTCAGCCTGGAAATTGACGAGCCACTCGAAAAGTCGCCCGAAGCCTGCCACTGCACGCAGTGCCGCAAGCAGACGGGCAACTTTTTCGTGGGCGTGAACGTGCGGCGCAGCGCCTTGCGCGTGACGGGCGAGGAGCACATCACGTGGTACCAGTCATCTGAGCAGGTGCAGCGCGGGTTTTGTTCCAAGTGCGGCTCGGCGCTGTTTTGGAAGCCGACTATCCCCGGTTATGAATGGACGAGCGTGATGCTCGGGTGCCTGAATACCTCAATGCAGCTCACAATCGCCAAGCACATCTTTGTGGCGAACAAAGGCAGCTACTACGAAATTACGGATGGCGCGCCGCAGCTGGAAAAGTACTGAACAGAAAACCTTCTACGCAATATCTATGCGGGTTTTGAGCCAAAAATGGCTACAAAGGCGCATGAATACTGCGTCTACTCTTTTGGAATGACTTCAAACCGCGGCCCCGCAGCATCGATGCGCAGCGCATTGGCTCTTGGTGCGTCGCTTTCAAAATCCCAATCAGACAATACAAACCGCGCAATCGGTGCGGGGTTGTCGCAGGCGGCATCGCTACTCGCCGCGCGCGGATGGTGATGCAACGCGGGCCGGTGGGTGTGGCCGTGGACGATGGTGGTGACGCTATGCGCGTTTGCAGCGGCGAGCACTGCTGCGAGGTTCACGTCCATGATGTCGGCGGGTTTCGCGCGTTTTTCGGTTTCGCTTTGCATGCGAATCTCTGCCGCTTTGGCTTTGCGCTGCGCGAGCGGCAGGGCGAGCAAGGCGGCTTGCCAAGCGGCGCTGCGTGCCTGGGCGCGAAACTGTTGATAAGCCACATCATCGGTGCACCACGCGTCGCCGTGGGAGATGAGCAGCTTCATGCCGCCAAGGGTGTGCACCACCGGGTCGGGCAGGAGCTGGGCGCCGGTGGCGTTGGCAAAACCATCACCTACGAGAAAGTCGCGGTTGCCATGCATGAACAGCACGTGCGCGCCGCGCTTGGCCACGCCCGCGAGCGCAGCGCAGATGCGGGTGTTGATCGGGTCGGCCAAGTCATCGTCGCCCACATACGCTTCAAACAAATCGCCCAGCACGTAGAGCGCGTGCGTGCCGCTGAGCCCGGCGCAGAACTGTTCAAACGCGGCGAGGGTGCGCGGCGTTTGCGCGTTTAAGTGTAGGTCGGAGATGAAGACCGCGCTGTCGAAGTGCATATTTAAAGTCCTCTACGCAATATCCATGCGGGTTTTGGAGCGGTTTTGCTTGGAAAAGCGCATGGATATTGCGTAGAGGCCTTTAAAACCCTCTCCCTGGCAGGGAGAGGGTGGGGGTGAGGCAGGGGTTTCGAGCCGCATGCGGCGAGCCTGACGAACGGTTCTGGCTTGCAAGCCAGAACGCGCACCGCAGGTGAAGGTGGGATTGTTTCATCTTGAAGCGGCAATGA
>JBOFGW010000020.1:0-7212 GCA_051649325.1 Burkholderiaceae bacterium | reverse complement strand
GAGCAGCCAGCTACGCCATCCTGGCCAGCGGCTTGAACTGCAACGCGCACAGCTGGCCATGCTCGCGCAAACGCTGCGCGCGTGCGCAAATGGCGTGGCGCAAGAAGGGCGCGCGCAGCTCGCCGCGGCAAGCCGCGCGCTCGCACAGCATCGCCCGCAGATCACGCCGCGCAAACTGCAAACGCAAGCGCTCGCTCACCGTTTGCAGCGCGCCGCTGCATTGCTGCCGGTGCGCCACCATGCGCAGTTGAACGCGCTTGCGCAGCGGCTGGATGCGCTTGATCCCACGCGCGTGCTGGCGCGCGGCTACACCTACGTAACTGATGCGGCTGGCAATGCTGTCACGGCAAGGAGCCAAACCGCAGCGGGCGATGCGCTGTCTGTGCATTGGCGTGACGGCGCGCGCACCGTGCGAGTGGAGCCGGACTAAAGAGATCCGAAGCACGTACGCAATATCCATGCGCCTTTTGAGGCATTTTTGCCTGAAAAGGCGCATGGATATTGCGTACTGCCTATCCGTCTGTTCGCAAAACTTGCGCTACCCTTGCCTGCAATTGCGGCACCAGCTCTTTCTCAAACCACGGATTACGTTTGAGCCAGAGGTTGTTGCGCGGGCTAGGGTGCGGTAGCGCGACGACGTGCGGCCAGCGGGTGCGCCAGGCTTGCACCACGTCCGTCAGCGATGCGCCGTCGCTGGGCAGGTGGTAGGCCTGCGCGTATTGGCCGATCACGAGCGTGAACTCAAGTTTTTTCAAACGTGCCAGCAGCGGCGCGCGCCATGCCGGCGCGCACTCGGGCCGCGGCGGCAGATCGCCCGACTTGCCCGTGCCGGGGAAGCACAAACCCATCGGCAGAATCGCGACTTGCCGCGCGTCGTAAAACGCTTCGCGCGGCATGCCAAGCCAGGCACGCAGCCGCTCGCCGCTCGCGTCATCGAACGGCACACCGGTTTCATGCACTTTTCTACCCGGCGCCTGCCCTGCAATCAAGATGCGTGCGGATGTATGCATTTGCAGCACCGGGCGCGGGCCGAGCGGCAGATGCTCGGCGCACAGTGTGCAGGCGCGAACATCGGTCAGCAAAGAGGCAAGTGAGGCCATCAAGCGCTAGCGTACTGCGCGCGCAATACAAACCATTTTGCATGCGACTACGCAATATCCATGCGCTTTTCCAAGCAAAAATGGCTCAAAAGGCGCATGGATATTGCGTAGTTTGCTTTAAGATGCAAAGAAAAAGGGCCCGCAGGCCCTTTCTTTTACCGCTGTGCTGAACGCAGCGCTTAAGCGAAGTTTTTCTCTGCAAATCCCCAGTTGACCAAGTTCGAGAAAAACGTCTCCACAAACTTTTGGCGCAGGTTGCGGTAGTCGATGTAATAGGCGTGTTCCCACACGTCCACGGTCAGCAGCGCTTTATCCGCCGTGGTGAGCGGCGTGCCAGCGGCGCCGGTGTTGACGATGTCCACCGTGCCATCGGCTTTTTTCACGAGCCAGGTCCAGCCGCTGCCAAAGTTGCCCACGGCGCTCTTTACAAACGCTTCTTTGAACGCGGCGTAGCTGCCCCATTTGGCGTTGATGGCTGCGGCCAGTGCGCCGGTGGGTTCACCGCCGCCTTGCGGTTTCATGCCGTGCCAGAAGAAGGTGTGGTTCCAGATTTGCGCGGCGTTGTTATAGATGCCGCCGCTGGATTTTTTGATGATGTCTTCCAGCGCCATGTTTTCAAACTCGGTGCCCTTTTGCAGATTGTTCAGGTTCACCACGTAGGCGTTGTGATGCTTGCCGTGGTGAAACTCCAGCGTTTCTTTGCTGTAGTGCGGGGCGAGGGAGTCGATGGGGTAAGGCAGGGCGGGCAGGGTGTGTTCCACAGGAGGTTCCTCTTTGTTTGTTGATGAATTCAGGGCTTAATCGTAGCGGATGCGCGGCAACGGAAAGCTATAGCCCGCCGTGCGACTGCGCCACCATGAAGTAGAGCATGGGGATCGACAGCATCGTATTCAAGCGCGATGTCAGCATGGCCGTACGCGCAGCCTTGGCTTTTTCTTCCGGCGCCACGGTCACCATGCCCAGCGCCTTCTTTTGATTCGGCCAAATGATGAACCACACGTTAAAGGCCATGATCAGCGCCAGCCACATACCCACGCCAATGCCGCGAAAGCCCTCTTGCAGCATCAGGGCTTTGCCGATGTAACCCATGCCGCCCGCCAGCAATATGCCGGTGATCACCGTGGCCAGCGCCGACCAGCGGAACCAAAACAGCGCCGTGGGCGCAATCACCTTGCTGATGGCGGGCTTTTGCTCGTCGGGGATTTTGGGCATCGATGGAATTTGCACAAAGTTAAAGTAATAGAGCAGCCCCACCCACATCACCGCAAACAACACATGCGTCCAGCGAAACGCAAACAGCAACCAGCCCTGCGAGGCAATATTGTTAAAGCTGCCCACCAGTGCAAACAGAATCACCAGCAGCACAAAACCCGCGGCGACGGTGCGGCCCAGTGATTGAAAGATAAAGCCCATGGCAAATTCTCCAGATGATGTGGCGGCGCATGCGCGCCGCTGCTGCCCGGACGATAACGCAGCGCGTCGCGAATAGAGGTAAAACTACCTGGCTTCGTAGGGGCTTTACGCAGTATTCATGCGCTTTTCCAAGCAAAAATGCTCCAAAACCCGCATAGATATTGCGTAGAGGCACTCAACATGCTCCTCTGATCCTTCTTCGATTGCTTTCAAGCCGCACCGCGGCCCGCGCCTACTCATTCCACGCGTCGCTATTGTGGTGTATGGAGTTTGCGCCAAACGCGGCGTGATAATCCGCGCACAGAAGCGGCAGCACGCCAGCCGCGCGGTGTTCACAGCCAAAGGGAGTGCATCATGCCAAACCACCAGCCAGCCAATATCGTCGGCCCCGATGCGCTTGTGCGGCCGCAGGGCGCGCCTGCGCCGGACCTGTTCAAGTTTCGCGTGCTCGCAGAAGGCGATTCATGGTTCTCCATGGCCGATCTGCCGCTGACGGTGCTTTCGCCCAGCCAATTGCGCGCGCTGCAGTTTCCCGGCGACACGCTGTTGGTGAACTGCGCTCAGCCGGGTGATGAGCTGCGCAACATGGTCAAGTGGAGCGCAAGCCAGACATTTCGCGATTTGCTGCGCAATGACATTGGGCCGGGCACTGACTTGATTTTGCTCTCCGGCGGCGGCAATGACTTGATCAACGCCGCGGATGAATTGATCCTGCCGTTTGCACAGGTGGGTGCGGGCCATGCGCCGGCCGATTATGTTGATGCAGCGAACATGAAGAGTTTCATCGAAGACTACATCAAGCGCAGCTTTCGCAAGCTTGTAGAGTGGCGCGATGAGCGTGGCAGCGCCAGCGTTGGCGTGCCGATGGTGGTGCACACCTACGACTATTCGATGCCGCGCCATGCGCCCGCCACCGTGCTCGCGGGCACGACCGGGCCGTGGCTCTTTCCGGTCATGCAGCGCAAAGGCATTCCGGTTGGGGAGCATCTGGCGCTATCGAAGTTTTTGCTCGACCAACTGGCCGACGCGATTCTGGAGTTGCAAGACGTGGAAGCGCTACCAAACTTTCACGTGATCAACACGCGCGGTGTTCTCACACCGGCGGAGTCTGATCCGCAAGTACCGTCCGCAGATTGGATCAACGAAATCCATGCCTCTGGCAGCGGTTATAAAAAGCTGTATGAACAGCGCTGGCAACCGGTACTGGATGCGCTGCTGAACTAAGTTATTTGCTTGACGCGGGTTTGGCGGCGGACTTTGCTTCGACGATGCCGCCAATCTTCATACCCGGCTTGATGCGGCGCTGCGCGAACCAGCCCACATTCATTTCCAGCGCATAGGCGGCCGGCTTTTTGGCGCAGTGACTATCCAGCTTTTGCGGCCGCATGTCTTCAATGTTGATGATGGTGAAGTCCTCGGCAATAAACGCGACTGACAGCGGAATCAGCGTGTTTTTCATCCACATACATTGCACTGCGGCCTGCTCAAACACAAACAGCATGCCTTCGTTGACGCCCATCTTTTCGCGGAACATCAGCCCGCGCATGCGATGCTCGTTATTGGCGGCTACTTCTGCCTTGATCAGGTGCATGCCGGCATTGAGCTGCGCCACGGGCAGAGCCGGCACGGTTTGGCCGCGTGCTGGTGCAGCGAGCAACGACGCCGCAGTGATCAGAATGGCAATGAAAGCAACGACCGCGGATTTCATCAAACGTGCCTTGTGAAAGAAACTGACGCAACTTTAACAACGTCAAAGCCGCATTTGGCGCAGACAACAAAAAAGGCAGGTTTCCCCGCCTTTTTTGACAAACAGCAACTGGCCTAACTGACCAGCAGAAGAATTACTTCTTCTCAGCCATTTCTTTCTTAGCTTTTTTGGCTTTCTTAGCTTTTTTCTCTGCTTTTTTCTCAGCAGCAGCGGCAGGCTTGGCTTCTGCGGCTTTGGCAGCAGGTGCTGCAGGAGCGGCGGCCGGAGCAGCAGGAGCAGCGGCTTGAGCGAAAACGGCGCCTGCGAACAGGCCAGCAACCAGAGCGGTGATCAGTTTGGACATGAGAATTCCCTCAAAAATGATAGTTAGTTAACTAGACCGAGTTTCTCCGCCTTGGTTTTTCAACCGTATTGCCAGGAAACGGGCGGTCAGGGCTGCTAACGGGTGGGTTTTCCCCGTGGTTGACACGCAGTTCATGCTGCAATGCAAAATAACTGAGCGAAAAACTGGGAAATAGGCATGCAAAAGCGTATGCGCTGTGCGCGCTGCGCGCATGAAAAAGCCCGGCGAGCCGGGCTTGGGATGGCAGATGCCAGCAAAAAAATCAGCCAGCCGCCGAAATATTGGATGCCTGCTTTCCTTTGGGACCTTGATTTACCTCAAACGAGACCTTTTGGCCTTCTTTAAGGGTTTTAAAGCCACCCATCTGAATCGCGGAGTAGTGCGCGAAAACATCTTCTCCCCCGCCGTCTGGTGTGATGAACCCAAAACCCTTGCTGTCGTTAAACCACTTCACCGTGCCCGTGGCCATATTGCCTCCATGTGTTGGCCTAAATCAAACCGGGACTGCGGGCGTAAACCTTAGCTTCGCTGTAAGACTTCGCTGCTCCCAAGACCTACTTCCCCTAATACCCGAACCTATGCCGTTACCGCAAAGCGGGCCGCCAGTACGCCAAGCGCCGCAAACGAAAAACTGCACCGCATGATTTTTAGGCAGCGGCCCAAAAGCGTCAAGCGGCGCCGATGCTGCTGCGCACACCGCGGGTTTTGCGGTGGTTTGCACCCCGCCGCCTACTCGGGGTCGACGACTTTTGCATTGCCGCTAGAATCAGATGCAAAGGCTGCCCGCGCTGCAATGCACCAGATATTTCTTGGGGCGCAAGTGGTTGGGCGGCTGTGGATTTGCATCACGGATGGCGAGAAAGAGTCGGGCGGTTTGCGCATGCAGTGGGTCAATATGAGTTCGGGCAATCAAGACGGAAATCAGGACGGCTCGATCGGCACGGTCATCGAGCAGGCGCCGGCCAAGACCAAGCCGCCGCCGATGTTTCAGGTGGTTTTGCTCAATGACGACTACACGCCGATGGAGTTTGTGGTGGGCGTGCTGCAGCGTTTCTTTGGCAAGGGGCGCGAGCAAGCAACGCAGATTATGTTGAAAGTGCATCGCGAGGGCAAAGGCGTGTGTGGCATTTATCCCCACGATATTGCCGCCAGCAAGGTTGATCAGGTAACGGAGTATGCCAAGCAGCACCAGCATCCGTTACAGTGCATTATGGAAGAGGCCTAGGGCGGCCGTCGCTTCTAGTTGACAAAGCCTTGTAGGCAGAGCAGCGAAGTGCCGGTTTATGGCCTAGTATTTGCATAGACTGCCCATATCTGTACCGTAGTTTGCACCGTCGTTTGAATTGCCAGGAGCCGTAATGATTGCGCAGGAACTTGAAATCAGTCTGCATTCCGCCTTTGTAGAGGCGCGCGCGGCCCGGCATGAGTTCATCACTGTTGAACATCTGCTGCTTGCCTTGCTGGATAATCCCACCGCGGCCGAAGTGCTCAAAGCCTGCGCCGCCAATATTGAAGATTTACGCAAGCAACTTTCAAATTTCATCCGCGACAACACGCCGGTGATTCCCGGCAACGATGAAGCCGATACGCAGCCCACGCTGGGCTTTCAGCGTGTGATTCAGCGCGCCATCATGCACGTGCAAAGCACCGGCAACGGCAAAAAAGAAGTCACCGGCGCTAACGTCATGGTGGCGATTTTTGGCGAGAAAGATTCGCATGCGGTGTACTTTCTGCACCAGCAAGGCATCACGCGGCTGGATGTAGTGAATTTCATCAGCCACGGTATCTCCAAGAGCCCGCAAGAAGAATCCGCCGGCGCTAAAAAATCCGATGAAGAGGGCAACGAGCAAGGCGAAAAGCAGGCCAGCCCGCTGGATCAGTACACCCAGAATTTGAACAAGGCCGCCGCCGACGGCAAGATTGATCCGCTGATCGGCCGCGAGCATGAAGTTGAGCGCGTGATTCAAGTGCTGTGCCGCCGCCGCAAGAACAACCCGCTGCTGGTGGGCGAGGCGGGCGTGGGCAAGACCGCGATTGCCGAGGGACTCGCTTGGCGCGTGATCAAAAAAGACGTGCCCGAGATTCTGAACGACATGACGGTATATTCGCTGGACATGGGCGCGCTGCTCGCCGGCACCAAATACCGCGGCGACTTTGAGCAGCGCTTAAAAGCCGTGCTCAAACAGCTCAAAGAGCAAAAAGGCGCGGTGCTGTTTATCGATGAAATTCATACGCTGATTGGTGCAGGCGCAGCGAGCGGCGGCACGCTGGATGCGAGCAACTTGCTCAAGCCAGCGCTGTCTTCCGGCGCGCTCAAGTGCATTGGCGCGACGACCTACACCGAATACCGCGGCATCTTTGAAAAAGATCATGCGCTGTCGCGTCGCTTTCAGAAAATTGACGTAAACGAGCCGAGCATCGCCGAGACCATTGAGATCTTGCGCGGCCTGAAAAGCCGGTTTGAAGAGCATCACAGCGTTAAATACAGCAAAGAAGCGATTTCTACTGCTGCCGAGCTTTCGGCCAAATACATTCACGACCGCCATCTGCCCGACAAAGCAATTGACGTCATCGATGAAGCCGGCGCAGCGCAGCGCATTTTGCCGGCCAGCAAGCGCAAGAAAACCATTGGTAAAGGCGAGATTGAG
>JBOFGW010000019.1:0-8460 GCA_051649325.1 Burkholderiaceae bacterium | reverse complement strand
GCATATACCGCGGCTGTCATTTGCCCGTCAAACCGCTGCGCTAACGTAGAGATAACAAAAAGAATCCATAACAACAAGAAAGAAAGGATCGACATGAAATCTGCTCAACTCTTCAACCTTGCCAGAGCTGCCGTAATCTTGGGTGGCACGGCGCTCGTGCTGACAAACCCTAAGCTTCCGGTTGCGGCGTTCGCCAGTGTGATCAGCGCCGGCGCGCTCTTGCTGCTGGCAGGCATCGAGTTCTTCCGGCGCGAGCGCTTTATCCGCCACGCGCCGCTGCCGGTGTTTCTCAAAACCAAGCTGCGTGCAAACAATCCGCACTTCACGGCCAAAGAAACCGATCTGATTGAGCACGGCTTAAAGCAGTTCTTCCTCGCCAACCTGCGCAGCAAAGGCAAGTTTGTCGCCATGCCTTCAAAGATTGCCGACGAGATGTGGCACGAATTTATTCTGCACACCAAAGCCTATGAAGCATGGTGCAAACAAGCGTACGGCAAACTGCTGCATCACACGCCGGCCATCGCGCTCACGCAAAACGCGGAGCGCAACGACGGCCTGCGCCGCGCGTGGTACTGGGCCTGCAAAGAAGAAAACATCGACCCACGCTTGCCCACGCGGCTGCCGCTGCTGTTCGCACTAGATACCAAGCTTGCGATTGCCGGTGGCTTTCACTACGTGCCAGACTGCAGCGACATCGCGCGCAAGAGTGACGGCGGCGGATCGGGCGGCGTGACCTACTGCGGCACGAGTTTTAGCGACGGCTCATCCAGCGGTGACGCAGATGGTTTTGGCGGCGCGGATTCCGGTGGCGATGGGGGTGGCTGCGGTGGCGGCGGAGATTAGAACCTATCTCACACCAAAGACCGGTCTGGAAATAGAGTTGTCATCCCGGCGAAGGCCGGGATCCAGGAGATGTCGCGCACCATGAAAGCGCGCCCTGGATTCCGGCTTCCGCCGGAATGACAGCTTCGCTTGTGCAGTGACTATCGGATTTGAAATAGGTTCTGAATCATCGGGTAACCTGCGCAGCCATGACCCGCACCAGCGCCTATGCCCTGCTCTACGCTTCGATGTCGCTGGTAGGCGTCTACGTCGCGCTCAGCAAACCCCTCACTGCCGCGCTGCCGGTGTTCTTGCTGGCCATGCTGCGCTTTGGCATTGCTGCTATTGCGATGCTGCCCTGGCTTAAGCGAGCGCCCAGTGAAGCGCCGCTTTCTACGCAGGACAAAAAGCGCCTGTTCTGGCAAAGCTTCTTCGGCAATTTTTTGTTTTCCATCTGCATGCTGTATGGCGTGATGCTGTCTTCCGCCACCGCGGCCGGCATCATCATGAGCTTGATTCCTGCGGCGGTGGCGCTGTTGTCGTGGCTGTTTCTCAAAGACAAGCCCGGACCGCGCGTGCTGTTTGCGCTGGCGCTCGCAATCGCTGCGATTTTGTTTGTGAATCTGGCCAAGGTGGACTCAACGGACAGCGCCAAGACCGGTTTGCTGGGCAACGCGCTGCTGCTGGGTGCGGTGATTTGCGAAGCCATTTATGTGGTGATCGGCAAACGGCTGACGGAGAGCGTGTCGGCCAAGCGCGTCTCAGCACTGATCAATCTGATCGGCCTGTGTTTGATCTTGCCGTTTGGTCTGTGGCAAGCCGCAGGCTTTGCATTTGGCACAGTGTCAACCAGCGCCTGGCTCTTGCTGCTGTTCTACGCGTTGGCGGCAAGCCAGTGGAGCGTGTGGCTGTGGATGACGGGGCTTAAGACCGTACCCGCGTCGCAAGCCGGCGTATTTACCGTGGCGCTGCCGATTGCGGCAACCATCATCGGCATCGTTTTTCTGGGCGAGCAATTCACTGTGTCGCATGCGATTGCGTTTGCGTGTGCAGTGGCGGGTGTGCTGCTGATTGCGACGGCGACGAATTCAAACCGTTCTTGATCTGCTCTACGCAATATCTATAGGCCTTTTGAGACATAAATGACTCAAAAGGCGCATGGATATTTGGTCAAGCACTGATTGATGTGAGCCGTCATTCCGAGCGTAGCGAGGAATCTCAGTGAGCGAAGAAGATTCCTCGCTGCGCTCGGAATGACAGTGATCCAGAGAGTGTCTACGCAATATCCATGCCGTTTTTCAGCCATTTTTGCCTGAAAAAGCGCATGGATATTGCGTAGAGCTCTTTGAAAAGCCGTCAAACCGCCCGTGGATTACTTGGGCTTCTTGCCCCGCTCAATCACCGCCGTGGTGATGGGCGCGACCATGCCGCCTGTGACTGGCTTGGGTTTGCTGTCCTTCTTGGGCTTTTTGGTTTCTTTGTTGCTGCGCTGCTGTCCCTTGGCCATCGTGATTCTCCTCTGGTTTGGCTTTCATGCGCTTAACCGCGCGATGCCGTAGAACAGATATTAAGTTGAAGTGCTTCACGCATGAAGCATTTTTACGCTTTTTGCCGGGCACGCCAGATGCTCTTCCCACGTAGGCGGTAGTGCTGCCCAATTTCCGGTAGCGCGGTGTCATGCGCTTGCCTTATCCGCGGCGTTAAATAGACACAGCAGTGCGCAATCTACGGGAGGCGCCCCATGGTCTACGGTGAACGGTTTAACAGCATCAGCCACTTGGCGGGTGCGGTGCTGGCGGTGGCCGGCGCGCTGACCTTGGTGCATATCGCGGCCATGCACGGCGACACGCTCAAGCTGGTGGGTTTTTCGGTGTTTGGCCTGACGATGGTGCTGCTGTACGTGGCTTCAACGCTGTATCACAGCGCGCAGGGCGCAGCCAAAGAACGGTTTGCCAAGTTTGACTACTGCGCCATCTATCTGCTGATTGCCGGCACCTACACGCCCTTTGCACTCGTCACCCTGCGCGGGCCGTGGGGCTACGCGCTGCTGGGCGCGATCTGGACCTTGGCGCTGGTGGGCATCGCACGCATTTTGTTTGCCGGCAAGCACATCAAACCTTCTACTGCGCTGTATGTGGTGATGGGCTGGTCTGGCGTGGTGGCCGCAGCGCCGCTGCTGGAACGCCTGCATCAAAACGGCTTGTTCTGGCTGCTGTTTGGCGGCGCGCTTTACAGCGTAGGCGTGCTGTTCTACGCCAACGATTACCGCATCCGCCACGGCCACGGCATCTGGCACTTGTTCGTGCTTGGCGGCAGTGCGAGCCATTACTTTACGATTTTGTACTTCGTTTAAAGGGAACTTCTAAAACCTCCGTTCGCGTTGAGCCTGTCGAAACGCATTTGAGGTAAGTAGTTGGTTTCATTCAAAAGTAAGAGGCTTCGACAGGCTCAGCCCGAACGGTTTGGAGGGTTTTTAGAACCCCTTTAAACGGCTCTACGCAATATTCATGAGGGTTTTGAGGCATTTTTGCCCCAAAACCCGTATGGATATTGCGTCTATTCCTTTGGATTCTGCTCTGGCTCATCCCACAGCATCGGTTGTATAGGCTGCTCTGCCAGCCACTCGCGGTAGCGCAGTAATTCACGGTCGTACACATGCCACACGCAGGTTACGCAGCCATTGCCGCAGCATTGGCCGGGCAAGGGTTCGCGTGGTGGCTGCACAGAACTAACTCACCACCGTCTGCGCTTCACCGTCTTTGCGCGGGCGGATGCTACCGATTTGATAAACGCTTTCACCTTCTGCCTTGAGCGCGGCCATCGCCGCCGCCGCATCTTGCGGCGCGACCACAAGTACAAAGCCGATGCCGCAGTTGAAGGTGCGGTGCATCTCTGCATCGGCCACGTTGCCTTGCTTTTGCAGCCAGTTGAACAGCTCCGGGCGCGGCCAGGCAGATTTGTCTAGCTGCGCCATCAGGCCGTCCGGCAGCACACGCGGGATGTTCTCCGTCAGGCCGCCGCCGGTGATGTGCGCCATCGCTTTGACTTTCACCTGTTCCATCAGCTTGAGCACGGGCTTGACGTAGATGCGCGTGGGCTCCAGCACCACATCGCGCAGGGGCCTGTCCGTGCCCGGCAGCGGCAACATCGGATTAGCCTTGCTCACCTCCATGATCTTGCGCACCAGGCTATAGCCGTTGGAATGCGCGCCGCTACTGGCTAGGCCCAGCACCACATCGCCCGCGGCCACGCTTTTGCCGTCAATGATCTTGGCTTTTTCCACCACGCCCACGGCAAAGCCGGCCAAGTCGTATTCGCCCACCGGGTACATGCCGGGCATCTCTGCCGTTTCACCGCCAATCAGCGCGCAGCCGGATAGCTCACAGCCGCGCGCGATACCTTGAATCACCGTGGCGGCGGTATCTACATCCAGCTTGCCGCAGGCAAAGTAGTCCAGAAAAAACAGCGGCTCGGCGCCTTGCACCAGCACGTCGTTCACACTCATCGCCACCAGGTCTTGGCCGACCGTGTCGTGCTTGTTCAGCGCAAAGGCGAGCTTGAGCTTGGTGCCCACGCCGTCGGTGCCGCTCACCAGAATCGGTTCTTTGTACTTGGCGGGCAGGCCCATCAGCGCGCCAAAGCCGCCAATGCCGCCCAGCACCTCAGGCCGCAGCGTGCGCTTGGCAAACGGTTTGATGCGTTCCACTAAAGCATCGCCGGCGTCAATGTCCACCCCGGCGGAGGCGTAGGTCATCGCGGGAATTGGGGTTTTGTCGCTTGAATTCTGGCTCATGGCGGATGCGGGATAATCGCGGCTGATGTGTAAACCTGGATTTTACGGCGCATGTTCAATCTAAGCCCGCAACAACGACAAACCCTGCTTTGGCTGGGCGTTGGTCTGGCCTTTGTCTGGCTGCTGTACCTGCTGGGGCCGATCCTCACGCCGTTTGTGGCCGGCATTGTGCTGGCCTACATCCTCAACCCCGGCGTGGAGCGACTGGCGCGCTTCAAAATCGGCAAATGGCAGATTCCGCGCACGGTGGCCAGCTTGATTGTGATGATGCTGGTCATGCTGGCGCTGGTGGCGCTGGTGCTTATTCTGGTGCCGGTGCTGCAAAAAGAAGCTGCGGCGCTACAAAAGCAATTACCCGCGCTGCTGGACAAGGTAAACCTCACGCTCGTGCCTTGGCTGCGTGAAACCTTTGGCCTGAATATCAAGTTTGACGCCGCCAGCATGCGCGAGCTACTGACCGAACGCCTGGGCGATCAAGACATTACTGGCCGGATTCTGGCCAGCCTCAAAACCGGTGGTCTGGCAGTGATCGGCATTGTGGGCATTTTGATTTTGCTGCCGGTGGTGCTGTTTTACGTGCTGGTGGATTGGCACGCGCTGGTTACACGCGCGCAGCAGCTGATTCCGCGCGCCTACATTAAGCAAGTCACGAATTGGTTCGCTGAAGTAGATGCACTGCTGGCGCAGTTTCTGCGCGGCCAGCTCTCCGTCATGCTGGTGCTCGCGGTGTACTACGCGGCGGCGCTCGCGATTGCCGGGTTTGACGCTGCGCTGCCGATTGGCTTGCTGACGGGCCTGTTGATCTTCATCCCCTACTTGGGCTTTGCGCTCGGTATGCTGCTGGCGCTTTCTGCCGCGCTGCTGCAGTTTGGCGATTGGTACGGACTGATTGCAGTGGCTGTGATCTACGGCTTTGGGCAGGTGGTGGAAAGCTTTTTTCTCACGCCGCGGCTGGTAGGTGAAAAGATCGGGCTGCATCCACTCGCCGTCATTTTTTCACTGATGGCGTTTGGCCAGCTGTTTGGCTTTGTCGGCGTGTTTATCGCGCTGCCGGTCACCGCGGCGCTCATGGTGGCGCTGCGGCATCTACATACTGCTTACATCGCTTCTGATTTTTACAAGAAAAAATGACGCAGCAGCTTGTGCTGGACATTGGCCCGGCGATTGTTCCGACGCTTGAAAACTATCTGCCCGGCAGCAACGCGCAGGCGATTGCGGCGCTCCGCGCCATCGCGCGCGGCGACCGCGCGGTGCAGTTCATCACGCTGTGGGGGCCTAAAGGCAGCGGCAAAAGCCATTTGATCGCCGCCGTTGGCGGGCATTTGCTGACTCCGCGCAGCCAGCGCGGCGCATTCGAGCGCGCGCAGCAGGCCGGTTTGGTGGTAATTGACGACGTGCAAGCCATGGACAGCCTGCAGCAAATTGGCCTGTTTAATCTGTACAACCTGGCACGGCAAGACCCTGGCAAAGCGATTGTGGCCGCATGCAGCACCCCCGTGGTGCAGTGCCCCGTGCGTGAAGACTTGCGCACGCGGATGGCCTGGGGGTTGGTGTTTGGGCTTTCACCGCTAACTGACGCGCAGGCTTCGAGTGCGATTGTGGCGCGAGCCGCGCAGCATGGCGTGAGCATTGCGCCGGATGTTGCGCCCTACCTGATGACGCGCTTTGCGCGCGACATGGGCACGCTGATGCGCATTGTCGATGCGCTGGATAAATATTCGCTGCAAACAAAGCGCGCCATTACCTTGCCGCTCGCGCGCGAGCTGATTGCGCAGCAAAACCAAACCGGGAGTCGCGCGTTTTGAACCAGTCTGCAGCCACACACACGCAAGAACGCGGCCCCTGCCTCGCGCTGTTTGATCTGGACCATACGCTGATTCCGCTGGATAGCGATTATGAATGGACCAACTATTTCATCAGCCAGTCGCCGCCGGATCTGCGCGATGCGCTTGCCGCCAAAAACCAGCAGTTGATGGACGACTACAACGCCGGCACGCTCGATCCGAACGATTCTTTGTCGTTCCTGATCGGCCTGCTCACGCGCCAGCCCTATGACGTGCTGCACAAATGGCGCGCACAGTTCTTTAACGAGATGATCGTGCCCAACTTGCTTGGTGCTGCGCGCGGCGTGGTGGAAAAGCATCGCGCACTGGGTGACACGCTCGCCATCGTCACCGCTACCAACCGGTTTGTGGTGTCGCCTATCGCGATGGCCTTTGGCATTGAGCATTTGCTCGCCACCGAGCCGGAAATCGCGCCGGATGGCAGCTTTACTGGCCGCTGGGTGGGCGAGCCGTGTTTTCGCGCGGGCAAGATCACGCATGTGCAACAATGGCTGCAGACGCAGGGAAAAGCGCTGGCTGACTACAGCCAAGTGTTTTTCTACAGCGATTCAATCAACGATGTGCCGCTGCTCGAACGCGTGACCGACCCCGTGGCGACCAATCCGTCGCCTGCCCTTGAGTCGATTGCGCGTGAGCGGGGATGGAAAATCATCAAACTGTTCGCATGATCAAGAAGTTCATCGACAAAGTCTTCAACAAAAACGCCAAGGCATCCGCCAAAGCCAAAATCGTCTCGGCAAAAGACTACGGCATCAACCCTGAGCTGGTTTCTCCCAACGCGGTGCGTGTGTGCCAAACGCTGCAAGAAGCGGGTTTTCTCGGCTTTGTGGTGGGCGGTGCGGTACGCGATTTGCTGCTGGGCGTACCACCCAAAGATTTTGACGTAGCCACCAATGCTACGCCTGAGCAGGTGCAGCGCCTATTCCGCCGCTCGCGCATCATCGGCCGGCGCTTTCAGATCGTGCATGTGATGATGGGCCGCGAAACGCTGGAAGTCACTACCTTTCGCGGCGCGTCGCAAGACGCCGCGCCCAAGGACGAGCACGGCCGCGTGCTCAATGACAACACCTTCGGCAATCAACAGACAGACGCAGAGCGACGGGACTTTACCGTCAACGCGTTTTACTACGACCCGACCGCGCAGCAGGTGCATGACTATTGCGGCGGCCTGAAAGATCTGCAAAACAAAACGCTGCGCGTCATCGGCGAGCCGGCAACGCGCTTTCGCGAAGACCCGGTGCGCATGCTGCGCGTGGTGCGCTTTGCCGCCAAGCTGAATTTCAGCGTGGAGAAAAAAACCCACGCCGCGATTGCGCCGTTGGCGGACCTGATTACCAACGTGCCGCCCGCGCGGCTGTTTGATGAGATTCAAAAATTGCTACTGTCCGGCCACGCGGTCGCCACCATCAAGCGCCTGCGCGGTGAAGGCCTGCATCACGGGCTGCTGCCGCTGCTGGATGTGGTGCTGGAGCAGCCGCTAGGCGAAAAATTTGTGATGGCGGCGCTGGCCAACACCGATGACCGCGTGCGCCAGGGCAAGCCCGTCACGCCCAGCTTTCTGTTTGCCGCGCTGCTGTGGCACGAAGTGCTGGTCAAGGCCAAGGACTATGAGGCCAAGGGCGCGCATGTGTATCCGGCGCTGAATGACGCGATGACGGATGTGCTCGATACGCAGTGCGAGTCGCTCGCGATTCCGCGCCGCTACACCGCCGACATGCGCGAGATCTGGAACCTGCAGCCGCGGTTTGATAAGCGCGGCCGCGGTGCGTACAAGCTGGTGGAGCATCCGCGCTTTCGCGCCGGCTACGATTTTTATCTACTGCGCGCGCAAAGCGGTGAAGCCCCGCCCGAGGCCGGTGATTGGTGGACGCAGTTTTACGAGGCTGACCCGCCGGGGCGCGATGCCCTCATCCAGTCGCTTGCTACCGCGCGCCCGCAAGCCGGTGCCAGCACCGGTGGCGGTGGCGGCGCAAAACGCCGCCGCAGAAGCCGCGGCAAGAG
>JBOFGW010000018.1:0-15981 GCA_051649325.1 Burkholderiaceae bacterium | reverse complement strand
CAAAGTGCTGCTCACCAAAGTGTTGACCTACCACGTGGTGCCCGCGCAGGTGCTCTCAACGCAGATTCCGTTTGATCAGCCGGTGAAATCGGTGCAGGGTGAAACTTTTACGATTGGCAAAGACCTGAAAATCACCGATCAAGCTAAGCGTAAGGCGAACATTGTGGCGACTGATGTGGCTGCAAGCAACGGCGTGATTCACGTGATCGACAAAGTGATTCTGCCCAAGTTGTAAACAGGTAAGCACGTAAAAAAGCCCGCTTCATGCGGGCTTTTTTATGTCTTTGAATATGGCTCTACGCAATATCCATGCGGGTTTTGAAGCATTGTTGCCCCAAAACCCTTATGGATATTGCTTAGAGCCAAATTCAATCGACCGCTTTACCTTTGATCGCGCAACTTGGGTAGTACTTTTGTTCTGCTGAGCTACCGTCTGTCGGCGCGGCGTGTCATTTGCCGCGTAAGTGCGGGAGGCGGCGGGAACCTTCGTGTGCCTGGAGCGCTCACACCCGGCAGATACTAAGACGCATCGGCCATGAAAAATTCTGCCATTTTCCGAACCTACGCCTTACCGCTACTCGTCGCCAGCACTTTGCTGACACTCACCGCCTGCGGCGGCGAAAAAGAAGACGGTGCTGGCGGCGGCGCACCTGCTCCGGTAGGTGGCGTAACACCTTCACCGACAGCTTCACCCGCGCCCACACCCTCACCGTCGGCCAGCCCGCCGGTGGCCGTGCCGCAGCCGGGGCTGGAGTCACGCAACACGGCCATTGGCACGCGCCGCTTGAGCAAAGACGAATACCGTAACACCGTGCGCGATTTGCTCGGCACGGATGCGCTGGCGGGTTTGTCGCTGCCGGAATCGTCCCTGGTGCATTCGCTCGCGAACAATCAGCACGTGCAGCAATTGGGCCGCGCCGATGTGGAAGCGCTGGAGCGCGCGGCAGATACGGCCTCCGGCCGCGCGATGGCATCGCTCAAACTGCCCAGCGGCTGTAGCACCATGGCCATGCCCGGCGATTGCATTGACCGCTTTTTGCCCGGCTTTTTGGAGCGCGCCTTCCGCCGCCCGGCTAGCGCCGATGAAATCAAACGCATGCGCGACTTTTACACCGCGCAAGCACCTGATGGTGTGAGCGAAGCGCTGCGCGGCGTGGTGCAAGCCACCTTGATCTCGCCCAGCATGCTGTACCGCTTTGAAGTCGGCTCTGCGCAGGGCGCATTAAACGGCTATGAGCTTGCGAGCCGCCTGAGCTATTTGCTGTGGGCCAGCATGCCGGACGATGCGCTGCTCACCGCCGCGAAGAACAATCAGCTATCGAATGCCGCGCAGATTGAAGCGCAAGTCAAACGCATGTTGGCAGATGCCAAAGCCAAACAAGGCGCCACGCAGTTTGTGCGTGAATGGCTGGGCACCGCGCGCGCCGATGTCATGAAAAAGGGCGCGGACTTGCGCGCCGGCTTGAACGAAGCCACGCTGCAAGCCGATCTGGAAGCCGAGCACACCGCAATGATTTCCGAGACAATCTTTGCGCAAGGCGGATCGTTGTCCAATCTGCTCGCAGGCAAGTACACCTACGTCACCGCTAATGGTGCCAAGCTGCAAGGCTTGCCTGCGGTGACGAGCCTCACGCGCGTGTCTACAGACGGCCAGCCGCGCCGCGGCGTGCTTACGCAGCCGCTCTTGATTGCTGCGCACAGCAAAGAAGCCGGCGCCTCAGTGGTCCAGATGGGCCGTTTTGTCAACGAACATCTGCGCTGCTTGACTGTGCCGCCGCCTCCACCAGGCATTGACACCACGATCCCCAACGATCCGGCAACTGCCAATTTGAGCTACCGCGAAAAACTCACCAAGCTCACCTCGCCAACCGCATGCGTGGGCTGCCATACGGTGCTGAATCCGCCGGGCTTTGCGTACATGAGTTTTGATCCGCTGGGGCGCTTTTCTGACAAAGATGCGCGCGGGGTGGCGATTGACACCACGGGTGAGCTTTCCAATGTAGACGGCAAAACGCTGGCCTTTTTGGGCGCGCCGCAGATGATCGACAGTTTGGCCGCCAGTGTTGAAACACGCGCCTGCTTTGCGCGCCGCTACGTGGAATACGCCTTTGGCCGCACACTGAACGCCGCCGATGTGGCGCTCTACACGCGCACGGCCGGCGCGTTTGCCGCGCAAGACAACTTTGCCGCCTTTGTCACGCAGCTTGTGACCGCCCCCGAATTTGCCGCAGCCGGCCCCAGAAACTAATCCAACATCGCCATGGCCCACTTCAAAATCACCCGCCGCAGTTTTATTGCCAACACCAGCACGGCCTTGTTGCTCGCGCCTGTCATGCGCAGCACGATGGCGCAGGGCGCGGGTGCACCGGTGCGCCGCTTTGTCTCCATCTTTATGCCCAACGGGCTGAATTTTGTCGATGCAGGCCCCACAGGCGGCGAAACTACGTACGACATCGGCGACTACTACCGCCCGCTGGAGCGCCACAAGCCGATTCTCACTGCGCTGTCAGGCGTACACATTGGCGGCGTGCAGTTTGGCAAAAACAGCGAATACGGCCACCGCTCCGGCGGTATGGGCTGCATGACGTGCACGCCCGATGAAGGCACCCGCAAGGCGACCGGCCCGTCGATCGATCAATTCATCGCGCAAAAACTGTTTGAGCAAGGCAAAGCGCCGACGCGCCGCGCGCCGATTTTTGGCGTGGGCGCATCGCGCATTCCCACCTACGCGCCGGTGTTTCACGAGGCCAAAGGCGTAGTCGCGCCCACCGAAACGGATGTGCAGGCCGCCTACGATTTGCTGTTTGCCGGCGTCACCGGCCCCAACGCCGCCACCAAACTGGTGCAGCGCCGCCGCAGTATGCTGGACATGGCGTTTGCCGACTGCAAGGGCTACATTCCCGCGCTGCCAGCCGATGGAAAAGCGCTGCTTGATTTTCACTGCACCCGCATCCGCGAGCTGGAGCAAGAGCTTGCCGCCGCGGCGCCGCAAGCCTGCACACCGCCAAGCGGGGCGCTGTCCACCGTCAAAGCCACGCCGCGCCTGGGTAGCCCAGACGCGTACCGTGAGATGACGGATTACTTTTTCAAACTGATCGAAGTTGCGCTCTTGTGCGACATCACTCGCGTGGCCAGTTTTACCTGGGGCGACGATGCGGCGCGCTTCAATATGCCCTGGCTTAATCCACCGGTGATTGCCGAGGTAGATACCGGCGAGCGCAATGTGAAAGACCACCACTCGCACACCCACGCGGGTACGCGCGAGACCATCGGCCTGTTCATGCAGTGGTATTCCACCAAACTGGCTGAATTGATTGACCGCTTGAAAACGCCACTGCCCGGCGGCGGCTCACTGATGGATTCCACACTGATTTATCACACCACCGAATACGGCGCCGGCGGCCCACACACCAACTACAACACGCCGATGTTCGTGTACGGCACCGCGGGCGGCACGATCAAATCCGCAGGCAAACATCTGAAGCAGAAGAACGAAGGCAAAGAGCACCACGCGCTGATGGTCTCTCTCATCCAGGCCATGGGCATCACCGGTGTGAACCAGTTTGGCCACCCGGGCGGTGGCACGGGGCCGTTGGCGGGTGTTTTAGCCTAATTTAAAGTGCTATGCGCAATATCCATGCGGGTGTTGAGGCAAAAATGCTTCAAAATCCGCATGGATATTGCGTAGACGCTATCTAGATTGCGGAAATTCTAGCCCCAATGCATCCACAAATGCGCGTACAGCATTGCGCGGCTGCTCCACACTACTAATCTCCACACGGCCCACATCATCACCGGCCAAGCGGCGCGTGTGCTGTAGGCCGCGCAGCAGCCGGTAGCCATCCTGCGCGGCCTGTGAAATCTGCGCGTCGATCAATCTCGCCTGCGCCGCGCGGCCGGCGAGCGCAATCGTGCCTTTGTTTGCAAGCAGTTCAGGGTGTTTGCTGGCGTGTGCAAGCACGAGCGCTTGCACGGCAAACTCCATGTCGACCAGCCCGCCGGGGTCGTGCTTGATATCAAACAGCGGCGTTTTGTTAGGGTGGCCTTCCAGCACGCGTTTGCGCATGCTGGCAACTTCATTCGCTACGTCGTTCCACTCACGTGGCAACGCAAGCATCTGATTGCGAAAGGCTTCAAACCGCGCGCCTACCTGCGCGTCGCCGCAAACAAAGCGCGCGCGTGACAAGGCCTGGTGTTCCCACAGCGCAGCTGTTTGCTGATAGCGTTCAAACGCGGCAAGCGTGGTGACGAGCAAGCCGGCATTGCCATTGGGCCGCAGGCGCAAATCCACCTCGAACAAGCGGCCTGACGTGGTTGCGGCAGACAGCCAGGATGCAATGCGCTGCGCCAGCCGCGTGGGCAATTCGAGTTCATCCGCATCGCCGTCAAACAAAAACACGAGATCCAGATCACTGGCGTAGCCCATCTCTTTGGCGCCCAGGCGGCCGTAGGCGATCACGGCAAACTTGGGCAGCGGCGCACCGGGAGCAAGCGTGTGCCAGGCGCAGGCCAGTGCGGCGGCGAGCAGCTTATCTGCAAGCAGGCTGAGTTCGTCAGAAATCGCTTCTACCGCAATGTGGCCGGCCAGATCGCGCGCGAGGATGCGCAGCACCTGCGCGTGATGCGCCTCGCGCAGCACGTTCATGCGCCGCTCGGTATCCACATCGTGCGCTAGTTGCGCGGCCAGCTCTGCGTCAAACGCGGCCCAGTCCACGGCCGCGGTGCCGATCTTGGGATCGATCAGTTCATCCAGCAGGATGGGGTGCGCGGTGAGATAGTCCGCGGCAAACGGGCTGGCTGCCATCAGCTTGGCCACGCGCGCCACCACGGCGCTATGCGCCAGCAGCAGATCGAGATAGGTGCGGCGGCGCGCAATCGCCTGCACAAAGCGCGCAGCGCGGGCAAAGTGCTCGTCGTCCGGCAGCTGCGCATCAAATGCGGCCAGCACCTGTTCAAAGCGGCGCTGCGTCGCTTCGTTCTCACGCGCGACGGCAGACAGCCACGGGGCGATGCGCGCTTGCACCACTGCCGGCGGCGCGCCTTGCGCCTGCGCGGGGCCGGGCAGAAAGGCGTCAAACTGCGCGGCCACGTAGGCGCGCACATCGGCAAGCGTTCGATCAAACTCCGCTAAAGATTGGAAACCCAGCGCCGCCGCGACTGCGCCGCGCTCGGCCGATTCTTGCGGAATGTTGTGCGTCTGCTCATCGTTGCGATATTGCAGCGCGTGCTCAACGCGGCGCAGCAACACGTAATGTGCGTCCAGCTGCGCGGCCACGTCCTGCGGCAGGCGGCCGGCTGCGGCCAGCCGCGCCAGCAGCATGCGTGTGGCACCCACCTGCAGGCTGGGGTTACGCCCGCCATGCATGATGGAAAGGCCCTGTGCCAGCAGCTCCACCTCGCGGATGCCGCCACGGCCGAGCTTGACATCATCTTCCGCAAACTTGCCCCGAGCGCCTTGCCGCTGCGTGCGGATGCGGCTGGCCAAATCCGCCAGGCCTTCAATCGTGGTGTAGTCGGTGTAGCGTTTGTAGACAAACGCGCCGATCGCCTGCGCAAGCCGTTGGCGCGCGGCATCAAACGCCGGGGCTGGCATGGCCATGCGTGGGCTGACGATGGTGGCTTTAAGCCAGGCGCAGCGCTCCCAAAAGCGGCCATGCGCCATAAAGTAGTGTTCCAGCGCACCCAGACTCACTACCGCCGGCCCCACCTCACCAAATGGGCGCAGCCGCGTATCGACGCGGAATATAAAGCCGTCTGCGCTCACGTCCTGCAAGGCGCGTGTGAGCTGCTGCGCGACCTGAGCAAACGCTTCCAGCGCATCAGACTCGCCAGCCTGGCCGTATTCAGGCGCTGCGTAAACAATGTCAATATCAGACGATACGTTCAGCTCGCCCGCGCCCAGTTTGCCCATGCCGATCACCAGCAAATCGATGGGCTCGCCCTTGACATTGACCGGCTGGCCGGTGCGCGCGTACACGGCTTGGCTGATTATGGGCAGCAGCTTGCCAATGGCCAAATGTGCAAACGCCGTCATCGCGCCTTCTACCTCTGGGAGCGCTGCTTGCCCCGTCAGATCGCGCAAGGCTAGCGCGCTAATCAGGCTGCGTCGCAGGTGGCGCAGTTGTTGCGCAAGGGCCTGAACTGAGCCGCTTTCTGCGGGCAAACCCGCAAACGCCGCAGCAAGCACCTGCGCATCGACCGGTTGCGCCGCCAGCGTATCGATTAGAGAAGCAAGCTGCGGGTCACGCCGCGCCCTGGCAAGGAACGGACTGAAGGATTCAACGTCAAATACCAATGATGGCTCGGACAAGAAAATTCTCTTTGAAAAATGCGACCACAGCGATCACGTTACAACTGGTAACGAAAAGTCAACGCCATGACTGCTGCGACCATTAGACCAAAAGGGCAACAGCTTTTGCCAAACTCTGCGCAGCCTAGCGCCCTACAATTGCAGCAACCCATGTCTATGACCGCTCGATTCCCCCGGATCAACCTTTGGCGCTTGCTGCGCGGGGCGGGGATTGCGGCGCTGGTTCTGTATGTTGTCTTTTTGCTGCTGGTCATCGCGCTGCGCTATGTGGTTGTGCCGCAGATTGAGCGCTACAAGCCGGAGCTTGAGCAGCGCATCTCGCAGGCGCTCAAGCTGCAGGTCAGCATCGGCAACCTGACCGCAGGGTTTCACGGTATCTGGCCGGAAATGACGCTAACCGATGTGCTGCTGCGCGACGCATCGGGCCGTGAAGCGCTGCGGCTGCCCAAAGTGGATGCGGCTGTGTCGTGGCGCTCCATTCCAAGCGGGACGATGGTGTTTCATCGGCTGCATGTTGATCAGCCCGATCTTCAGGTGCGTCGATTTGCCGACGGCAAGTTCAGCGTGGCCGGCATCATCATCGATCCGCAAGACAAGACCCAAGGTGGTGGGCTGAAATGGTTCCTCGAACAGGGTGAGGTATCGATCGCCGGTGGCAAGCTCACTTGGATGGATGAGCGCGCGGCCGATGGGCAGCCGTTGCAGCTGAACGATGTGCGGTTTTTGTATCAGCGGCTAGGGCTAATGCATCGCATGGCGATGCGCGCCACACCACCGGAAGCATTTGGTTCCCCGCTAGATGTGCGGCTGAACTTTTTGCACGGCCTGTTTGAGCGCGAAGATTTGGTCGAAAACTGGGACGGCGAGCTATACGCGAATCTAGCGCGCGCCGATTTGGCGCAATGGACGCGTTACTTTGAATTGCCGCTGCAGATCCGCCAAGGCCAGGGCGGAATGCGCTTCTGGTTGGATTTTGATGATCTGACCGTGCAGAAAATCACGACCGACCTGCGCATGACCGATCTGCGCGCCAAGCTCGGAAAAGATTTGCCGGAGCTGGAGTTTGCGGCTGTGGATGGCCGAATCGAAGGCCGTCAAATCGCACGCGGTACGGCATCGCACGATCTGACTGTGAGCAACTTACGCGTGACCACGCGCGACGGCGCAAGCATCGGCCCGCTGACTCTGAGCGAGAGCTATCGCGTAGCCACTGCGGACAAAGGCGCGTCGGGCACATTTGCGGCCGATGCGCTGGACCTGGGCCTATTCGCGCAGTGGTCCGAGCGCATGCCGCTCACGCCCACAGTGCGTGAAGCGCTGACCAAGTTCAACCCGCGCGGGCAGTTGCAGCAAGTCAAGCTGGAATGGCAAGCGCCCAACGGCGCCGAAGGGTCAACCCGCTTTGCGGCTAAAGGCGCGTTCACCGGGCTGTCGGTCGCCGCGCAAGCAGACCGCGCGACACTGCAACGCCTGCTTGCGCCGCAGCTTGCCGCCAAGCCTGCTACTGCACCGGCTGGCTCGCCAGATCTGCCCAAACCCGGTGTGCCCGGCTTTACCAATCTGACCGGCAAGTTTGATGTGTCGGAAAAAGGCGGCAGCTTGGTGCTTGACAGCAAAGATGCGCGGCTTGATTTTCCGGGCGTGTTTGCCGAAAGCGCGCTGCCGATGGACAAGCTGGCACTGACCTCTACCTGGCGCGTAGTGCCCGCAGGGGTTGAGGTCAAGATCAATGATTTGCAGTTTGCCAACGCAGATATGCAAGGCAATGCCCGGGCGGACTATAAGACCGGCGGCAAAGGCCCCGGCATTCTGGATTTGGAAGGCACGCTCACGCGCGCCAGCGCATCAGCCGTGCATGCTTATCTGCCATTGAGAGTGCCCGAGCTGACACGCGATTGGTTGAAAAAAGCGCTGAAAGGCGGCGCGGTGAATTCAGCGACCTTCAAGGTCCGTGGCGATTTGTATGAGTTTCCGTACCACGCCGTCAACGGCGCGAAACCTACGGGCGATTTTTTGATCAACGCACGCGTCTCCGGTGTTGAGTTTGATTTTGCGCCCAATCCGCTGGAATCCGGCGCGCGCTGGCTGCCGCTTGAGGATGTGAGCGGCACCTTTTTCATCGAACGCACCAAGCTGGGCATTAAAGATGCGCAGGCGCGCATGATGGGAACGCGCTTGTCTCGCGTGAATGCGGAAATCGCGGACACCGTGGCGCACGCGCCGCTGATCATCACCGGTGAAACGAGCGGCCCGGCGCAGGATTTGCTCACCTACGTGAACACTTCGCCCATCGCACTGTGGATCAACAAATTCACGCAGGAATCCAAGATCAGCGGCAACACACGCATGAACCTGAAGCTGACCTTGCCGCTTTCAGACATGCGCTCATCACAAGTGGCCGGCAGCGTGCAGTTTGCCGGCAACGATATTGCTCTGGCGCCGGATTTACCCGCCTTTGCCGCAACCACGGCGACGCTTGAATTTTCTGAAAAAGGCATTCAGGTTCCCAGCGCGCGTGCCACGGTCTACGGCGGCCCGGCAACGTTTTCCGGCGGCACGCAGCCCGATGGCAGTTTGAAATTCAGCGGCCAGGGCAACGCAGAGATCAAGCAGGCCAAGAACGTGGTGGGCGATCCGATGTTGGCTACCTTGATCGGCACAGCTACCGGCGCACTGCAGTACACGCTCAATCTGGGTGTGCGCGGCGGCGTGACGGAACTCAAGCTTGCATCAGACTTGAACGGCGTGGCGTTTGACTTTCCTGGCTTGCTCGCTAAAGCAGCCAATCAAACCATGCCGCTTGGGGTCTCTGTGACGCCCAAGCCGCGTGCCACGGCAGACGCAGCGTTGACCGATGAGCTGGCCATCACGCTTGGCACGGCGCTGAATGCGCGGTTTGAACGTGTCAAGCACGCTGCCGGCGGCATGCGCATCGTGCGCGGCGGTGTGGGCATCAACAACGAGGCGGTCGTACCGGATTCAGGCACGATTGCGATTGTGAATCTCAAGCGGCTGGATGCTGACCTTTGGTTGCGCAAGCTGGACGAGCTGCAGCTGAGTATGCCCCAGCAGACCGGTGGTACGCCGGTGGCGGGCGCGGATGAAGTCAGCCTTGTGCCCAAGATGGTTGCGGTGCGTGCTGACGAATTGATTGTGGGCGGCAAAAAGTGGGACAGCGTGGTTGCCGGTGCCAGCCGCGAGGGCGATGTGTGGCAGATCAATATGGATGCGACGCAGCTCTCCGGTTACGCCACGTGGCGCCAGGCGCGGCCCGGCCAACGTGAAGCCATGGGCCGGCTCACGGCAAGGCTTGCCAAGCTCACCATCCCGCAAGCGCAGCGCGACGAGGTGGCCAAAATGCTGGATACGCCCACCGCAAGCGATCTACCCGGCATTGATCTGGTGGTGGAAGATTTTGAACTGGGCGGCAAAAAGCTGGGCCGGCTTGAAGTGCAGGCCAGCAACGCGCAGGCGTGGCAGCTGGAAAAACTGCTGGTGGAAAACGCCGATGCAAAACTCACCGGCACCGGCGTGTGGCAACGCGCCAGTGGCAACGCTGCGCGGCTGATGGAATTGGAGTTTGCGCTGGACATTGGCAACGCCGGCAATCTGCTCACACGGCTGGGTTTTGCCAACACGGTGCGAAATGGCGCCGGCAAGTTCACGGGCAAGATCAACTGGCGCGGCATTCCGCTCACGCTGGACTTTCCTTCGATGGCGGGCGATGTGCAGCTTTCGCTGGACAAGGGCGGCCAGTTTCTCAAGACCGACCCCGGCGTGGGCCGCTTGCTGGGCGTGCTGTCGCTGCAGAGCCTGCCGCGCAGGTTATCGCTCGATTTTCGCGATGTGTTTTCGGAAGGTTTTGTGTTTGACAATATCAATGCCACCGCGACGATCAAAGGCGGCTTGCTCAACACTGAAAACTTCAAGATGAAAGGCCCGCAAGCCACCGTGCTGCTGGCCGGTAATGCAGACCTGGTGCGCGAGCAGCAAAACCTGCGGATTGTGGTGCTGCCGGACATTAATTTTGGCGCGGTATCGTTTGCCTATCTGTTTATCAACCCTGCTATTGGCCTGACAAGCTTTTTGGCGCAACTGGTGGCGCGTGAGCCGCTCGCAAAAGGCTTGGCGCAGGAGTTTGACATTGCCGGCACCTGGGCTGAACCCAAAATCACCAAACGCGAGCGCGCGCCGGTCAACAACGGCAACGGGATCGAGCCAGGGGAGTAAGACCACATGAAAGTCGCTGCTGTCCAAACCGTTGCAGCCACGGATGTGGCCCACAATCTGGCACGCGCCACCGCGCTGATTGAGCGTGCTGCACAGCGCGGCGCGCAGCTGGTGCTGCTGCCCGAGTATTTCTGCCTGATGGGCAGAAGTGATACGGACAAAGTGCGCATCGCAGAAAAACCCGGCGATGGTCCAATCCAGTCGTTTTTGGCTGACGCGGCGCGCAAGCACGGCATCTGGCTTTTGGGCGGCACGGTGCCGCTGCAGCACCCCGATGGCGACAAGGTGTGGAACAGTCTGCTCACCTTCGATCCACAGGGCAAGCAGGTGAGCCGCTACGACAAAATCCATCTGTTCCGCTTCACCAAAGGCAGTGAACGCTACGACGAAGCGCGCACCATCGGCGCGGGGTCGCAGCCCACCAGCGTACGCTGCGGCCCGTTGAATGTGGGCTTGTCGATTTGTTATGACCTGCGTTTTCCCGAGCTATATAGAAAACTGGGCGTGCTGGACTTGATTGTGGTGCCCGCCGCCTTCACTTACACCACAGGCAAGGCGCATTGGCAGACGCTCTTGGCTGCGCGCGCGATTGAAAACCAGTGCTATGTGCTGGCAGCAGGGCAGGGTGGTCTGCATGAAAATGGCCGCCGCACCTGGGGCCACAGCATGCTGATCGATCCTTGGGGCGCCGTGCTGGAAGCCATGCCCGAAGGTGAAGGCGTGGTGGTCGGTGAACTCGATTCTGCGAAAATTGCGTCTGTACGCGAAAGTCTGCCTGCGCTCACTCATCGCGTGATGTAGTTCAAAGTGCTTTACGCAATATCCATGCGGGTTTTCAGGCAAAAATAGCTGAAAACCCGCATGGATATTGCGTAATCATACTTTTGATGCACTTTTTTGAATCTTTTACTTGCTTTGCTGAAAGCTACCGTAGATGAAACCTGTCGAAGTCTTTGCACCATCCCTTTCCACTGCTGAGTCGCTGCTGCTGGCCCCTACCGGGCTGGATACCGCGCAAGTGCTACGCCTGGTGCAAGACCTGTTTACGCATCAGGTGGATTTTGGTGATGCGTATTTTGAATACACCGCTTCTGAAAGCTGGAGCCTGGAAGAAGGCAAAGTCAAAGGCGGCAGCTTTTCGATTGATCAAGGTGTGGGCGTGCGCGCTGTCGCGGGCGAGAAGACTGCGTTTTCCTACTCGGATGAAATCAATGCGGCAGCCATCGCGGAAGCAGTCAAGACCACGCGCGCAATCGCCGCGGCCGGCGTTAGCAAGCGTGTGAAATTGCCCGTCGGCGCAAGCGCGAGCAGCAAGGTGCTGTATGGCGCGCTTAATCCGCTGGCCACACTGGATTCCAACGCCAAGGTTGCGCTGCTGGAAAAAATTGAGCGCATTACCCGCGCTAAAGATCCGCGCGTCAAGAAGGTCATGGCCAATCTGGCGAGCGAATACAGTGTTGTGTTGATTGTGCGCAGCGGCGGCCGCATCGCCGCCGACGTACGTCCGCTCGTGCGGATGAACGTGCAAGCGATTGTGGAGCAAAACGGCCGCCGCGAAGACGGCTACAACGGTGGCGGTGGGCGGCAGAGCCTGGCCATGTTCGATGATGCGTGGCTTGATCGCATTGCTACCGAATGTGTGGCCTCTGCCCTCACCAATCTGGATGCACGGCCCGCGCCGGCTGGCCCTACCACAGTCGTGCTCGGCTCCGGCTGGCCCGGCATTTTGCTGCACGAAGCCGTGGGCCACGGCCTCGAAGGCGATGCCATCCGCAAGAACTCCAGCGTCTTTGCCGGCATGGTGGGCAAGCGCGTCGCGGCCAAGGGCGTCACTGTGCTGGACGATGGCACCATGCAAGGCCGCCGCGGCTCACTGAACGTGGACGATGAAGGCAACCCCAGCCAGCGCAACGTGCTGATTGAAGACGGCATTCTCAAAGGCTATATGCAAGACACGCTCAACGCGCGGCTGATGAAGCAGGGTGTTACGGGCAACGCGCGGCGCGAAAGCTTTGCGCACCTGCCCATGCCGCGCATGACCAACACCTACATGCTTGGTGGCAATCACGCGCCCGAAGAAATTTTGGCCAGCGTGAAAGACGGTATCTACTGCACCAGCTTTGGTGGCGGCCAGGTCGACCCCACCAGCGGCAAGTTTGTATTCGGCTGCACCGAAGCCTGGAAGATCGAGAACGGCAAAAAGATGTACCCCGTCAAAGGCGCCACCCTGATCGGCAACGGCCCGGAAAGCCTCAAGTACATCAGCATGATCGGAAACGACATGGCGATGGACGACGGCATCGGCGTATGCGGCAAAGAAGGCCAGAGCGTGCCGGTGGGCGTCGGCCAGCCGACACTGCGGATTGACAATATGACGGTGGGTGGTACGGGCTGAGCCCGTGCCGCGTGACATAAGCTAGTCCCCTCTCCCTGCCAGGGAGAGGGCTAGGGTGAGGGTAAATCCCAGCGAGCTAAAAACGCTCTACACTGCGTGCATCCCAACCCGCCGGATAACCACCGACCATGTTGCGACTCACCGAGATCAAGCTGCCGCTTGATCATTCCGAAGCAGACTTGCAAGCCGCAGTATGTAGCAAGCTCGCCAGCAAACTCACGCTGGATGCGGCCAATCCGCCGACCTTCGCTGTATTCAAGCGCGGCGTAGATGCACGCAAAAAAGCGAACATTCATTTTGTCTACACGGTGGATGTTGATCTACCGGTTGATACGCTCAAAAAATTCACCGGCGATCCGCATGTGGCCGCTACGCCAGACATGGCCTACAAGTTCGTTGCGCAGGCCAAGGGCGATGAGCGGCTGCGCCCCGTGGTGATCGGCACCGGGCCCTGCGGCCTGTTTGCCGGGCTGATTCTGGCCCAGATGGGTTACCGACCCATCATTCTGGAGCGCGGCAAAGTCGTGCGTGAGCGCACCAAAGACACCTGGGGTTTTTGGCGCAAGAGCGTGCTGAATACCGCGAGCAACGTGCAGTACGGCGAAGGTGGCGCAGGCACGTTTTCAGACGGCAAGCTGTATAGCCAGATCAAAGACCCCAAGCACTACGGCCGCAAGGTGCTGCAGGAGTTCGTCAAGGCCGGCGCGCCGCCAGAAATCATTTACGTCAGCAAACCGCACATCGGCACGTTTCGCCTGGTGAAGATGGTGGAGCATATGCGCGAGACGATTGAATCGCTCGGCGGTGAGTTTCGCTTTCAAACGCTGGTGCAGGATATCTTGATCGAGCAGGGCAAAGTGCGCGGCCTGCTGCTGGATAGTGGTGAAACGCTGCGCACTGATCATGTGGTGCTCGCCATTGGTCACAGCGCGCGCGATACGTTTCATATGCTGCATGCGCGCGGCGTGTACGTGGAGGCGAAGCCGTTTTCCATCGGCTTTCGCGTGGAGCATCCGCAGGGCATGATTGACCGCGCGCGCTGGGGATCGTTTGCGGGGAATGAATTACTGGGCGCTGCCGACTACAAACTCGTGCACCATGCCAGCAATGCGCGCAGCGTTTACAGCTTTTGCATGTGCCCCGGCGGCACGGTGGTTGCCGCCACGAGTGAAGAAGGCCGCGTGGTCACCAACGGCATGAGCCAATATTCACGCAATGAACGCAACGCCAACGCGGCGATTGTGTGCGGTATTGATCCGCGCGACTACGCAGAGTATGCGCCGGACTACGCACCCGATGATCCGCTGCGCGGCATTGGCTTTCAGCGCTTTTGGGAGTCGCGCGCTTTTGAGCTGGGCGGCAAGACATACGACGCGCCGGGGCAGCTCGTGGGTGATTTTGTCGATGGCCGCGCATCGCTCGCATTCGGCTCCGTGCTGCCCAGCTACAAACCCGGCGTGCATTTGACTGACCTTGCCACCGCATTGCCGCCCTACGCCATCGAAGCGATCCGCGAGGCGTTTCCGGCCTTTGACCGGCAGATCAAGGGCTTTAATCTGCACGACGCGGTACTCACCGGTGTTGAAACGCGCACCTCGTCGCCGATTCGCATCAAGCGGCATGACGACACGCTACAAAGCTTGAACACGCGCGGGCTGTTCCCAGCCGGCGAGGGCGCGGGCTATGCGGGCGGCATTTTGAGCGCGGCGGTGGACGGTATCAAGGTGGCAGAGGCGGTTGCCTTGTCAATTGCTCGTGGAGACTGAATCGCAAGTTGACGCAACTGCGGTTGTGATCGGCGCGGGACCAGCCGGTTTGATGGCTGCAGAAGTGTTGGCGGAAGCAGACGTGCAAGTGGATATATACGACGCCATGCCTAGTGTGGCACGCAAATTCTTGCTTGCAGGCAAAGGGGGACTGAACATCACGCATTCCGAGGCATTCACACCATTTCTTGCGCGCTATGGCGCGGCGAGCGATGCGCTCAAGCTGATGCTGCAAACCTTTGATGGCGAGCAGCTTCGCGAATGGGTGCATGCGCTGGGCATCGAGACTTTTGTCGGCACATCTGGTCGCGTGTTTCCCAAAGAAATGAAGGCCGCACCGCTGCTGCGTGCATGGCTCAAGCGCTTGCGCGCGCAAGGCGTGCGCTTTCACGCGCGGCACCGCTGGCTGGGTTGGGACGGCGATGCGCTGCTCTTTGACTCACCGCAGGGTCGCGCGGGCGTGCATGCAGATGCAACGGTGCTCGCTCTAGGCGGCGCAAGTTGGCAGCGCCTGGGCAGCGACGGCGCGTGGGTGCCGTGGCTGGCCGCATGCGGAGTTGAGATTGCGCCGCTTGTGCCCAGCAATTGCGGGTTTGATGTGGGCTGGAGCGCGCTTCTGCAGGAAAAATGTGCGGGCCAGCCGGTGAAGACCGTGCGCGCATCGTTTGTAGATGCACATGGCATGCAGCACGCCAAATCGGGCGAGTTATTGCTCACGGCCAACGGTGTGGAAGGCAGTTTGATCTATGCGCTCTCTGCGCTGCTCCGTGATGCGATTGCCGCGCACGGCAGCGCCACGCTGCACTTGGATTTATTGCCGCACAAAACGCAGGAGCAAGTGCATAGCGAAGTGGCACGCCCGCGCGGCGCTAGATCGATGGCCAGCCACTTGCAAAGCCGCCTGAATCTCGCAGGTGCCAAGGCCGTGTTGCTGCGTGAATGCACCTCCGCTGACGATTACAAAGACCCGGCCCGCCTTGCCGCAGCCATCAAAGCGCTACCCATCATGCTCAAAGCGCCGCGGCCGATTGATGAAGCGATCAGCAGCGCCGGCGGCGTGGCTTTTAGCGCGCTGGATGAGCAGCTCATGCTGCGAAAAGTGCCCGGCGTATTCTGCGCCGGCGAAATGCTCGACTGGGAAGCGCCCACCGGCGGCTACTTGCTCAGCGCATGTTTTGCGACCGGGCGCGCGGCAGGGCTGGGCGCTGCGAAGTGGTTAGAGAAGGCGTGAAGCTTCTGCTGTAGATCTTGCGCGATATGTTCAGTGCCCTCCCCTTCAA
>JBOFGW010000017.1:0-3433 GCA_051649325.1 Burkholderiaceae bacterium | reverse complement strand
CGCCCGCTGCTTCAAGCTCGGCCTCGATGCGGTTGTGCATCAGCCCGCTGTCGCAAACCTTGAAAAACGCCATGACGCTGCGCACGGCGTCTCGCTCAGCTTTGCTAAAAGCTCCGGCCACCCGGCACAGCACGGCGTGGTCATTCGGCAGCGGTAGCTCGGTCGAGTAGTAGTGATCCATTAGCGCCCTGTAGGCGCCGCGCTCCGTCAGCGACAAGTGGCCTGTGGCGCGCTGGAAGTCGCCGATGTAGTGCTTGTACCAATTCACGCTATGCCGCCACCCACGTCCGCTCATCCCGCCCCGATGCCGTCTTGCGGCGCTCAGGCGCAGGCTTGATGAGTGCCGATGCACCCAGCTTGGACTGCCCCAGCTCATTGAGCCGGCGGCACACCTGCACCTGCGTGAGCCCGGTCATATGCGCAAGCTCCGTGGCGCCAACAGGCCGCCCAGCTTCGCGGATGGCCAGCAGCAAGCGTGCTCGATGGCCAGCAGCAAGCGTGCTCGCGCTGAGTGCCGCCTCATGGCTCGTAGCCGGGTCTGTGCGCCTTGCGCGGGGCGGGGTGAAGTCGATGGCGAGTTGGTTCATGCCACCCCCGCGAACGTGTGAAGATCACGCTTGATGACTTCGGCCAGCTCGGCACGTCCTGCGACCACGCCGGCGTTGAACGCGGCCTGCAACATGTCGTTGATGCGACTGGCTGCGCGGAAGCTGTCGAATTCGATGGTGTGAACTTTCGGCTCCCAGCCTTTGCGGCGACTGACCCACACGCGCCACGTGGCCGTGCCGGAGTAGTCGCGGTGGTTGACCAGAAAACCGAAGTCGGGACTTGACGGCAGTTTGCTCACACCCCTACCCCACCCTTCTTCGGCGCAGCAGCCATACCGCCAGGAAAGTGCGCGCCAGACTCACGCATCGAATGCAGCAGCGCCCGCTGGCGGTTGACCTCGGCAGCAGCTTCTTTGGCCTTGCGCTCGCCCGCGTCGAACTGAGGCTCGAACATCGGCGGCCAGGTGATGGGCTCTTGCAGTTTTTGCAGCGCCTCAGTGCGGCCCTGATAGGCCCTGCGCGGCCCTGATAGGCCCTGTGCGGCTCTCACCGGGACTCTCCGGGCCTGTCCGCCCCTTGGTGGGATTGGCGGGTAGCGCCCACACTGCCATACATGGACAAGCGCAGCACTCGCACCACGAATTCGGCCAGCGGCCTGTCGTCGTGCGCCGCGAGCCGCGACAAGTCCAGCATCTCCCGCTCGGTGAGCCGGAGCTTCATTTCTTCAGTGCGCTTGTCGTCGCGGACGGTGGATTCCATGAACGATTCAGTTATGTGGTTATGGGCCGCAGCCCGAGTGCGCGCACTACTGGCACGCTGCGCCGCCGATCCGGGCACCCCCACGCCGCCAGGGTTGACGGTCGATGCGCCGCAGGCTCGCCCCGTGCTGCGTCTTCCTGCAAGTCACAAGGAATGCAGATGCCAAGAAGGCGGCGGTCAAGGCGGCGATGGCCGGGGCAAGACGTGAGCACGTTATGCGGCCTCGGGGGATGTAGTCGTGATCAACTCCGGCCAAATGCGATACCAGTCATCTGGGCGCAACCCCCTTCGGGTCAGAGCGCCATGAGATGCGGCCTCCAGTTGCGTGCAAAGCTCGGCGGCCGGCGCACGAAGCCCGTAGGACACATTGCGCAGGTGCCCAAGGGTCGTGCCCGCATCCTTGGCGAACTTTTCCCGCGCCGACTCGTCGGGTAGCAACTTGAGGTAGGCCTTGAGTTCCATGACCCGAACTCTACACCAAACGGTGTTGCCTGTGTCAACACTGCACGGTTTCGCGCGCATGTTCTGCTTCGGCATGGCAGACGATGCACTCATACGCCTCGAAAACTTCAAGGCTCTGTGGCCCAATGACTTCTCGCCGGCCCAAGTGGCCGCCGATCTTTGGGGCACCCCAGCCTTTTGGTCAGACCTCTACCGGGGCAAAAAAAGCTTTGGGGAAAAGCTGGCGCGGCGCATTGAGGACAAGCTGGGACTTGTGCGCTTGAGTCTGGACGATCCGGCTGGCGCGCAGCGCGCACCTCTTACCAGCGATCTGGCAAAACACCTGCAGGGGCTTGATTCCGAAGCGCAATGGCGCGCGGAAAATGTTTTGCGGGCGCATCTGGGCCTTGCGCCGATCCCAAGGCGGCCGGGCACTTTTGGGAAACAGGACGCCGCTTAAGCCTAGCAACCGCCAACTTACACTTTCTCACGCCTGTCATCAAGGCGACACCGCGCCCCGCAAAGGGCTTTGTTGCGCAGGTGTTTTGCATCCGGCAGCGTCGAGCGCTACCCATAGAACACTGGCTGCCCAGACAGTAAGGGTATACACTCGCGCTTGCCATTGGTGCGGACCTTGGCGACAATTGCATCCTAAGCCCTGAAGCTCATGCCGTTTACCCCGCAAGGGGCGTGTCCGCACCACGGACGGCATGGCCTTCAGGGCTTTTTGCTTTCCGGCCGCCAGCAGGCGCGCGGTGTGGCGTAGCGAGCATGCCCTTGCATCGGGGCCCACTGCGCAAAGACCGGCCGCCTTGCACCTGGGTGCGCGCCGTCCAGCCTGTGTGCGAGGGACTGGGTAAGCCGGCGGGGCAAGTGGTGACAAGACAACCCCGGTTGGCGACGAATCGCACCGTCATGCGTGCGCTGGGCCGGGGCAAGACCCCAAGGCCGGGCGGAGGGAGCGGCCGGCGCCGTCACCCTTGGGGCGAGCGTGGGCCAAGGGTTTTCACGCTCAAAATAAAACCGTTTGGTGTTGACAAGCCAAACACCGTTTGGTGTAATTCTCTCCATACCGCATCCCCCGATGCGCATGGAGCAGAGATGGAAACAACGGCAGCGCAGCAGGCAACTTTCGGCGCAGCGCCATTCATGCGCGAAGCCTTGGCCGCCATCAAAGCCGGCAACGCCGAAGCCCTGCTTCGGCAATTCGCTCGTGAGCTGGACACGCTGGCCGGCAACTTGTGCGAAGCCGAACCGGATTGCTACACCTTCCGCACGCCCCTGGGCGATGCCAGCGTCATGGCCTGCATCCCCTACGCAGAAGAAGACCCGGACGGCAACCCGCCATCTTCGCCGCTTTCCGAGTCTGGCATAACGCTGTTTGTGAATGGCCGCTGGATGGACGCGGACTACATCATCAGCCCCGAGTGCCTTGCGGACATCGTGCGCGAGGCTGAAAGCGAAATCGCGAGCCTGAATGCAGAGCTGATGGCGGATCGGCGGGCGGCATGAACGCCCTGCTTATCCCCTCATCCACTCTGCCAAAGCCGACACCGGCGCAGCAGGCCTTTTTGCGGCGCGTGGATCAGCTCGCGCAGGCGCGGAGGTTCGCAGCATGATCGCCCGCTACGGCCCGGGTGGCTCGTTAGTCACGGATGAGCCAATTTCCATCGCGGGCGCTCAAC
>JBOFGW010000016.1:0-11763 GCA_051649325.1 Burkholderiaceae bacterium | reverse complement strand
GCGCATGCTCAAGCAGCGCTTGATCGAATTGGGACACCGCGTGCGGGGCAAGCCGTCAGCGCGATCGTGATGGGTGCCGTTATCGGTGATGCGCACGCGCTGATGGGTGAGCCCGCGCGCGCAGTCGAAAAGTACGAGCAGGCGGTCGCGCAGCTCAGAAAGATTGGAAGAGGAAATACAGGAATTGGCGAGACGCTTGAGCACAATCTGGCGGGCTATCTTTCGCGTGCGGGCCAGCCGCTCAAAGCTTCAGAACTGCTTGCACGGCAAATTTTGGCGAGAGAAGCTACCGGGCAACCTGTTGAACCGTCTTCGTTGACGAACTACGGGCGTGTACTGGTCAATCTTGGCAGGTATGAAGAGGCGCAGTCATACATGCGCCGCGGGTTGGCAGAGCACATCAAGCAGGAAAACCCCCGCGCGCAGGCGTTTGCGCAACTCGGGCTTGCTCTTGCAACGTGTCATCAAACACCGTTTGCGCCCTGTGAATCTGCACTCGCCCAAACAACGCAGGCACTGCAAGCTGTGATGTCGCCAAAGCACTCGATCTTTGGCAATCTGCAGCAAGCGGCTGGCCGCGCGGCTCTGGTACGCCAGCAACCGCAAGAAGCGCATGAGCGGCTTGCCGCTGCACTGTCGACCTTTGACTCCGCGGGCGATCACAACCCGGCCCGAATCAGCACGCTCGCGCTGCTAGCGCAAGCACAGCTACAGCTCAAAGAGTTCGCCAGAGCGAAGGAATCGGCTGAAGCCGCGCTGGAAGCTGCCCGCGCCGCTTCCAAAGGGCTTGCCCATACGGAGTGGATGGGCAGCGCGCTGATGGCGCAAGGTTCGGTACAGCGTGTGCAGGGTGACCCAAACGCTAGGGCGACGCTGCAGCAGGCGTTAGAGCATTTTGAGATCGCGGCTGGGCCAGAGGCGCCACCTATCAAGGAGCTGCGGGCGGCGCTTGCTTCCTTCTAGGTACCCTCAGCACGGGTTTTGAGAGATGAGTACGCAATATCCATGCGCCTTTTCAAGCAAAAATGCCTGAAAAAGCGCATGGATACTGCGTAGGCGCTATTGAAATCGATCAAATGTGCAAGTAAATACGGCGCAGCAGCCTATTCAGCTCAGCACCTTGCTCAGAAACGCCGCAATCGCATCAATCTCGTCGGGATGCACGCCGTGCTGCATCGGATAGCTGTGCCACTGCACTGCATAACCCAATTGCGTGAGCGCATCGCGCGACGCTTCTGCGCGGCCAATCGGTATCACGCCGTCGTGCGTGCCATGCGCCATGAAGATGGGTGTCTGTTGATTCACGGCATTGCGTTCCGCTGTGGTCTTGTCCGCGATGGGTAGATAGCCCGACAAGGCGATCAGCCCAGCCAGCGGCTCTGCATGGCGCAGCCCGGTGAACAGCGTCATCGCGCAGCCTTGCGAAAAGCCGGCGAGCACGATGCGGGTGCTTGCGAGGCCACGCGCTTTTTCGCGTGCGATCAGTGCTTCAATCTGCGCAGCCGATTGGCGGATGCCGCTTTCATCTTCGCGCCGCACCAGGTCTGCGCCGAAAATGTCATACCAGGCGCGCATCACATAGCCGCCGTTGATGGTGACGGGCATGGTGGGCGCGTGCGGAAACACAAAGCGGATCGGCGGGCAGCCGGCCATGTCAAACTCGCGCACGATCGGCACGAAGTCATTGCCGTCCGCGCCCAGGCCGTGCATCCAGATCACGGCGGCGGTGGGGCTCTCCGCGGTTTCTACTTCAATGCATTCAAGCAGGGACATTGTTTTTTGCTCTAGAGAAAAATTGGTTATGCGGCAACGCTGCGAGGGTCAGGAACGAATCGCGCTTTTCGGGCGAAAGGCCTTGCACACAGCCTCATGCGTTTCAACATACGGCCCGCCAATCAGTTGAATGCAGTACGGTACCGCGGCAAAGATTCCAGGCAAGATCTGCTTGCCGGCATCGTCTTTCAGACCTTCAAGCGTTTCCTTGATCGATTTGGGTTGGCCGGGCAGATTGACGATGAGCGCGGCGTGATCAGCGCTTTCACGGATCACGGCAACCTGTCTGGAAAGAATCGCGGTCGGCACAAAACGCAGGCTGATCTGGCGCATTTGCTCGCCAAAGCCGGGCATTTCTTTGGTGGCGACTGCGAGCGTTGCTTCGGGTGTCACGTCGCGCCGCGCCGGGCCGGTGCCGCCGGTGGTGAGCACCAGATCGCAGCCACAGGTATCAACCAGTTCAATCAAAGTGGCGCTGATGACCGGAGTTTCATCGGGAATCAGACGGTCAACCGTTTGCAGCGGTGTTTTTAGCGCCGCGGCGAGCCAGGTTTTCAAGCTGGGCAGGCCTTCGTCCTGATACACGCCGCTGGAAGCGCGGTCGCTGATCGACATCAGGCCGACAATCAATTCATCGGGGTGGTTACGCTTGATCTTCATGTTCGAGTGTTTCGCGGATCAGTTTGAACAAGTCGCGCGCCTGCTTGGGCGGCCGCGCGGCCTGCGCGTCTTTGCGTGCCTCGCGCACCAGATTACGCAAGCGCTGCACGTCCACGGCGGGATGGTCGCTGATGAACTGCGTGATGGCGGCGTCCTGCGCCAGCATTGCATCGCGCAGTTTTTCCATGGCATGAAAGCGGGCGTTTTCGGCGTTGGACTCGCCCTTGAACGCCGCCAGCTTGGCGCGCATAGCGTCGATGATGGCCTCATCTTCATCCCGCATCAGGCGGCCGACGTATTGCAGCTGCCGCCGCTTGCCTTCAAAGTTGGTGATTTTGCGGGCATCGCGGGCGGCCACCATCAGCCGCTCGGACATTGGCATTTGCCGGAATTGCGACTCAGGCAGAGCCACCAGCTCCGCACCGAGGGTCTGAAGCTCAGTCATCTGCTGCTTGAGGCGGGTTTTGGAAAGCGGCTCGGCGAGCGTTTCCGGCATTAAGTCTGGATCTTGGGGCAAAGTTGGGCGCGGCATGGCCCGTATGATAGAGCCCATGAGTGAAGTCTTTTCGTTTAGCCAGGACAAGTTGGCACAGGTGGCGCAGGATGCGCTGAAAATCGCACAACAACTGGGCTGCGCGCAAGCGGCGGTGGAGGTCTCGGAAGGCTCCGGCCTTTCCGTAGGCGTGCGCAAAGGCGCGGTGGATACGCTGGAACACAACCGCGACAAAGGTGTCGCCATCACGGTCTACGTGGGCAAGGAAGGCGAGTTTCGGCGCGGTAGCGCGTCAAGCTCTGATTTTTCGGCCGCCGCGCTGGCGCAAACCGTGGGCGCGGCCTACGACATCGCCCGCTTTACCGCGCCGGATGATTGCGCGGGCTTGCCCGAACCGCAGTTTCTGGAGCGCGCGCCGGAGAATCTGGGCCTGTTCACCGAGTGGGACATTAGCTCGGACGCCGCCATTGCCCTCGCGCTGCAGATGGAGCAGGCGGCTTTTGCGGTGGACAAACACATCCGCAATACCGACGGCTGCGGCGTGTATGTGTCGCACGGTCAGTTTGTTCTGGCTAACACGCATGGTTTCTGCGCGGGCTATCCGTATTCGCGGCACAGCCTTTCAGTGGCGCCGATTGCCCAGCGCGGCAAGAGCATGCAGCGCGATGACTGGTATGCCAGTGAGCGCGATCCAGCGCTGCTCGCAGCGCCAGAGGCGATTGGCCGCTACGCAGCGCAGCGCACGCTTGCCCGCCTGGGTGCGCGCAAGCTTTCCACTCGCAAGTGCCCGGTGCTGTTTGAAGCGCCGCTGGCCTGCGGCCTGTTGGGCAGCTTTACGCAGGCCACCAGCGGCAATGCGCTGTACCGGGAATCATCATTTCTGCTGAACAAACTTGGTGAGCGGGTATTTGCGGATCACATTGATATTGTTGAAGAGCCGCACGAGCATGGCGCAATTGGTTCTTCGCCGTTTGATGATGAAGGCGTGCGAACACAGTCGCGCAGCGTCGTGGCCGGCGGTGTGTTGCAAGGCTATTTTTTAGGCAGCTACAGCGCCCGCAAACTCAAGATGCAGACCACCGGCAATTCAGGCGGCTCGCACAATCTCTATCTCAAAAGCCGCAGCACGGCCGCCGGGGATGATTTTGCGGCGATGCTGCGCAAACTTGGCACCGGGCTGCTCGTCACTGAAATGCTGGGGCAGGGGGTGAATTACTTGACGGGCGACTATTCCCGCGGCGCAGCAGGCTTCTGGGTGGAAAACGGCCAGATTGCTTATCCCGTGGAAGAAATTACGGTGGCAGGCAGTCTGCCGCAAATGTTCCAAGGCATTGCCGCGATCGGCGCAGACCGTATCCGGCGCGGCACCAAAGTAACCGGGTCCATTTTGATTGATGAAATGACCGTCGCCGGCAACTAGCAGCATGCCGCTTTTAATCCCCGGCTGGGGGTAGGGAAACCCGTATCAACACTAGGGTTGCGCCTACGTAAACTGTGAGTAAGGTGCAACCCTGTCAGCAAACCCATGCGCGCACTGGTTACTGCACTTGGGTATTTAAGCTTTTATCAACGAGGAGACATAATGGAACGTCGTGGTTTTATCAAAAACGCGGGTATTGCAGGCGTCTTGGCTGCCGGCACTGCGCCTGCGGTTGTGGGCGCGCAAGCGGCAATTCGCTGGCGCCTGGCCTCCAGCTTCCCCAAATCGCTTGACACCATCTACGGCGCGGCAGAGATTTTTGCCAAGCAAGTCGGTGCAATGTCTGGCGGCAAATTCCAAATTACCGTTGCCGCGCCTGGCGAGATTGTTCCCGCCTTTGGCGTAGTAGACGCAGTGCAAGCCGCGACTGTGGAGATGGCGCATACGGCGCCTTATTACTTCTTCGGCAAAGACCCAACGTTCGCTCTGGGCTGCGCCATTCCGTTCGGCCTGAACTCACGTCAAATGACTGCCTGGATGTTTGAGGGCAACGGCATGAAGCTGATGCGCGAGTTCTACGCCAAGTACAACATCGTCAACTTCGTTGGCGGCAACACCGGCGCGCAAATGGGTGGCTGGTGGCGTAAGGAAATCAAGAGCCTGGCAGATCTGAAAGGCCAGAAGTTCCGTACCGGCGGCTTTGGTGGCCGTGTGATGGAGCGTATTGGCGCTATTCCGCAAAACATTCCCGGCGGCGAGATTTACCAGGCGCTGGAAAAAGGCACGATTGACGCTGCTGAGTGGGTGGGTCCGTACGACGATGAAAAGCTGGGCTTTAACAAAGTAGCGCCCAACTACGCGTACCCGGGTTTCTGGGAAGGCGGCCCGCAGCTTGATTTCTACGTCAACGACAAGGCGTTCAACGGCCTGTCAGCCGAGTACAAGGCGATGATCGAGGCTGCCGCGACGCACGCCGCAACCGAGATGCAAGCCCGTTACGACGCCCGCAACCCGGCCGCGCTTAAGCGTTTGGTGAGCGGTGGCACCAAGCTGTTCCGCTTCCCCAAAGACGTGATGGATTCTGCGTTCAAGGAAGCCATGGCGCTGTACAGCGAGCTTTCAGGTACCAATCCAGCCTGGAAGAAAATCTACGACGACTACTCTGCATTCCGTCGCGATTCCAATCTATGGTTCCGCTTTGCGGAGTCCGGGTTTGATGACTTCATGCAGAATCAAAAGCTCTGATTTTCAATCAGCTGGCTGATGTAAAAATGCCCCGCGATGCGGGGCATTTTTTTGCCTACTTAGTTGTTGGCCGAGTTGCCGCTCGGCCAGGTTCTTTATTGCTTCTTCTGCTGGTCTTGCTTCACTGCGTCGAGTAACCCTTTCATCGGGTCTTCTTCTTTTTGTTCGCTACCCGGCGACGGTGACGGATCGGACGAGTTGGGCATGTTTTGCAGTGCCTCTCTCCCAGTACGCAGTTGTTCAAGCGCTTTTTCTGGGTCGATATTGGTGGGGTTCTTGACAAGGTTGCCCGACACCAGCGTTGGGTACGCAATCACCAGCCCAACCATGATGAGCTGCAGGAAGATGAACGCGATGGAGCCTTTGTAGATTTGCGCGGTGGTGACCGCCGGAATCATCTGCCCCGTTACGCGATCCTTGTAGTCTTTCTTGGCTGCGACGCTGCGCAGATAGAACAGCGCAAACCCAAACGGTGGCGTGAGGAATGAGGTTTGCAGGTTCATCGCGATAATCACACCAAACCACACCATCACCGCATCGATTGGCACACCTGGCAACATCTCCGGCAGGATTTTTTCAGCCACGGGCGCCAACATTGGGATCACGATGAACGCAATCTCAAAGAAGTCGATGAAGCAGCCTAGGATGAACACCAGAATATTCACCACGATCAAAAAGCCCAGCGCGCCGCCCGGCAGTTTGTCGAACAGATGCTCCACCCACACATGACCATCCGCTGCATTGAAGGTGAAGGAAAACACCGTGGAACCGATCAAGATGAACATCACGAACGTGGCGAGCTTGGCGGTACTGTCCAGCGCTTGGCGCATCAGTTTGAAATTGAGCTGCCGGCGTGCAAACGCCATAATCAAGGCGCCCATCGCACCCATCGCGCCGCCTTCAGTGGGCGTTGCCACACCGAGAAAGATCGTGCCGAGCACCAGAAAAATCAGGACCAAAGGCGGAATCAATACAAAGGTGACTTGCTGCGCGAGCTTTGAAAGCAGACCGAGCTTCAACACGCGGTTGGTGATGGCCAGTACAAGCGCGATCAGCGATGCAACCGTCAGCGACATGATGAGCACCTCATCACCCGGCGCTGGCGTGGTGCGGCCGACCCAGCTATTGATCACGCGTTCATGCACCATCGACCATCCCCACGCAGCGATGCCGCAGATGACCAGCAGCACAACCAGCGAGCGATGGCCGCTTGAGCCATTGCTTTCGCGGTAAATCCGCGCCTCTGCGGGAAGGGCGGGAACCCAGGCAGGTTTGACGAAGGCTACGATAGCGACAAAGGTCAAATACAGGCCTACCAGCATCAGTCCAGGCACGATTGCGCCGGCGTACATATCGCCCACAGAGCGGCCCAATTGATCGGCCAGCACAATCAGTACCAGCGAGGGCGGAATCGCCTGCGCCAGCGTGCCGGATGCGGTGATGGTGCCGGTGGCGATAGTACGGTTGTACCCGTAGCGCAGCATGATCGGCAGAGAGATCAGGCCCATCGAAATCACCGCCGCGGCAACCACGCCGGTGGTGGCCGCAAGCAGCGCACCCACCAAGATCACCGCAACCGCTAAACCGCCGCGCAGAGGGCCAAACACCTGGCCCACTGTTTCCAGCAGATCTTCGGCCATCCCTGAACGCTCAAGCACGATGCCCATGAAAGTAAAGAATGGAATCGCCAGCAGCGTGTCGTTTTGCATGATGCCAAACACACGCAGTGGCAAGGCAGAAAACATATTGGCAGGGAAAAGCCCGGCTTCGATGCCGATAAAGCCGAACAACAGGCCTGTGGCAGCTAGGCCAAATGCGACGGGAATGCCGGTCAGCAAGAAAAAGAGTAAGCCCGCAAACATCAACGGAACGAAATTTTGTGCGATAAAGCCCGCCATGTTTATTTCGCTCCCTGAAGGTTCTTTTGTGCCTTGGCTTCCAGCTCTTCGAGTAGTAACTGCTCGTCGCTTTTTTCGGCCACTTCGCTGAACGGCTCGCTGCGATGGCCGGTCAAGAAAGCCACGCGTTTGATCAGTTCAGAAACGCACTGCATCACCAGAATCGAAAAACCCACCGGAATCAGCAGCAGCACCGGCCAGCGGATCAGCCCGCCGGCGTTCTGGCTCATCTCGCCAGAAATCCAGGCGCGCTCAAACACCGGCCAGGACAAACTGATCAGGATGAGTGACAGCGGAATGGTGAAGACGATGATGCCGATAATGTCGATAATCGTATTGGTGCGCTTGCTGAGCTTGGAAGAAATGAAGTCGATGCGTACATGGGCGTTGCGCAGCCACACGTAGCCCGCGGCAAGCATGAACACGGCGGCAAACAAATACCACTGGATTTCAAGATACGCGTTTGAGCCGATATCAAAGGCCTTGCGCATGATGGCGTTGCCCGCGCTGATCACAACGGCGGCCAGCACGAGCCACATGGTCAGCCGGCCTATTTGCTCGTTGATCCAATCAATACCCGCGGATAGCTTAAGTAATGCATTCACAACAGGAGTCCCCACAAGAGTCAAAAAACCGGTGCGACTGCGTTGACCGCAGTTTCATTTCATCAGATAAAACGTTGATGCGGATTATAGAAACGCAAGCGCGTTGCGTCCATGTAAACCCGAGTAAGTTACACCGTTTTTTGGGGGGCGGCCCGCAGATTAGCGGTCAGGCCAGCTTTTTTCGCCATGCGGCAATTTGCGTGGTGACCTGCTCCGGCGCGGTGCCGCCAGTGTGGTTGCGCGCGGCCACGGAGCCTTCTAGCGTTAGTATTGATAGCACCGTTTGATCGGCCTGCGGAATGATTGTGCGCAGCTCTTCTAAGGACAGCTGCGCGAGATCGACACCGCGCTCGCTCGCGTGTCGCACCGCGTGCGCCACGGCCTCATGCGCATCGCGAAACGGTAGGCCTTTTTTCACCAGCCAGTCCGCCAAATCGGTAGCGGTGGCGTGGCCTTTCAGTGCGGCGGCGCGCATTGCTTGTGGCTTGACGCTAATGCCGGGCACCAGCTCGACAAAGATACGCAGCGTATCCAGCAGCGTATCGGCTGTATCAAACAGCGGTTCTTTGTCTTCCTGATTGTCTTTGTTGTAGGTGAGCGGCTGGCCTTTCATCAGCGTCAGCAGGCTCATCACATGGCCGTACACGCGGCCGGTCTTGCCGCGCGCAAGCTCGGGCACGTCCGGGTTTTTCTTTTGCGGCATGATCGATGAACCGGTGCAAAACCGGTCTGCCAGATCAATAAAGCCCACGCTCTGATTCATCCACAGCACTAGTTCTTCAGACAGACGCGAGACGTGCATCATGCATACGGCCGCCGCGCTTGTGAATTCAATCGCAAAATCGCGATCACTCACGGCATCCAGCGAGTTTTGGCACACGCCTTCAAACCCGAGCGTTTTTGCCACGCGCTCGCGGTCAATCGGAAATGTTGTGCCGGCCAAGGCCGCCGCGCCCAGCGGCAGGCGGTTGACCCGTTTGCGGCAATCGGCAAAGCGCTCGGCGTCGCGGCTGAACATTTCCACGTAGGCCAGCAGGTGGTGGCCAAAGGTTACCGGCTGCGCCACCTGCAGGTGCGTAAAGCCAGGCAGGATGGTGGTGGTGTGCTGCTGTGCCAGATCAAGCAGCGCCGTGCGCAGCGCGACAAGTGCTTGCTGCACTTCATCAATCGTGCCGCGCAGCCAAAGCCGGATATCGGTGGCAATCTGGTCGTTGCGCGAGCGGCCGGTGTGCAGGCGCTTGCCGGCCATGCCGATCAGCTCCGTGAGCCGCGCTTCGATGTTCAGGTGCACGTCTTCCAGTTCGATCTTCCATTCAAACTGGCCGGATTCAATCTGCGCGCTGATTTGCGCCATGCCGCGCCTAATATCCGTCAAGTCTTGGGCGCTGATAATGCCCTGCACGGCCAACATGTCGGCGTGAGCCAACGATCCGGCAATGTCCGCATGCGCCAAGCGTTTATCGAACGATACCGACGCGGTATAACGTTGTACGGCCTGCGCAACCGGCTCGGAAAAACGCGCTGACCATGCTTGGGTTTTTTTGTCGAACTGGGAAGTCATGCAGACCTTGGAAGCGCGTAAACCGCGCGAAGAAGAACAGGGCAAGAAGTTTACCCAAAGCGGTGGGCCGCCCGAGCCGACGCTCTACACACAGGTATTGCCCGACCTATGCAACCTGGGCATCACCATGCGCGTGCTGCTCTCAGTCAATCTTGCGGCGCTGCTGCTGGCGCTGCCTGCCTCCGATGGCCCCGGTGCCTGGATCGCGCGCTTTCTAGAGTGGGCCAGCGTTATCGAGCCGGCGGTCTTGCTGTCGATCGCGCTAGTGTGCGGCCTGCGCCGTTATCTCACGCGGGAAAAACCGCTCGTCCAGGTGCTGGTGGCCTGCGTCATGGTGGCCTGCGTGAGTGTGCTGTGCCAGGTGGCTGCAGTGCTATTGATCGGCCAGAACGCCAGTTTGTGGAGTTTGGGGGGCGGCGCTGTCGTGGGGGCGGCGGTTGCGGCGGTGTTTATCGCGGCGTTTCGCTGGCGCGCCGCCAGCCGGCGCCCGGCGCTGACAGACGCGCGGCTGGCGGCACTTTCCGCCACGATCCGCCCGCACTTTTTCTTTAACGCGCTCAACGCTGTACTGGGCGTTGTCCGCAGCGATCCGCGCACCGCAGAAGCCATGCTGGAAGACCTGGCCGAGCTGTTCCGCAGCCTGATGAAGAGCAAATCCATGGTCACGCTGGCGGAAGAGGTGGCTACATCGCGCAAATACCTGGCTATCGAGGCGCTGCGCCTGGGTGACCGGCTGCAGGTGGATTGGCAGCAGCAAGATGGGCTGGACGACATCACCGTCCCGCAACTGACCTTGCAGCCGCTGGTGGAAAACGCCGTCCGGCACGGCGTGGAACCGGCCGAGCGGCCGGGTGCCATCCGGGTAAACATTAGCCGCAAAGGCCGCGATTTGTTCATTACCGTGGAAAACCCGCTCAGCGGCCGGCCGCCGGCGCCGGGGCTTCAAATGGCGGTGGCCAACATCCGGGAAAGGCTGATGCTGCTCTACGACCTGGAGGCAAGTTTGGCCGCCAATGAACATTCCGGCAAATACGTTGTCGAACTCAGGATGCCGGTCAACCGGCACAAGGGAAAGATAACAACGGACAAGGCGGATCTATGACCCTGCGGATTGCAATCGCAGACGATGAACCTTTAGCGCGAATGCGCATGGTGAACCTTCTCACCGACATTGCGCCTCAATGCCCACATATTGTTGTCGGCCAGGCCGGCAACGTCCCGGAAGCGCTTGAACTGATCGCGCGCGAACCGCTGGACTGCGTTTTGCTGGACATTCAAATGCCCGGCGCAAGCGGCATGGAAGTGGCGCGCTTTCTGAAAACCCAAAAGCTGATGGGCAAGCACGTACCGGCGGTGGTGTTTGTCACGGCCTTTGAACAGCATGCGCTGCAAGCGTTTGACATTGCCGCAACCGATTATCTGGTCAAACCGGTCAAGGCGGCGCGGCTGTTGGAAGCGCTGGAACGCGTGCCGCGCGCCGCAGACGGCCAGCAAGAAATGATCACCGTCACCGAGCGCGGCCGCATCATGCGCATCCCGGTCGATGGCGTGGTGTACCTCAAGGCCGAGCTCAAATACGTCACCATCCGCACCCGCGAGCGCGAGTTCATCACCGAAGCCACGCTTACCTCGCTGGAGCAAAAGTACGCAGACAAGTTCGTGCGTATCCACCGCAATGCGCTGGTGGCCAAGCACTTGATCGAAGGCGTTGAAAAATCGTTTGTGCCCAGTGAAGATGGCGACGCCGAGCAGACTTGGCGTGTCGTGCTGCGCGGCGTGTCGGAGCGGCTGGATGTGAGTCGGCGACAGTGGCCGGTGGTGAAGGCGCTGGTGAAGGTTTAGGCGGCGCGCCGCGAGGCGTGAGTCCGATCGATCCCCTCTCCCGCCGCATCAGCGAGCGGGAGAGGGTTAGGGTGAGGGCAGCTCGCGCGCTGATGCGTATCCACCGTTCGCCCTGAGCCTGTCGAAGGGTTGGATGGACTCAGACATTTGCCGGGGGTTGCCCGGCGGCAACTTACTTTCTTTGTCTTGCCAAAGAAAGTAAGCAAAGAAAGGCGCGCCCGCTACGCCGCCCTGCGGGTTCCCAAAGTTCAACGCCCATCCAGAGC
>JBOFGW010000015.1:0-21540 GCA_051649325.1 Burkholderiaceae bacterium | reverse complement strand
TCATGGTGCTGCCGTCGTTCTTGGGTTCATACAGCACGCAATACAGCGCTTCGGCCACCGCAAACAAACCAACTGCAACAAGGACAAACTCAATCCCGTCCACCAGCTCCGGCACGCCCAAGGTGTAGCGCGCAATGCCAGAGATGGAATCCATGCCCACAAGACCAATCGCCAAACCGAGTGCCAAACTCGCCAAGCCGCGCAGCATCGAGTTGCCCAGCACGGAGGACACGGTGACAAACGCCAGCACCATCAGCGCAAAAAACTCCGCCGGGCCAAACTTGAGCGCAACATCAGCCACCAGCGGCGCAAACAGCGTAAGCAAAAGAGTCGCGATGGAGCCGGCGATAAACGAGCCGATCGCAGCAGTGGCCAGCGCAGGCCCGGCGCGGCCACTCTTGGCCATGCGGTTGCCTTCCAGCGCGGTCATCATGCTGGCAGATTCGCCGGGCGTGTTCATCAGGATGGATGTGGTGGAACCACCGAACATCGCGCCGTAGTACACGCCGCAAAACATAATCAGCGCGCCGGTGGGTTCTACTTTGGCGGTTACCGGCAGCAGCATGGCTACCGTGAGCGCCGGGCCAATGCCTGGCAGCACACCAATCGCAGTGCCAAGCAGGCAGCCAATGAAGGCCCACATTAAATTGACGGGTTGCAGTGCGGTAGCAAAACCGCTCATCAATAGCGAGAAGGTCTCCATCATGGCTTAGATCCAATCATTCAGGATGCGGGGCAGATTCACATCCAGCACCATGGAAAACAGCCAGAACACCGGCAGCACAATCGCTGCGCCAATCAGCGCATCGCGCCACCATTTGGTCGAGCCAAAGCCGCGCGCCACGCAGGTAAACAAAATGCAGGCCGCCAGTACAAAACCGATGCGCGTGATCAGGAGCGCGTGCGCGATGATGCCGGCCGATACCCACAGGCCGCCGCGCCAATCGGCTACAAGCTCTGCAACGCTGTCGGTAAAGTTGCGAAAACCGCCGGTCATCGCTTGCCAGCCCAGCAGCGCGCCAACGGCGGCAAGAAAAATCGCCACGATGGTGGGCACAAAGCGTGAGCCGATGCCGGCGTAACCGGTTTCTGCCGGAAACCCGCTGGCCCCCAGCGCATAGGCGCCGCCGAGCGCCAAAAACAGTGCGGCGATGCACAGCTGCCAGGTTCTTGTCACGTAGCCTCCCGCGTTGTTTACATGTTGTGAGCGTTCAAAACAAAGGGGCCACGCGGCCCCTTTGAATACAGCTTGTTTGCAAATCTATGGCGTGACAGCCCTATTTAATCAGACCCACCGCTTTCATGGAAGCGCCAATGCGCTCATGCTCCGCATCCACAAACTTGCCAAACTCATCGCCAGTGAGCAACGCGGGGAACCAATCGTTGTTCTTCAGCGCTTCTTCGTAGCTCTTTTGCTTGGTGGCTGCGGTCACGGCATCGATCAACGCTTTGCGCTGCTCCGGCGTAATACCCGGCGCGCCGTACACACCGCGCCAGTTACCGATTTCCACGTTAACGCCTTGCTCTTTGAGCGTGGGCACGGTCTCGCCGGGCAGTTTGTTGCCGGCCGTCACGGCGAGTGCACGCATCTTGCCGCTTTTGATGAACTGCTGCATCTCATTCCAGCCGCTGGTGCCCACGGTCACTTGGCCGCCCAGAATCGCCGCAGAAGCCTCACCGCCACCCTGGAAGGGGATGTAGTTGATCTTGGTGGGATCAACGCCCGCGTCTTTGGCAATCATTGCCACCGAGATGTGATCCACCGAGCCGCGCGAGCCGCCGCCCCATTTAACGCTGCCTGGGTCTTTCTTGAGCATGTCCACCACATCTTTCATGCTCTTGAGCGGCGAATCAGCCGGCACCACAAACACGTTGTACTCGTAGAACAGCCGCGCAATCGGCGTGGCGTTCTTGAGTGTGACCGGCGGGTTGTTCTGCACAATCGCGCCCACCATGATGGCACCGGTCACGATCATCGCATTAGGGTCGCCCTTGCTGGCATTGACAAACTGCGCTAGGCCAATGGTGCCGCCCGCGCCGCCTTTGTTTTCAAACTGCGTGGTCTTGGCCGCGCCGGCTTCTACCATCGCCTTGCCCAGGCCGCGGCCGGTCTGGTCAAATCCGCCGCCGGGATTGGCGCCGATCATGAATTTGACGTTGTCCAGCGCCAGCGCCGGGATTGCGACCGCAGTCAACGCTGCGGCCAATAGAAGTTTGAATTTCAATCGAGTCTCCTGCATATTCAATATTGTGGAAGTAATGAGAAAAGCCTAAAGGCCAACAAAATGCTGTGGTCAGAATATCACGGGCGATTGCGGCGACACACTAGGGAATACCGTTCTCAAGTTTTCGGTTCCGTGAAGAAGAGGCCTGTATTGGGTGACGCACTGTTCATGCGCTTTTCGAGCGTAAATTGCTCGAAAACATTGATGAATATTGCGTCGCGATTTTTGTTGCGACGCCGCAAGAATCGCGAAGCTAGTTGAACTACTGCTTTTTACGGTTCCTGCTTTTTGTAAGACTCTTTTTGGGAGAAGCGGCGGCTGCATCACGCAGCGCAGCATCGACCAATGCATCTGCCATCCATAGCGCAATGCGCTCGACCTCTCGATCAGGCAGTCCCCAAATATCTTTCAAGATGACATAGGGTTCGATGCCGTACACAACTGAAAGCGCCCGATGCAGCCGATCCCGCACCGTCGGCCCGAGCGTTGATGCCAATGGCTTGATCGCATGCGCGAGAATCCGCACGCGGTGACCGCGGCGATACGGCTCCTCTTCGAGCAGTCCCGCGCGCTCCAGGGCCCACTGCTCAAGCGATAGTTGCGCTGCAGCACGCAACTGCGCCTCAAACTCTTTGAAGCGCGGAAATGTCTCCACAAACAACTGGCGCACCCGCGCGCGGCCGTCGGGGTCGTCTGATGCCAGCGTACGCACCGGGCCTAGCGAGCTATCAATCACTGCTGCAATCAGCGCGCTGCGGCTTGGAAAGTAGCGGTACGCGGTGGCACGCGAGACCTTGGATCGCGCCGCGACCTCGGCCACCGAAGGAATGTGCCCATCCTGGCGGATGATCCCCATCGCTGTATTAAGCAACAGATGAAAAGTGGCAGCCTTGACGCCGCGGACGGGTGGTTGCGGCGGTTCACTCAACTTATGTTTCAAATAAGTCATACCAGTTCGAAACTGCGATTTTCTACGCTATTTGAATGAGCGTTTTTATATTTGATCAAAGGTCTTGCAAATTTTGGCGCCCCGCATCTAACATCCGCCAAATTGAATTTGAGACAAGCGTCTCAATTTCAAAACAATATCTCGAGGCGATCCGGAGCCAGCCTAGCTTGGCCGAGCGCACGACAGGAGACAAGGTTCATGCGCATCGCCAGCTGGAGTTGGGGTGGTCGGGAGCATGTCGGTAGTGTATCCCCGTGCGGGAGCGAAGCGACGCCGCTCGCGGTGCCCGATGCGCGCGCTGGCGCCCTGCCTTTGATTCAAGCGCTGGCACGTGGAGCACCCCTGCCGCCACCCGCCGGTGCGCGGCTACCGGTAGCAGCGATTACTCTGCGTGCACCTCTGCCTGCGCCCCTGCGCGGCTTGTTCTGTGTGGGCCGCAACTACCGGGCGCATGCCGCCGAGCTGGCCACCACCGTGTTCAAAGACAACGCCGCCAAAGAAGACGGTTGGCCGATTGTGTTCACCAAGCTGGCCGATTGCGTGGTAGGCCCACACGACGCGGTGCGGCTGCCAGGTGCAGCGGTTTCTACCCAGATTGATTACGAAAGCGAGCTGGCCGTGGTGATTGGCCTGGGTGGCAAAAACATCAGTCGCGCCCGTGCAATGGATCATGTGTTTGGCTACACCGTGTTGAATGATGTGACCGCGCGCGACGTGCAAATGCGCCATGCACAGTGGGATTTGGGCAAGAGTTTTGACACGTTTTGCCCCATGGGCCCGTGGATCGTGACGGCCGACGAAATGGACGGCCGCAGCACCCGCGTGCGGGGTTGGGTCAATGGCGAGCTTCGCCAAGACGGACTGACCCAAGACATGATTTTTGATATTCCCACGCTGATTGAAACCTGCTCACGCGGCATCACGCTACACCCTGGGGATGTGATCGCCACCGGTACGCCGTCTGGTGTGGGCATGGGCATGAGCCCGCCGCAGTGGCTGCAAGCAGGCGATGTGATGCGCATCGAGATCGATGGCATCGGTGCCATCGAAAACCGTTTCATCTGAAAGAGCATCGTGGCAATTCAATGGATCGACAAGATGGCAGTAGACGTGGAGGGCGAGGGCGAAGCCGTCGTCATGCTTCACGGCTTGGGTGGCTCGATGAATGTCTGGGCACCGTTGATGCCTGCGCTTCAGAGCTACAAAGTAATCCGCATCGATACGCCAGGGGCGGGGCGCTCCAAGAATGCCTACGCTTTGTCAGAAAGCACGGCACACAAGGGCAGGCTCTCGCCTGATGTGGTGGCGCAGTGTGTGATTGATGTTTGTCGTGCGTTAGGCGTGCAACAGGCGCATCTGGTGGGGCATTCATTGAGCACGATGGTGTGCCCATACGTCGCCGTGAAAGCGCCCAAGCTGGTGAAAAGCATGACGCTTTTTGCTTCGCTGCTGCAACCATCGCAGGGGATGCGTGATGTCATGAATGGTCGTGCGCCTGCGGTGCGCGAACGGGGCACCTTTGAGGCGGCGATCGCCGTTTCCAACGCTGCGCTCTCAGCTTCCACCAAGGAAACACAGCCTGTAACGGTAGCTTATGTACGCGAAAGCATCATGGGGCAAGATCCCGAGGGCTATGCGCGCAACTGTTTGTTGCTCGCTGAGGCCACACCCACAACACTTGAAAATATTAAGTGCCCCACGCTCTTGGTGACGGGCGATGAAGATGCCGTTACACCGCTCTCGGGGGCGCGGGAGCTCAAAGCACGAATACCGCAGGCGCGTCTGGAAGTGCTGAATAAATGTGGCCATTGGCCGATCTTGGAGCGCGTGGATGATTGCCGCCGCCTCCTGCGTGATTTTCTTGATCGTCAGCGTTGAAGGAACCAACCGTGAGCGATTTCTTGTTTACCAATGTGCGCATCTTTGACGGCGGTGGCGAGGCGCCGTTCACCGGCGATGTGCTGGTGCAAGGGAACAAGATCACGCGCGTAGTCAATACGACCTACGGTCAACGCAGCGTTCCGGTGATGGGGGTGCAAACGGTTGATGGTGCCGGAGCCTTTCTGATGCCTGGCATGATTGAGGCGCACACGCATTTCTCTTGGAACGATCAACCCAGCCTGGATGCAATTCAGCGCATGCCGCCCGAAGAGCACATTCTCTGGTGTGCCGAGGTCGCAAAGAAGTACTTGGATATGGGCTGGACCAGTTGTGTGGGCGCTGCCACGGCCAAGCCGCGGCTAGACGTAGTGATTCGTAACGCCATCAACGATGGAACCATCATCGGCCCACGCTATTTGGCTGCCAGCCAGGAGATCACAGTGCCCGGCGGTTTGGGCGACACCACGGCGCCGCATCTGCCGCAGCATGAGTTTGCTTTTGGCGCCATCGTCAGCGGCGCCGAAGAAATGCGCCGTTGCGTGCGCATGTTCGCCAAGTACGGCGTGGACAGCATCAAGATCAACCTTTCGGGTGAATCCATCACTGGCATGCCGTCGGAAATGAGCCAGTTCACCTCCGAAGAAGTACGTGTTTGTGTCGAAGAGGCCAAGGCCTGGGGCAAGCGGGTGTCGGCGCACGCGCGGTCGACCTGGTCAATCAAGGAGTGCATTCGCCAGGGCATCGAAGTCATCTACCACGCAAGCTTCACCGACGAAGAAGCGCTGGACATGCTAGAGGCTCACAAGTTCGAGCATCACGTTGCGCCGGGCTTGGCGTGGCTGATCAACACTTGCCATCACGCGTCGCAATGGGGTTTGACACCGGAAGTCACCAAGAAAATGGGCTATCACCGCGAGCTTGAAGCTGCGATTGAGAGCATGAGGGCAATGCGCAAACGCGGCATCCGCATCCTGCCGGGCGGTGACTATGGTTTTGCCTGGACCCCGCACGGTACCAACGCAAAGGATCTGGAGTACTTCGTCAAGTATGTGGGCATGAGCCCAATGGAAGCGCTGCTGTCGGCCACCGCGTGGGGCGGGCCAATGATGAAGATGGGCAAACAAATTGGCTATATCCGTGAGGGCTGCCTTGCCGATATCTTGCTAGTGGATGGCGATCCGCTGGCCGACATCACTGTTCTACAAGACAAAAGCCGGATCCTGTCGGTCATGAAAGACGGTGAGTTCCACCGGGCACCACCGCTGCGGCATGCCCGCACAACCCGTTGGGCTGCTTGAGGATCGGACGATGGCGCAAACACTTTTTACCAACGTCCGCATCCTTGATGGCACCGGCACACAGCCGTATGCCGGTAGTGTGTTAGTCGAGGGTAATCGCATTGTGCAGGTGGGCCGCAGCACAGCGCCCATCGCGCCTGGCGTTGCCACCGTCATTGACGGCGCTGGCGCCACGCTGATGCCCGGCATGATCGAGGCGCACACGCACTTCAGCTGGAACGACGCCGCCACACTAGCCGGCATCCAGACCATGCCGCTGGAAGAACATGTGCTGTGGTGCGCCAAGGTGGCCAAGCGGTACTTGGAGGCCGGTTTCACCAGCTGCTTGGGTGCAGCCTGTGCCAAACCAAGACTGGACGTAGTGATCCGCAATGCCATCAACAGTGGTCAAATTCCTGGCCCACGCTACCTGGCCGCCAGCCAGGAAATCACGGTACCCGGCGGCCTGGGCGATGAAACGCTGCCGCATCTGCCGTTTCCCGAGTTCAGCTTTGGCGTCAACGTCAGCGGCGCAGAAGAGATGCGCAAAGTGGTCCGTATGTTCCTGAAGTACGGCGTGGACAGCATCAAGCTGAATCTGTCGGGCGATAACTTCGTGCCTGATGCCGATGCGCATACCACCTGGATGACCGATGCCGAGGTGGCCGCCGCAGTGGAAGAGGTGAAAATGCGCGGCAAGCGCATTCTTGTACATGCGCGCTCCAAGGCCAGCGTGCAGCAGGCGCTGCGCCACGGCATTGACCTGATTTATCACGCCAGCTTTACCGACACGGAAACGCTGGACATGATGGAAGCGGTGAAAGACCGGATCTTCGTCGCGCCAGGCATCGCCATCTTGTATGCGCTGCTCAATGAGGCCGAGGCTTTTGGCATCAGCCGCGAGACGGCGCTGAGCTGGGGGTATCAGGAGGAGTGGGACGCAGCGCTGGACTCACTGAGCAAGATGCACAAACGCGGCATCCGCGTTTTACCCGGCGGCGACTACGGTTTTGCATTCACGCCGCACTGCCAGAACGCCCGTGACCTTCAGGTCTTCACCAAATATCTTGGCATGACGCCGATGGAAGCGGTCCGGGCTACCACCGTGTATGGCGGCCAGATCATGATGCGCGGACATGAGCTGGGTGCCGTAAAGAACGGTTACTTGGCTGATCTGCTTTTGGTGGACGGCGACCCGTTGGCCAATTTGAGCATTCTGCGCGAACCCAAACGCCTTCTGGCTGTGATGAAAGATGGTCAGTTTGCCAAGTCGCCGCCGGTGGCTGGAGCACGCTCCTGGGAGCGCGCTGCATGACCGGCGGGGGCATGTCCAGGGGTCAGCGTTTGGCGACGTGGATCGTAGTCGGCGGCCCGATTGCGGTGTTCTCGATCTGGGCGTTGGTGGACAACCCGCGCCTGTACCTGGTAACAATGCTCAACAGTCTAACGCTGGCTTCGCTGTATTTTATTGTTGCCAGCGGCTTCACGCTGGTGTTTGGCTTGATGCGTAACGTCAATCTCGCGCATGGCTCGCTGTATCTTTTGGGCGGCTATGTGGGCTACTTGGTGGCGCGTGAAACGGGCTGGTGGGTCATTGCGTTGGCGGCAGGGTTTGCCGCGGCGGCCATCGTAGGTCTTTTGATCCAGGTCCTAATTCTGCGCCACATGCAGGGGCAGGACCTGCGGCAGACTATGGTCACCATCGGCTTGTCCATTGTCATCGCCGACATCCTGTTGTGGATCTTTACCGGGCAGGTCTACCAGATGGAAGCGCCCGAGTGGCTGCAAGGCCCGATCCGCGACATCCCGATTATCAAGGCCTACTCTTCCTACCGGCTGAGCCTTTTAGGTTTTGGTATCGCCATTGGGCTGTTTCTGTGGTGGCTGCTCAACCGCACACAGGTAGGCGCAATGATCCGGGCCGGGGTCGATGACCGCGCCATGCTTGCTGCGGCCGGGGTCAATGTGAATCTGGTGTTTGCGGTGACCTTCATGCTCGGCGCCGGGCTGGCTGGCTTTGGCGGCGTGATCGGTGCGGTGGAATTGAGCATGGTGCCCGGTGAGGACACCCGGCTGCTACTGGCATCGCTAATTGTGGTTATCGTCGGCGGCATGGGTAGCGTGATTGGTGCGGCTATTGGGGCAGTCATCCTGGGCTTGGCAGAAACCTACGGCCTGGCCTATGCACCGACCTATAGCGTGGTTTTCACCTTTGTGATCCTGATCATCGTGCTGGCCTTTCGGCCACGCGGCATCATGGGCAAAGCAGCATGAGTGCCGCAAAGTGGCGCCGTGCCATGAACAGCGGCGTGTCAGACAGCTTCGTGCAAGCGCTGCCCGCGGCCGCGCTACCGCCAGCGATTGAGGCGTCCCGGTACGACAGCGGAATTGCATCGAATCGGCTGCGGCTGCTTTGGCGAACGCTGTCGCCGCGTCACGTTGTTGTGTTTACCTTTTTTTTGGTGCTGCCGCTCCTGGTCTCGCCGTTCATCCTCTATCAGGTCGCAGCGCAGTCGCTCATACTCGGTCTTATCGCGCTGTCGCTGAGCTTCTTGGCTGGGTATGGCGGCATGGTGTCGCTCGCGCAAATGTCAGTTGCCGGCATGGCAGGGTACGCCGTGGCCGTGCTGGGTGTCAGCGGCACCGAAATCAGCCTCGGCTGGCCCTGGGGCGTCGTAGTGCTGGTCGCGCTGGTAATTGCGGTGCTGAGCAGCACATTGATTGGGTGGTTGAGCGTACGCACCGATGGTATCTACACCATCATGATCACGCTGGCTATTGGTGTGGCCTTCTATTACCTGGCTCTGCAGAACTACACCGTCTTCAACGGCTTCCAAGGTTTCCAGAAGGTCTATCCACCCGAGGTACTGGGCGTGAAATGGCGCGATCCGGTGCCGTTCTATTTTCTCGCACTGTTCTGGGGCTTGGCGGGCTACTTCTTCATCAAGTGGCTGGTCCGAACGCCCTTTGGCATTGCACTGCAAGGCACGCGCGACAACGCCAGACGCATGAACTCGCTGGGTTTCAATGTCACGGCGCACCGCGTAGCGGCTTATGCGGTGTCAGGTCTTTTGGCGGGCGTGGGTGGTGTGCTGCTGGTTTGGTACAACGGCCTGATCTCACCGGGCTCCGTTGGCACCGGCTGGCTGATCAATTTGCTCGTGATCGCTGTGCTAGGCGGAATGAAGCACCCCATCGGCGCCTTCCTTGGTGCGATCGTTTTCGTGTTGCTGCAGACGTTTGCCATCGACCTGATCGATCGAGAGCGTTTCAATCTTGTAATAGGTGGCGTGTTCCTCGCCATTGTTCTGTTTTCCCCCGATGGTCTGCTTGGGTTGTGGGCGAAGCTTCGTGCACGCTTGCGCCCAAGACAGGCCTTGACTTCAACCACCAGGAGACAGCCGTGAAAATAAACAAACGCATTTGGGGTCGCACCCTGCTGGCCGCTGCAGCTTTGGCTGCCGTTGGTACCAGCGCTTTCTCACAACAAGGCACGCCCGTGAAGATTGGCCTCTTGGCCACGCTGGAAGGGCCTTTCGCGGCCGGCGGCGCCGACGGCATGCGTGGCGCCGAGCTGGCCATCAAGCAGCGCGGCGGAGTGGTTGCCGGCCGCAAGATCGAACTCATCAAGGCCAGTAGCAACGCCACCCCTGATGTAGCGGTCAACGCCGTGCGCAAGCTGGTCGAGCAAGATAAGGTCGACATCATGGTTGGCCCACTGTCGGGCGGCGAGGGCATCGCCGTCAAGGACTACTCGAAGACGCAGCCGCAGGTGACCTTCATCAACGGCGCTTCGGGTGCGCAGGCAACCACCCTTGTCAACACCAGCCCCAACTTCTTCCGCTTCAACACCGAAGGTGCGCAGTGGATGGTGGGCCTGGGCAAGGCAGCCATGGACAAGGGCTACAAGCGGACAATGATCATTGCAGAAGACTACGCCTTCCCCTACAGCCAAGTGCAAGGCTTTATGGCCGAGTACTGCCGCCTGGGTGGCAAGGTGCCGCTGAAGGCCTGGGTGCCGCTGGGCGGCAAAGACTACTCATCGGTGATCGCCCGTATCCCCAAAGACGTGGATGCATTGCTGGTAGTGCTGGGCGGCGCCGATGCCGTGAACTTCCTAACGCAGTATGAAAATGCGGGTGGCGACAAGCCGATGATGGGTGGCAGCATTACCGTCAGCCAGGACGTGCTGAACTACAAGGGCAAGCGCCGCGACTCGCTGGTAGGCACCATTTCTGCCGGCCCTATTGCCGACAACTTCGACGGCGCGGAATGGAAGGCCTTTGTCGCCGACTACCAGAAGAACTACCCGGTGTCGGCCGGCGGTTATCCCAGCCCCAGCCTGTTTGCGTTCACTTACTACATCAATATGAAGGCCGCACTGGATGGGCTGGCTGCCGTCAACGGTGATCTTTCCAATGGTCAGGCCAAGTTGCGCGATGCACTGCAGAAGATGGTGCTGAAGACGCCCACAGGCGAAGTCCGGTTGGATAGTAACCGTCAAGCCATCGGCACCACCTTCGTCACCGAGGTGGTGAAAGACGCGCAGGGCAACCTGTCAACGAAGGTCTCACGCAAGGTTGATAACGTCGAACAGACGCTTGGCATGAAGCGCGAGGATTTCAAGATCGGCTCACGCGACGAGCCTGCCTGCCCTTAACGCCTGCGAGCACAGCACACGACTCATGGCTTCAATCAGTAACCTCGCCCTTCGACGCGCCGGCACAGCGCGTATCGCCAACCCAGCGGCCGCCAAGCCGCTGATGTCGAGCGACGCATTAGTGCTGGAAGGAGTAACGCGTGCCTTCGGCGCCCTGCGCGCGGTGGACGAGGTGTCGCTGACGGTAACGGCCGGCCAAAAGTACGCTGTGCTCGGCTCCAATGGCGCTGGTAAGACAACGCTGTTTAACGCTATTACAGGAGACTTCCCGCCCACTGCGGGACGGATTCTGTTCTTTGGCGAAGACATTACTACGCTGCAGCCCTATGAGCGCATTCGCAAGGGGTTGCGGCGCACCTATCAGTCGTCGCTGCTGTTCAAGGAATTGAGCATCCGTGACAATCTATTTCTTGCCGTGCGAGGTGTGGGTAACGCACGCTTTAGTTTCTGGCGCCCTGGCGCGCAGCACGCGTCGCAAGTGACCACCGACGACATCTTGCATCGGGTGCGGCTCGATCACTTGAAAGACGAGCTGGTTGGCAATCTCGCGCACGGCCAGCAGCGGCAGCTGGAGATCGGCATGGCATTGGCCGGTGCGCCCCGGTTGATTTTGTTTGACGAACCTGCTGCCGGCCTGTCGCCGGCCGAACGCCGGGAACTCGTGGCACTGCTGCGCGGCTTGCCTGCGCATATGAGCTTTGTACTCATCGAGCATGATCTTGATATTGCGCTACGCGTGGTCGAACGCGTCACCGTGATGCACAACGGGCGCGTACTGAAGCACGGCACGCCCGAAGAGATCGAGAACGACGCGCAAGTTCAGGCAATCTACATGGGCGGTAAACACTGATGGGCTGGTTTGATCGTTCTAGAAAGGATGACAAGAAATCCAATGCGCCCCTGCTTGTAGTGGAGCAGCTGGACGTCTACTACGGCCGCGCCCACGCGTTGCAGAGCGTCAGCCTTTCACTGGACAAGGGCGTGGCGGGCATCGTTGGCCGCAACGGCATGGGCAAGACTACGCTATGCAACGCAATCACAGGGCTGGTGCCCGCCAGCGGAAGCGTCAAAATCGCAGGCGAAGAGATCCTGGGCATGAGCCCGAATGCCATCGCAAAGCGTGGTGTTGCGTATGTGCCCCAAGGGCGCCGGGTCTGGCCCAGCCTGTCGGTAGAAGAAACGCTGAAGCTGGTTGCCCGGCGCAAGCGTGATATTGATCGCGTATATGCCATGTTTCCGCGGTTGGCGGAGCGAAAGGGTCACGGCGGAAGCCAACTTTCAGGCGGCGAGCAACAGATGTTGGCTATTGGCCGTGCGCTGTTGCTAGAGCCCCGTCTATTGGTGATGGACGAACCCACTGAAGGTTTAGCGCCAGTGATTGTTGAGCACGTGGCCAGTTCTTTGCGGGGGCTGGCAGCCGAAGGTGAGATCGGCATTCTGCTGATCGAGCAGAACCTCGGTGTGGCGCTGGACGTGGCCGACAACATCGGTGTCATGGTGAACGGCCGCATCGCTCACCAGATGCCGGCCTCGCAGCTGGCGGCCGATCGCGGATTGCAAGAGCAGCTGCTGGGCGTACGCAGCGGCGGACACCACGACGAAAGCGAAGCCGCGCCAGCGCCCGAAGCGCAGTTGCCCTCTGAGGACGCCCGGCCGGTACAGGTTTACACCGTGCAGCGCGCTCATGGGGACGGCGCCCCCTCCCTGGATGACCTCGCACCGCGCACTGTGCGTGGTTTCAACCGCTGGAACGCTGGAGGCACTGCCGGACCCACGCTGGACATCGCGCGCGAGCCTGCGGTCCCTGCACCGGCGCCCACTCCTCTGTCCACCGCAACCAGCGGCAAAGTGCTGGAATTTCCCGTCGCTGTCACGAGCGGACGGGCGGCCTACGTGGCTGGTACCTTCGATACCAAAGCGCGAGAGCTGTTCTTCATTCGGCAATGTCTTGAAAAGCTGGGCCTGCGCGTAGTGACGGTTGATCTTTCTACCAGTGGCAAACCTTCGCCGGCTAGCGTGCACCCGCGCGAGGTGGCGCGCCATCACCCCGAAGGTGAAGCCGCAGTGTTCTGTGGTGATCGTGGCCGTGCAGTCGCGTCGATGGCTGTGGCCTTCGAGCAATTCGTGCGCACGCGCCGCGATTTGGGTGGCATCATCTCCGCGGGCGGTTCGGGTGGTACGTCGCTAGCCACGCCGGGCATGCGGGCCTTGCCCATCGGCACCCCCAAGGTCATGGTCAGCACCATGGCCAGTGGTGATGTGCGCCCGTATGTTGGCCCAAGCGACATCTGCATGATGTACTCCGTGACGGATGTCCAAGGCATCAACCGCATCAGCGAGAAGGTGCTGGCCAACGCAGCGCACGCGCTGGCCGGGATGGTGACGCACCCGGCGTCTGAATCCGCAGTCTCCAAACCGGCGCTTGGCCTAACCATGTTCGGCGTGACCACGCCTTGTGTTCAGGCGGTGACCAAGCATTTGCAAGAAGAATATGACTGCCTAGTGTTTCACGCCACCGGCGTGGGCGGGCAGAGCATGGAGAAACTCGTCGAGTCGGGATTGCTCGCCGGCGTGCTGGACATTTCCACCACCGAGATAGCCGACGAAATTGGCGGCGGCGTGCTTAGTGCTGGACCGTCACGCATGGATATCTTTGCACGCCAGCCCGCGCCCTATGTGGGCAGCTGCGGCGCGCTCGACATGGTGAACTTTGGCGCCTGGGACAGCGTTCCCGAGCGGTTCAAGTCGCGCCGCCTTTACCGCCACAACCCCACGGTGACGCTGATGCGCACCACACCCGATGAATGCCGCGTCATCGGCGAATTTATTGCGCGCAAGCTCAACGCCATGGTCGGGCCGGTGCGTTTTCTGATCTCTGAGGGCGGCGTGTCAGCTATCGACAAACCAGGCCAGCCCTTTCACGACCCCGAAGCTGATCGCGTGCTGTTTTCCACGATCGAGCAGAATTTTCGATCAGGCACAAATCGGCGCCTGCTGCGCCTGCCGCATCACATCAACGATGAGGCCTTTGCTGTCGCACTAGTGACCGCATGGCGCGAACTGAATCAGAAAACCTCTCCTTCCACTGCACATTCCTATGCCCCGCATCGCTAGAACCGTCCTGCTCGAGCGCTTTCGCGCCAAAATCGCCGCTGGCCGGCCACTTATTGGAGGTGGCGCAGGCACCGGCCTGTCGGCCAAATGTGAAGAAGCTGGCGGCATTGATCTGATCGTCATCTACAACTCCGGCCGTTACCGTATGGCGGGACGCGGCTCTTTGGCCGGGTTGATGGCTTATGGCAATGCAAACGAGATCGTCTGCGAGATGGCGCATGAAGTGCTGCCGATCGTGAAGCACACGCCGGTACTGGCCGGTGTCAACGGGACTGACCCGTTCATGATCCCCAGCGAGTTTTTTCAGCGCTTGATTGCGCTTGGCTTTTCGGGCGTACAAAACTTTCCTACCGTCGGCTTGATTGATGGAACCTTCCGCGCAAATCTCGAAGAAACCGGCATGAGCTACGCGCAGGAGGTCGACATGATCGCGCAAGCACACGCGCTTGATCTACTCACCACGCCCTATATCTTCAGCGAGGCCGATGCGCGCGCGATGGCCAAGGCGGGCGCTGACATTGTCGTGTGCCATTTGGGCCTAACGACAGGCGGTGCAATCGGTGCTGAAACTGCGTTTAAGCTTGCCGATTGCATTGCCCCGATCAAGGCTTGGGCAGCCGCAGCCAAGGCCGTCAACCCGGATGTGATCGTTTTGTGTCACGGCGGGCCGATTGCTACCCCGCAAGACGCGCAATACATCTTGCAGCACTGCCCGTCCTGCCACGGCTTTTATGGCGCCAGCTCGATGGAACGCTTGCCCACCGAGATTGCGCTCACGGAAACCACACGGCGCTTCGTACAAATTACGCGATAGAAAACGCTAGGAGACATACCATGACCGGCACTGAATTCGGCAGTTTCATCCTCGCCCTGATCGTCGTCGCGATCATTGTTGCCATCATCGTCTGGCTATTGCACTGGCTGTATCTGCGCAGCTCCAAGGAGCGTGCTTTCGTACGCACTGGCTTGGGTGGGCAGAAGGTTGTGCTCGACGGTGGCGCGTTTGTGCTGCCCATCGTCCACGATGTGATTCCGGTGAATATGAACACGCTGCGGCTGGAAGTCAGCCGCGGCAAAGAAAAGGCTTTGATTACCAAAGACCGCATGCGGGTCGACATGATCGCTGAATTTTATGTGCGCGTGGCCGCCACGCCGGACGCCGTGGCCGCTGCGGCGCAAACGTTGGGGCTGCGCACCATGGAGCCGCAACAGCTGAAGGAGCTGGTAGAAGGTAAGTTCATTGATGCGCGACGCACCGCAGCAGCGGAAATGACGATGGAAGAGCTGCACGAAAAACGCGGCGCCTATGTCAAACGCGTCCGCGAGACGGTGGCAGAAGACCTGACCAAGAACGGTTTGGAGCTCGAGGCCGCGTCGCTCACCCAACTGGACCAAACTGGGATGGAGTTCTTCAACCCCAGCAACGCTTTCGACGCAGAGGGCCTGACACGTCTGACCGAGCAGATCGAGCGCCGCAAAAAGCAGCGCAATGACGTAGAGCAGGACACACTGGTGGCAATTCGCAACAAGAATCTTGAGGCTGAGAAGCTCTCGCTAGAGATCGAGCGCGAAAGCGAATATGCAAAGCTATCTCAACAACGCGAGGTGGAAATCGCGCGAGCCCGGCAGCGCGCCGAGCTGACCACTGAGCGTGCCCAGCGCGATCAAGAAGCCGAAGGCGCGCAGATTGCCGCCAAGCAAACGATTGAAACGGCGCGCCTTCGCTCGGAACAAACACTGGATCAAGAACGGATCAACAAAGAGCGCACCTTGCAGTCCGCCGAAATCGAGCGCCGCAAGGCACTTGAACTGGCCGAACAGCAGCGCGCAATTGCCGTGGCGCGTGAGAGCGAGGCGTTGAGTATGGCGCAGGCCGAAGCAGAGGCAGCGCGCGCGCAGGCGGTGTCGGCCGAAGAGAAAGTATTTACCGCACGCGAAGTTGAGATGGCGCAGCGAAAAAAATCCATCGAACTGATTGGTGCGGCACAACTTGCCGAACGTGAAGCGCTGCGGCTCACCGTGGCCGCACAGGCAGAAAAACAGGCAAGCGCTGACCGTGGTGCCGCAGTGCGTGCGCAAGCCGAAGCCGATGCCGACGCGGACAAGATCAGGTCAATGGCGATGCGGGTGCGTGCAGAGATTGAGGCCGAGGGATTGCAGCTCATGAATGCCGCGCACAACATGCTCTCCCCGGAAGCGCGTGCATCTGCACTGCGCATGAAACTGGTTGAGAAAGCGGAAGGAATCATCCGTGAATCCGTGCGGCCGCTGGAAAACATTGAAGGCATCAAGATCATGCATGTGGACGGACTGGGCGGCTCGGGCGGCGGCGTTGGACATGAGGGAAACGGAAATTTTTCCGATAGCGTGGTGAATTCGGCGCTGCGTTTTCGGGCGCAGGCTCCTCTGGTTGATCAGCTATTGCGCGAAATTGGTATCGAGGGCGGAGACATTCAGCGTCTGGTTGGCGGTGCCAGTGGCGCGCAAGCCGTGCTGCCGCCTGCGCCGCCGCAAAACCCAGCCAAATCGAAGGAATAATATGCGCCGCGATGCCAGCATTGGGCCGCGCGCTGCCACGTGCGGGGAGAGTCCGCTTTGATCAGGATCTACGTTTCCTCCGTGATTGAGGCTACCGCCGACACCATCTGGTCGCGCATCCGCGATTTCGATGGTCTGCCGCAATGGCATCCGGCGATTGCCGATAGCCGGATCGAGAACAATCAGCCGAGCGATCGGGTGGGTTGCATCCGCCACTTTCATACGCGAGATGGCGGCATGATTCGCGAGCGCTTGTTGGCACTATCCGACTACGACTACACCTGCACGTATGAGATTTTGGAAAGCCCGCTAGGCGTGGACAACTATGTGGCCACACTCAAACTCACCCCTGTCACTGATGGTGGCAGGTGTTTTGCAGAGTGGAGTGCGGAATTCGATTGCGCACCGGAGCGTGAGCGCGAGCTATCAGAATCGATTGGGCGAGGCGTTTTTCAGTCCGGCTTTGACGCATTGAAACGAGCCTTCTCACGTTGATCTCTCGGGTTGCATGTATCAGTAAGCCCTTGAGCGTGGTGTCAAAAAACTCTCACCGAGTGCGATTGGAACCGGTCGATGACGCAGTATCCAAATGATGTGGAAATGCACTTGCCCAACGGGCAAGTGATCAACGCCCGCCAAAAAGTGGGCGACCTTTTTGCGGGGTTCAGCAAGCCGCGGCCAGATGGGTTGATGGCGGCACAGGTCACCACGTTCGACGGCAGCAAACTCAAGTTCAAAAAGTAACCCATGCTTCAACGCGTTGTCCGCAGCACAGTCATTGACGCGCCGATTGCGCGCGTCTGGGCGGTGCTGCGCGACTTCAACAGCCATGATCAGTGGCACGACGTGGTTGAGCAAAGCCAGATACAGGGCGGTGAGCGTGCTGACCAAGTGGGTTGCATCCGGTCGTTCACACTGAAAGACGGCAACCGCATCCGCGAGCAATTGCTGACGCTGGACGACCGGGAGTACAAAAGTACGTACTGCATCGTCGAGGCCTCAGTGCCGCTGCAACGCTACGTGGCCACTGTCACACTCAAACCCGTCACGGACGGCAATCGAACGTTCTGGCATTGGGAATCCACCTTCACGACCCCGCCTGGAATGGAGCGCGAGCTGCGCGACATGGTTGCAAGCAGCGTCTATGAAGCGGGGTTTGAGAACCTGCGCCGCCACTTGCAACGCGGCGACGATTTGCGGCCGCGCGGTCAAGGCCGTGCGCAGCTGCCGGCATCGGTAGCAGCGTCCATCGATACACGGCGCGTGCTGGTGTCCGCTTATGGAAGCGCCGATGTACTGCGCGCTGAAAACACGCAAACCGCCGCCCCCGGCCTTGGTGAGGTGCGTATCCGCCAGCGCGCCATCGGTGTGAACTACCTGGACATTTATCTGCGCCGCGGCTGGATTCCGGCCATGCTGCCCGTGCCGGGTGTGCTGGGTATGGAAGCTGCCGGAAGTGTGATCGATGCCGGCGAGGATGTGCATGACCTGTTGCCCGGTGACCGGGTGGCTTACCTCGGTCCACAACCGGGCGCGTACCGCAGTGTGCGCTGCGTGCCGGCGGATTGGGTCGTGCGCCTGCCCGCTGCGGTGAACGATGATGTCGCCGCCGCGTTGCTGCTCAAGGGCGTTACCGCGGACTATCTGCTGCGCGATCTAGGCCGTATCGGGCCCGGCACGCGGTTGCTGGTGCATGCCGCTGCCGGCGGCGTAGGGTTGCTGCTGTGTGCCTGGGCCAAGCATGTGGGTGCGCAGGTGATGGGCACCGTGTCCAGCGAAGAAAAAGCGCGGGTCGCGCGGCAGTACGGCTGTGAACGCGTCATCGTCACCGCTGACTATCGCTTTGCTGATGCGGTGCAGCGCATGTGCGGCGGCGCCGATGTCGTCATCGATGGCTTGGGAGAAGCGGCGCGCGATGAAAACTTTGCCGCGCTCGCCCGCCGCGGCCACTGGATCAGCCTCGGCCAAGCCAGCGGCGCGCTCAGGCCACCCAGCGCTGACGAGCTGCTGACCAAGTCGCTCACGTTCTCTCGCCCGGTGGTGTTTGACTACATGGCCACGCCCGCCGAGCGCATGGCCAGGGCACAGCGTGTCTGGGACGCACTGGCTGACGGCACGCTACGTATGCCGCCAATTGAACGCTACGCCCTGGATGCTGCCGCGCAAGCGCACGAGCGCCTGGAGCAGCGTCGCAGCATTGGCGCGTTGATACTCACCGCCTGAAACGCTTGGTTGAATATTTTGGAGGCCGCCATGATCCACGCGATGAACCACTTCACGATCACCGCGCAAGACCGCGCGCAGACGCTAGCGTTCTATTGCGATGTGCTGGGCTTGCAAGAAGGGCAACGTCCAGACCTTGGCTTTCCCGGCGCATGGCTATACGCCGGCGGCTCGCACGCGATTTTGCACATTTACTGGGACCGCCCGGCACCGCCGCAGCCCCTTGGCGTGATCGATCACATGGCGTTTTCAGCCCGTGGGCTGGCGCAGATGAAAGCTCGGCTTGATAGCGCAAACGTGCCGTACAAATTACAGCGCCAAGCGGGCGCCGGTACCTGGCAACTGTTTTGCCTGGATCCGAATGGCGCCAAAGTAGAACTGGACTTTGATCCGAGCGAAGTTGAATAGCGCCAACGTTGCCGCTATTTTTAAGGCAATACGCAATATCCATGAGGGTTTTGAGCCATTTTTGCCTGAAAACCCGCATGGATATTGCGTATCTGCATGATGAATCTGCGCAAAAGCTTCTCGCAGCCTTGACCTAAACCGGGTTGCACCACGCTTGCGTCGCCGCATGCGAGCAAAACGCATGTGTCGCGCGCTTGCCGCACTACCGGGTGAAATTGCGCGCTGCCGGTTTCAGCTCAGATACACTCTTTTCACAAGAGCAGAGAGAAAGCAACCAAGCTTCCTATGGCGCAATTTCCCGGCATTTGACTCCCTGATATTCCGAACACCCTGCCGCAAAGGGGCGCGCAGTTTGATTGAACGAGTCGCACATGCCTAGACCACTTGTCATCGCCTATCTGATTTTCAGCGCGGCGTTCATTGCCATGGCCGCGCGCTATTACGACGCGACGGCGGTGGCCATCGCGATTGCGTCGCTCGTGATGTTTGCGGCCTGCTTTGTCAGCGCCACAACCTTGCTGGGCATCGGCCCGGCCAAGAAATTTGCGGTGCTCGCGGTGGCGATCGGCTGGTTTGCCGAGCAGATGGGTTCCAGCCACGGCTGGTTCTTTGGCAGCTACACCTACACCGATGTGCTGGGCCCGGCGCTTGGCAATGTGCCGATGGTGATTCCGCTCATGTGGTTTGCGCTGTGCTTCATTGGCTACGCGCTCGCCAACCTGATTTTGTGGAAGCAACCTACGGATGCCTCTGCAAACTTAAGCCGCATCGCCGGCGCCACGCTGATCGCCGCCATGATCGTGACCGCGTTTGATCTGGGCGCCGACCCATACTTTGTGTTTGTGATGAAGGCCTGGATCATGACCAAGAAAGACGGCGGCTGGTTTGGTGAAACGCTGCAGGGCTTTGTGGGTTGGGTGTTCATTGCCTTTGTCATCATCTTCCTTTTCCGGCTATGGACGCGCCCGAGTGTGGAAAGCCCGGCAACACCGGCGGCGATGCGCGCAGCGCTGGTGCCGCTTGCCATCTACGCCAGCGGCATGGTGTTTCAGATATTCCTCGGCCACCCGATTGAAACGCGTGCGATTGCCGTGTTTGCGATGGGTATTCCGCTGCTGTGCGCCTTTCACGGCTGGCAGCAGTGGCGCGTGGTGCCGGCGCAGGGAGCATCTGCGTGACAGACCTGCTCCACCGCATGCAGTTTGCCGCCGACCCGCTGGCGGATGCGACCATCGACAAAATCATCGGTACCTGGTCGCTGGAGGGCGCAGAAGCCAAAGCGCTGCTCACTGCAAACACCACGCAGTTTGAGCGGATCACGCAGTCCAACCGCTTGATGGCCACGTGGACAAGCAACGGCGTGCTCAAGGATTGGCAGCCGCCGCCAGGCGATTTTGATCCGCAGGTGGTGCAAGCACTGCAAGAGTATTTGGCCGCCGGCGCGCAATTACCACCGTGGGCCGAAGTGCAAAAGATTGCCCGTGCCGAGCAGGTGTTTTTTGATGACGGCCCGATGTCCTGCATCTTGCTGTTTTGCGCCAGCTTGCCGGAGTGCTACGTGATCCCCGATTTGGCCGATGTGCTGCACGTGGCCGGCCAGCTGGAAAAGCATACGGAATATCGCATCCGCTCCACCGCGGCAATGATCTTTCCGGTCATGATGCACGGCGGGTTGACGACAGCTGAAGGCGGCGGCATCGCGCAAACGCTCAAGGTGCGGCTGATCCACGCCACTATCCGCCACTTGATTCTGCGCGGCATGCCGCTGGCCGGTGTTGAGCGCGCGCAAGCAATTGCGCCGCTGGCTTCACTGCGCGGCAGCCAGAACATGCATGAAGCGCTGTTTGCGCACGGCTGGGACACGCCCGCGCTGGGCTTGCCCTGCAACCAGGAAGAGCTGGCCTACACGCTGCTGACGTTCAACTACGTGTTTCTGCGCGGCCTGCGCACGCTGGGCATTGGCCTGTCGCGCGAAGATGAACAGGCGTATCTGCACACGTGGAATGTGATGGCACATGTGCTGGGCGTAGACAAAGCCTTGATGGTGAACACCATGGACGAAGCGCGCGCACTGTTTGCCGACATGCAGGCGCGCGGCCGCGCGCACCCGCGCACGCCGGACGTGCGGGGCAAGCTTGGCAGCGCGCTCATCAACACCATGCAAAACGCAATCAAGCTGCCTGTGGTCAAGCACTTTCCCGCGCTGATGACGCGCCGTTTGTGCGGCGAGCAGACTTCGCGCGACATCGGCGTGACGGACAACAC
>JBOFGW010000014.1:0-3426 GCA_051649325.1 Burkholderiaceae bacterium | reverse complement strand
AGCGGCGGGCAAAAAAACTCGCTGCGCTCAAACAGTTTTTGCCCGAAACCCCGCTTGGCACTTGCCTGCCTTGGCGCTTCAGAGGGCGAGGCGCACGTAAGCAGCAGACGAGTTCACGGTCGAACTAATTCCTTAATAGGTTCAAACTCGCCGAAAAGCTGATAGTTTCCGTTGTCATCAAAACGCATCGAGATAACGAAAATTCTGTCACTGGTCTGTAATCGCGCTTTCAGCACTAATGCTTCCAACTTCTCGGCAAGCCATTCAGCGACATGCTTTTCTGCAACCCTTGAGATTTCATAGATACACCCTGAGTCACAAATAAAGTGCTTGCGATTCCTTGCATCTTTGAACACGTAGTTCGCATGACTCTTACATAGAGGGCACGTGGTTTGAGAATTAGCTGACATTGTTCACTCCTTTAAGAAGTTCCCAGTGTCAGCCAATTGCCGCCAAGTTCCAATTAGAAGTGAGAACAAGCGCTACCCCTAGCGCTTCTGCGTGTCTCACCCCCTCCACTGATTCGCCCTCTTATTCTCCCCCGCCAACCGCGCCGTTTCCTCCACCCGCTTGGCCCGGGTCTCTGGTTTTTTCGCAAGACTGATCCACTCCAAAATCCCGCGCTTTACGGAGCGTGGAAACGCATCCCAATTCACCTTTGCACCAGCCACTGCCTTCAGCGCCTTCTGCAAATCCGGCGGAATTTCCAGCAGTTCAACGGCATCCAACTTTTCCCATGAACCATCTTTCTTGGCCGCTTCAATCTTGGCCATGCCGGCGGGCTGCATCAGGCCGGCGGCGATCATGCGCTCTACCCGCTCTTTGTTCGGTTTGCTCCAGCCGGTCTTGGGTTTGCGCGGCGCGAACCAGAGCAGCGAGCGCTCTTCGTCCAGCTTGTTGACCTTGCTGTCCACCCAGCCCCAGCACAGCGCTTCTTCTACGGCTTCGTCGTACTCAACGCGCGCGAATTTTTTACCCAACTTCGCAGTGGCTTTTTTGTAGGTGATGAGCCACACGCCTTCTGCGCGCGTGTGGTGTTTGGCAAACCACGCGGCGCGGGTCTTGGGGTGAACGGAATTTTCTGGTGCGTCGGCCATAGGGCAACCATACGCGACGCAGTCGCAAATTAAAAGTGCTCTACGCAATATCCATGCGCTTTTCCAAGCATTTTTGCCTGAAAAGGCGCATGGATATTGCGTAGAGCTATTTAAAATCACTGCTAAATCAGTACATCACACCGCTTGCGGTACAACAGCGCTCTATCTTCAAATGAGTTCTCAGCCCATGCAGCGCAAAACCAAGCAGTTCTACGGGTGTAAACAAGCGTGCAGTGAAAAGAGTTGCGCTTGAGCGGCGCGCAGGCCGCGTCGGCACACTTTACGCCCAGCTTTGGCCGCGGCATTGCACTGGCGTGCCTGACCATTCTGATCTGGGGCGCGTTCTTGCCGGTGTCCAAAACCGTGCTGGCCAAGATCGACCCTTACTTTCTGAACGCGGGCCGTTTTGCGATTGGTGCGCTGGTGTTTCTTGCCGTGGCGGTGCGCACAGAAGGCTGGCAAGTGCTGCGCCCGCGCGACCCTGCGAGCGGCAAAAGTCTGTGGCCGATGGCGATCTTGTTTGGCATTGTCGGCCACTTTGGCTACAGCCATTTGGTGTACCAGGGCGCGCCGCTCACGCGGGCGGAGGTCGGCTCGGCGCTGCTCGCGCTCACACCCGTGTGGCTCGCTTTTTACCAATGGAGCACCGGCATTTCGCGGCCCACCGTTAGCGTCGTGCTCGCGATTGCATGCGTGGTGCTGGGCGAGTGGCTGGTGGTGACGCAAGGCGATCTGAGCCGTTTGGCAAGCGGCGCGATGCTCGGCAATCTGCTGATTCTCATCAGCGGGCTTTGCTGGGCGTTCTACACCATCGGCGGCCAGCGCATGGGCGGCAAGGGCCAAAGCGCGCTGGCGTTTACCGCGCAGACCACGTTGGCGGGCACCGCAGCACTGATTGGCGCGTGCATCGCGGCCTACGCGATGGGCAAAGCCACACCGCCGAGCATGGCCGACGTGCAGGCGGTGTTTTGGCCGCTGGTGTTTCTGGTGGTGTTTGTCACCTGCATTTCGTTTTTGACATGGAGCATGGCGGTGCGCCATCTGGGCCCGCTCAACGCCGGCCTCTTCGCGCCGTTTGCACCAGTGATCACGTTTTTGATTGCGCTGTCGCTCGGCCAACAGTTTGTGCTGCTGGAAATTGTGGGCGCTGCGATGGTGATCGGCGCGCTCGTTCTTTATAACGTCATGCAGCGGCGAGCGGCATGAAAATACTCTTTGCTTTGCTGCTGGCCTTTGCGGTTCCTGCGTTTGCATCGCCGCAGCGCATTGCGCTGGCCAGTGTCAATCCAGATGCGAGCGCGCAAACCCTGCGCGGCTGGTGGCTGCCGGCCAATAAGCCGGATGCGCCTGCAGTGATTGCCTTGCACGGCTGCGGCGGTTTGTACGGCAAAGACGGTGCGCTCAATGCGCGGCATCGTGCGGCGGGCGAGTTTTTAAATGCCAACGGATTTGCAGTGCTGTTCCCCGACAGCCTGACCGATCGCGGATTAAAGACGCTGTGCACCATCAAATTCTCAGAACGCACGCTCAAGCAAAAAGATCGCCTGCAAGACGTTGCCGCGGCAGTGCGATGGCTTGCTGCGAACACACAGGCTACGCGGCTTCTGCTGCTAGGCTGGTCGCACGGCGGCGGTGTGACGCTGGCGGCGATGGATACGCGCAGCACATTGCCGGAACTGAGCCGGCTGCAAAAAGCGATTGCGTTCTACCCCGGCTGCACCGCCTACGCCAAGCGCGGCGACTACACACCGCGCGCGCCGCTACTCATCCAGATCGGCCAGGATGATGACTGGACCCCAGCCGCGCCCTGCGCAGAACTGGACGGCAAAGGCGCTGGCGAAAACCGCGTCAAAACCATTGTGTATCCCGGCGCGGTCCATGACTTTGACAGCCCCAACGCACCCCTGCGCCGCCGCATGGACGTACCCAACGGCGTGCATCCCGGCAAAGGCGTGATGGTGGGTGGCAACCCAGAGGCGCGCACGGCCGCGTACGCGCAGATGCTGCGGTTTTTTGAAGAAAAATAACGTGATTTAGAGTGCTCTACGCAGTATTGATGAGGGTTTTCAGGCAGTTTTGGCTGGAAAGTCGCATGGATATTGCGTAGAGGCTTTTGATTTAATGGAGTGGGAAACGGGGACTTGCCTTGCAAGGCAAGTCTCGTCGCGTGGCGCAACGTCTGCACGTTGCGAAACCCCGCGCTCCGCCCTCTACGCCGCCAAAGTTCGGCGTGCATCCAGAGGGTTTCGGCCAAAAGCTGTTTGAGCGAAGCGAGTTCTTTTGGCCACTCTGGATGCGCGTTGAACTTTGGGAACCCGCAGGGCGGCGT
>JBOFGW010000013.1:0-1849 GCA_051649325.1 Burkholderiaceae bacterium | reverse complement strand
GCACCCGCAAGCCAAGGCCCTGATTGAAGAGCGCATGCAAGATGTGGCGCGCGAGCAAGGTTTGCCGTACGAGCCTGATCGCGCAGACAACGCGCACCGCCTGAACATGGGTGTGTTCCCCGAAGGCACGCAAATCATTCCCAACCCCTACAACAAGATTGCAGGCTTTAGCTGCACCACGCGCCACACCAACGCCCCAGGAGCCGCCGTTCACTTCTTGCCAGGCTTTCCAGTCATGGCCTGGCCCATGATGGAGTGGGTGCTGGACAACCAATACAAGCACCTGTTTACTCAAAGCGCGCATGCTGAAAAGTCGGTGATAGTGTTTGGCGCGATGGAGGCCACGCTCACGCCGCTGATGGAGCACATCGAAGCCCAGCACAAAGGCGTGAAGGTATTCAGCCTACCCAGCGTGGATCACCCCGAGTGGGGGCGGCATATTGAACTGGGCGTGAAAGGCGCGCCCGATGCGGTTTTGAACGCCTATTCAGCGTTGCTAGAGGGATTGCACCGCCATTCGGCCAAGCTTGGCCCCGAATTGGTGCGTTAGCACTTTATTGGTGCATAATTTTACAATGCACCAAAATAAGGCGTTTCAAGTTGAGGCCTTGGGCAAGGATGCGCCATCACGGTTTTCGTTGGCCGTAACATGCTAATTTCAGGGCACAATCGCGGGTTGCGCCCGGCAGAGCGTCAGCGCGCTGCGGCCGCCCTAGGGGTGGCATAAAACCTGCAATCTCTGACCGCACACCGCAAATTAACAACCCGTTCAATCCCCTAGGAGAACCTTGATGGCGAAGACCGTCGCAGACGTAATCAAAATGGCGAAAGAAAACGAAGTCAAGTTTGTTGACTTCCGTTTCACCGACACCCGTGGCAAAGAGCAGCACGTGACGGTGCCGGTTTCGCACTTTGACGAAGGCAAATTCACTGAAGGCCATGCTTTTGACGGCTCTTCCATTGGTGGCTGGAAAGGCATTGAAGCCTCCGACATGCTGCTCATGCCCGACCCCAACACCGCCAACATCGACCCCTTCTTTGAAGAGACCACGATGATTCTGAGCTGCGACGTACTCGAGCCCGGCGACGGCAAGGCCTACGACCGCGACCCGCGCTCGATTGCCAAGCGCGCCGAGGCTTACCTCAAGTCCAGCGGCCACGGCGACACCGCCTACTTCGGTCCAGAGCCCGAGTTCTTCATTTTTGACGACGTGCGTTGGGGCGCTGACATGAGCGGCTCTTTCGTCAAGATTGACGAGTACGAAGCACCCTGGAACAGCAGCAAGAAAATCGAAGGCGGCAACAAAGGCCACCGCCCCACCGTCAAGGGCGGTTACTTCCCCGTGCCCCCGGTTGACAGCACGCAAGACATGCGCGCCGAGATGGTGCTGATCCTCGAATCCCTGGGCATTCCCGTTGAAGTGTTCCACCACGAAGTGGCTGGCGCTGGCCAAAACGAGATTGGCACCAAGTTCAGCACCCTGGTGCAGCGCGCCGATTGGACGCAAATGCTCAAGTACGTGGTGTGGAACGTGGCCAATGCCTACGGCAAAACCGCCACCTTCATGCCTAAGCCCATCGTGGGCGACAACGGCAGCGGCATGCACGTGCACCAGTCGGTCTGGAAAGACGGCAAAAACCTGTTTGCAGGCAAAGGCTACGCCGGCCTGTCGGACTTTGCGCTGTACTACATCGGCGGCATCATCAAGCATGCCCGCGCATTGAACGCCATCACCAACCCCGGCACCAACAGCTACAAGCGTTTGGTCCCAGGCTTTGAGGCTCCAGTGAAGCTGGCTTACTCCAGCCGCAACCGTTCTGCGTCCATCCGCATTCCACACGTTGCATC
>JBOFGW010000012.1:0-14181 GCA_051649325.1 Burkholderiaceae bacterium | reverse complement strand
TATCCATACGCATTTCCGAGCAAAAATGGCTCAAAAAGCGCATGGATATTGCGTAGTCGATACTTAAACTACCTCAACACAAGGCGTCGTGTACGTATTGCACGCGCGCAGCGCTCAGAATGGCGCACTCAGCCGTGGCCGCATGCCCAGTAAATCACCGGGTTTGGCATCGATAAAACGGCGCAGGCTGCGTGATAAATGCGGCAAATCAAATAGCCCGGCCTGATTGGAAACCGCAGCCAGGCTGCTGGCACCAAGCGCCAACTTGTTCAGGATGTACAGGAAGCGCTGCGCCGCAAGATAGTCGTTAAACGTCATCCCTACATCGCTCTTAAATGCCGCGCAAAACCGCCCCAGGCTCAGGCTGGCCGCACGCGCGGCCTCGGTAGTGCTCGCGTAAAGGTGGCCAGACTCGAAGCCATCAAACACCCGCTGCAGGCGCGGATGCGTGCTACTGCGCCTGGTCAAACTTTCTAGCGCGTCTTCCCAAGCGCAGGCCGTTTGAATCAACGTCAGCATCGGCCGCAGACTTTGCGTGGCAAATGCCTGCACCGCAGCAGCATCAAACGCGTTTGCCGATACCGCCGGCAACGTGCCATTGAATTGCATTGCAGCCAGGCGGCGCGCCAACGTGCTTGCGCAATCGATCACCAACACATTGGAGGGGGCAACACCCTCGGGCAAGATGACGGGTGTGTTCGCACCCAGCAGCAGCGGATGCGCGGTCACCTCATTAAAAGGTGGGTTCAGCGGTTGCGGCTGGATGGGTGCCACCAGCTGCAGCAAGGGCGCCTGCATGGTCACCGCCCGCAAAATCTTGCCCCGGAACAAATACATCCTCCCGGCTACCAGGCATTCGCCGTCCCATATACCGCTCATTGTCTGCCGCTCATTGTCAGCTTGCACCGCATCGCTTAAGCCCCCTGAAGGTTGCAAATTTCTCACGCTCGCACTGCGCAGCCCTTGTACAGGATGCATGACTTGTGCTCAGCGTTTTCCTGCGCGCTGAACTTTACCGTACCGGTTTTATCATAATGTGCATATCGCCCATTATGCAAAATCATCCAGCCAAGCCGGGCGAAATTTCTAGGGAGAGTTTGCGATGAAACCTGCTCATCAACAGCCTGCGCGTTTTGGGGGCTTTGCCGCATCGGCGCTTACGCTAGTGCTATTGCTGTCTGCCTGCGGCAGCGGTAACGAAGCCGATCCGGCCGCCGCCGGCCCGGTTGCCGGTGCACCACCGTCAGCTGGCGGCTTTCCGGCCACACCGCAGCCATCCCCCACGCCCAGCCCGGTTCCGGGCGACGACGATGATGCCGCGCCCGCCCCAACCCCGGCGCCCACGCCGGTGGCATCCCCAGCGCCGACGCCGCCCCCGCCCGCGGGTGGGGGTGGATCTACTCCGCCGCCGGTGGCCGTCAATCCCAACACCTTGTTTGGCCAATTTGCGACGCAAGACAAAGAGGCGCCCACGTTCGACATTTCCAGTCCCACCATCCAGGCCGGGCTCGATGTATGGGTCAAGCCAGACAAATTTGGCATGGCCTGCGCCGACTGCCATGGGAGCCCCGCGGCAATGGAGCTGAAGTTTGCCGGCTTTACCAAAGACAAGGCCAACATCCATCGCCGTGGCGACTTTCACTTTGCCCCGGCCGAGATCGACAAGGTCATTGCCATGGTGGAAGCACTGGGCAAGCTGTACAAGCTGCCGGAGAACGACCCCAATACCTTCCGCCCGCTGCAACCGGGTGGTGAAGTGGTCGCGGGCAAAACCTGGCAAGAGCGCGATTACAACTTCTTGCTCTCGCTCAAGACGGTGACGCCAACGCTGCTGAACACCAAAATGGAAAGTGTGGAGCAAGCGCGCCAGGCGTACAAAGAGCTACAAGCCGTCAACACAACACAGTTGAAGATCCCTGCACCTGCACCGCTATGGTCAAACGATGGGCTCAAGGGGATTCAATTCGAATCGCATCATGACTGGATTGCCAGCGTTCCATCGCTGCCCAAATCAGAGGCGGACCGCCAAGTGATTCACGACGCGCTGCTAGCCTACCTGGCCAAGCCCAGCAACGAGAACTTCTTCAAGTACTACAACGCGCGGCTTGATCACAGTTTGTTGGGGCTGCCAAAGCCCGTTAGCAACGCGGTGTCTGACCCCGAGTCCACCACTTCCAACGGGTACGTGATCGAACAACACAAGCCGCTGGCCGCGCTATACGCCTCTCATCTCACGCTGCAAAAGTCGTTGGGTGTGCCGTCCTTGGCTGATCGGGGCATCTGGGCGACCTTGCAAACGTCTGGACCTCGGCAATCGCAGGCCGGCAAGCAGTTGAATTTCATCGACAGCTTGACCTTGATTGCCGACAAAACCCAGTCACAGCTGGGATTTCCGAAGTTCCCGCTCAGCGCTATCCAGCGTATGGACCCCTCGGTGCGCGACACCGCCAACATGGCGGAGCATTTGCTGAAAAACACCATGGACTGGTGGGGCTTGGCATTTGCGTATCAACCGGACATTAATCTGATTGCCGCGTACTGGCTGGACGGATTTGCTGGTATGTCAGCGGACAAAGGCGATGCCTATACCTCTTACCGGGTCTACGCCATGGCGCGCCTGGGGATTGCCCGCAAAGAGATGGGGAATAAGGGTCTGGGCATGAGCACCACGCCGCAGCCGTTCTCCATCATGCATGATCCCGTCAATCTGGCGCGCGCTGAAGACCGGCCACTGTTCTTTAGCGACGAGCACATGAAGCTGCATCAGCGCTTGGCTTTGAACGTGTACAAAATGCAGGTGCTGCTGAGCTCCGGCGCGCTGCAAGACGCTGTGGCCGCCGGCGAAAAGCGCGAGCTGGATTTGCTGCGTGGCAAGAATGAACCGCGTATTTACCACTGGACCGTCATCAAGGCATTTACAGCGCGTAACTTCCCCGCCGAGCTGGCCAAGCTGGAGCAACTGGAGAATGAATACCTGAAGGCTGCACGCTTGGCCGCCATGGGCCCTGGCATCGCATCAGTTGCTACCAACGGCACGGGTTTGTCGTACCAATACTTTGATGCGCCAGACTTTACCGGACCGCTTGGCAGCGGCGTTGCCACACGCATTAACTTCGATGCATTCTCGCACCCCGCGAGCGATCTGTTTATCAACCGGATTGAGCCCAAAGGCCCGGGGCCTTCGCGCGGCTTTCCGATACCCGCGGGCAATGTGAAAGGTGCCTCGGCGATTTGGAGCGGCTCAATCGCAGCCAATTACACCGACACCTACACCTTCGAGCTCAAGCCCGGCAACCAAAATGGTGCGAGCTACCCCTACAGCGCGCGCATCACTGTCGATGGGCAAGTGGTGCTGGCCTATGGAAAGTTTGGCGATATCAATGTGAAGGTAGGCAATACGCAAACGCAAAATTGGCTCAACAGCCTGCCCGTGCAGTTTGCCGCAGGGCAACCGCGCAAGATCAAAGTGGAGTACAGCGTGGAGGACGATCAACAGTTCATGCACCTGGCTTGGCGCGGAGATAAAACCGATCCGCCGATGCTGGTTCTCAAGGAGAATTTGTTCCCCCAGTAAACGCTGAATTAGCCGAAAAAAGCCATCGCGAGGTGGCTTTTTTATAGCGTGAACACAAAACTGTGAATTGAATCACGCATTATTCATGCGCCTTTACAGGCAAAAATGCCTGCAAAGGCGCATGAATACGGCGTAGAGGCTTTACCAATCTTGCTAACTTAAGCAATGGCCTTGGTTATCCGCCTCACCGCCTCTTCAATCCGCGGCAAAGCCGTGGCATAAGACAGCCGCACATAGCGCTGCGGCTCGTAGTGGCCAAAGTCTTTGCCGGGCACGATGCACACGTGCGCGTCGCGCAAGATGCGCTCGCAAAACTCGCCGCTGTCGGTGGCGAACTTGCTGCAATCTGCATACACGTAAAACGCGCCGTCGGGCATCACGGGCACGGTGAGGCCCAGCGCGTTGAGTGCAGGCACCAAGTAATCACGGCGCTTTTGAAACTCCGCGCGGCGCTCTTCGTAGATGGCGAGCGTGGCCGGCTCAAAGCAGGCCAGCGCGGCGTGCTGCGCCAAGGTGCTGGCGCAGATGTAGAGGTTTTGACTGAGCTTTTCCAGATCGGCCACCATCCACGGCGGCACCACCAGCCAGCCCAGGCGCCAGCCGGTCATGTTGAAGTATTTGGAAAAGCTGTTGATCACCAGTATGTCGTCGCCCAGCGCCAGCGCGGTGGTGGGCGCATGGTCGTAACTAAGCGATTGGTAAATCTCATCCACCATCAAAAAGCCGCCGCGCTTGCGTACTTCAGCATGAATCGCGCGCAGTTCATCAGGCAGGATCGATGTGCCGGTGGGATTAGAAGGCGAGGCGAGCATCACGCCTTTGGTGGTTGCGCTCCAGTAGCGCGCAATATCCGCTGCGCTTGGTTGAAAGCGCTGGGCCGGGCCGCAGGGCATGAGCTTGGCCGCGCCGCCCACCGCGCTGACAAAGTGGCGGTTGCAGGGGTAGCTGGGGTCGGGCAGCAGCACTTCGTCGCCTGCGTCGATGAGCGCTGCGAGCGCGAGTAGCATCGCACCCGAAGCGCCGGCAGTGATGATGATGCGCGCCGGGTCTACGCGCTGATGGAAGCGGTCTTGATAGAACTGCGCAATCGCCTCGCGCAGCATTGCCGTGCCCACTGCGGCGGTATACGCGGTTTGGCCGTCCGTCACTGCGCGCGCGAGGGCATGCGCCACCGCCGGCGGCGCGGTGAAGTCCGGCTCGCCGATACTCATGTGAATAATGTCCTGCCCCGCCGCCTGCATGCGCGCGGCGTCTTTCATGATCTCCATCACATGAAACGGCGCGATCAGCGCGTTGCGGCGCGCGGTGGGGAAGGGTGTGGCGGGGGAAGAGAAGGCGGGCAGGGCGGACATAGCGGGTGCTCGATCAAGCATCAAGAGGCATGCAGTGTAGTGGCGTGCACAGCCTTCCGGCCAAAGGTAGCTGGTCAAACCACCAGCGCGCGTTGCCTAGAGCCACGCAAAACCTGCACAATGCGGCGCATGGTCAGTGATAAATCCAAAAGCCCAATGAACGGAGTAGAACTGCGCGTAGTCGAGCGCTTTCCCGAGCCTGCGTTTGCGGCGTTTCAGCGTGAGGTATTTGCTAATGATGTGCCCTCACAGCTGCTGACTGAAGTGTTGGCGGGCGAAGCGGCTGCGCGCCAAGGCAAGGCGGCTCCACAAGAAGAGGGCGCACTGCGCATCGGTGCCTACCGCGGCGATGCGCTGATGGGCTGGACCTACGGGTGCCGTCAGTTGGGACGCAACTTTTACATGATCAATTCCGGCGTCGCGTTGTCCGAGCGGCGGCGCGGCATCTACTCGCTGCTTGTGCAGCAGGTGATCGATCATGCGCACGCGCAAGGCTATGTGAGCATTACCTCGCGCCACGTGGCCAGCAACGCCGCGGTGATCATCGCCAAGCTCAAGCTGGGATTTGTGGTGTCGGGCTTTGAGTATTCCGAGGTGTACGGGCCGCTGGTGCGCCTGACGTACTTCGTGGGCGAGCCGCGACGCAAGCTCTATCAAACGCGCGCTGGGTCGATTCGGCGGATTGAGCCAGATACTCACTAGCATCTACGCAATATCCATGCGCTTTTCCAGGCAAAAATGCTTCAAAACCCGCATGGGTATTGCGTAGAGGCATCAAAAATGCTTAAAAGTGTTCAACGCCGAGGCGCGACGGGCGCGAAGTGCTTGGGAGCAAGACCTCATTTTGCTTAGCTTCTGCGGCTTCTCGTTAAACAGCTTGCCGCAAAGACTCACAAAAACGGCGTGCAAAAAAAACAGCTTGCCGCTTAGTGGCGTGGAAATCGGTTGAGGAGGGAGGAGGAGAGGCACCGAGATCCAGATCAGCCACCAAGCTTGTTTGGCAAGCTGTGGGGTTACTACAAATTAAATATAGGAGGAGTTGGGGAAATAGTCAATGGCTTGTCGTAGACAAAAGAAATTTGGCTGTGTTTTGCTTGGACAAAGTGATTTAAAAATAATCTGTCCTGGACAAATTTGTGCATCGATGTCAAAAATCTCGCACAGCATGTCGAAGACAAACTCAATAGATTCAATAACATAGCAAACGAATCGGGAATTATTCATAGGGCGCGTGCTGCCGGATCAGCAACTATTTGGCTGGGTAAAAAAAGTGGTTTCTTGACTGTATTGGTTGGGTTTCCAGCTCGGTTTGGATGAGCGCGGCTGCGATGAGTATCGACAATGCTGCATCAGAGCGTTTCAAAACAAGCGGTTTTCAATCTTTCAAGGGGAACATGTTCATGCAATTGATACAGTCATTGCTTAAAAAAGCGGCCATCATCGTGGCTGTCGGCAGTTTTGCCGTGGGTTTTGCAACGCCTGCGGCCGCGCAAGACACCAAAATCAAATTCCAGCTTGATTGGCGCTTTGAAGGCCCTTCAGCGCTGTTTTTGCACGGCATCGCCAAGGGCTACTTCAAAGAAGAAAAGCTCGATGTGCAGCTGGATTCCGGCAGCGGCTCGGGCAACGCGGTGGCACGTGTGGCCACCGCCACGTATGACATGGGCTTTGCCGACCTGGCCGCGCTGATGGAGTTTCACGCCAACAATGCCGATGCCAAAAACAGACCGGTGGCGGTGATGATGGTCTACAACAACACGCCCGCCGCAGTGTTTGCGCTGAAGAAGAGCAACATCAAATCGCCTGCGGACCTGGCTGGCAAAAGACTTGGCGCACCGGTGTTTGATGCCGGCCGCCGCTCCTTCCCCATCTTTGGCAAGGCCAACGGGCTGGATGCGGGCAGCTTCAAGTGGGAAACCATGGAGCCGGCGCTGCGCGAAACCATGCTGGTCAAAGGCGAGGTGGATGCGATCACCGGCTTTTCATTTACGTCAATGCTGAATCTGAATGCCCGCGGCGTGAAGGATGAAGACATCGTCATGCTGCCCTATGCCAAGCACGGCGTGAAGCTGTACGGCAACGCGATCATTGTGCACCCCGAGCTGCTGGAGAAAAATCCAAACGCGGTCAAAGGCTTTTTGCGCGCCTTTACCCGCAGCGTGAAAGACGTGATTGCCAATCCTGAAGCGGCGATTGCATCCGTCAAAGCGCGTGACGGCATTATCGATACCGCGCTTGAAACGCGCCGCTTGAAGCTGGCGATTGATTCGGTGATTCGCACCGAAGATGCGCGCGCGGAGGGTTTTGGTCAGATCAATCCGGGCCGCTTATCGCTAATGGCCTCGCAGGTGTCGGATGCGTTTAACACCAAGACGCGCGTGAATGCAGCGGCGGTGTGGAACGGCAGCGCGTTGCCCGCCAAGAGCGATCTGGATATTTTTGCCAAGCGGTAGGCGACGCTTTCGAAGCTGTCGTCCCGGCCCTTCGTCTAGCTCAGGACAGGCTGGCCTTCGGCCAGGCCGGGACCTAAGTTTGTGTCTGCAGCATAGATAACCTGAGTGTCAATTGGATCCCGGCCTGCGCCGGGATGACATCATCAAATGCTGTTCCAAAGTGGACTACGCAATATCCATGCGGGTTTTGAGGCAAAAATTCCTCAAAACCCGCATGGATATTGCGTAATCTTGTTCTAAATCTACCTGAAACCCTAAAAAAACTGCTTCAAACCATTCCAACTTGCTATTTCGCACGATCGTGCTAAATTGAAGGCATGCAAACCCGCACCGAAAAGTCTGAGCTGACGCTGGCTGCGATTGTTGATACCGCTTTGGAACTCGCGGCTGACAATGGGCTGGACTCGCTGTCGATTGGCGATATCGCACAGCGCCTAGGCATGTCCAAGAGCGGCGTGTTCTCGCGCGTGGGTTCGCGCGAGGCGTTGCAGCGCGCGGTGCTGGACGAATATGCGCAGCGCATCACGCGTGAGGTGTTTGTGCCGGCCATGCGTGAGCCGCGCGGCCTGCCGCGGCTGGAGGCTTTTTTGTCCAACTGGGTGGCGCTACAGCAGCGTGCCCGCGCCGGCAGCGGTTGCCTGTTCATCGCCGGTGCATTTGAATTTGACGACCGCTTCGATTCGCCGCTGCGCGAAGCTGTGACCGAAGGTATTACGCGTTTGCGCGCCAGTTTGCGCCGCAGCGTGATGCAAGCGCAGACCGAAGGCCATCTGCGCGCCGATGTGGAGCCCGAGCAAATCGTGTTTGAACTCTACAGCCTGATGACCGGTTTGATGCATGACCTGCGTTTACTACGTGAACCGCGCGCCACCGAGCGCATGCGCATCGCTTTTGTGCGCGTGATCGACGGTTACCGAACCACCACCCATTTGAATTGATTTAGTAGCCATGAAGAGCTGCCCGCTTTTTCGTCTCTCCTCCACCAACCAATTTCGCACAGTTGTGCGAAAACCAAGGAGTTTTGCTATGTATGCCTTACTTGCCATTGCTGCATTGGTTCTGACCGGCCGCGGCGTGCTTGCCGCCGCCGCCGTGCTCGCCGAGCTGCCCCGCACCAACGAAGACCTGGTGTGGTGGTAGGCGTGAGTTCGCCTGCACCTTCTGCGCCGCCGCCCACAGTTCCATTGCCTTTGCGTCTCACCGCCACCGGCGTGCGCGCGGCCAGCCGCGTTTCCACACCACTGGCGGCGCGGCTCACCGCGGCTCTATTTGCCACGCCGCTGCCGCCCAAATGGGTGGTGCAGCGCAAGTTGGCGCGCACGCCACTGCCCGCGCACGTGCAGGTGGAGACGGTGCCGTTTCGCGGCAGCGCCTTGACCACTTACCGCTGGGCCGCGCCGGCAGGCGCACCGCGTGCCTTGCTCACCCACGGCTGGGCCGGTGCGGCGCGCCAGATGGTGCCGCTTGCCAATGCATTGGCCGATGCCGGCTGGGACGTGACCGCCATTGATCACGTGGCGCATGGCGCCAGCCCCGGCACGCAGAGCAATCTGCCCATTTTTGTGCAGGCGATTGACTACACCGCGCAGCATCTTGGCCCGCTTGATCTGGTGGTGGGGCACTCGATGGGTGCCGGCGCCGCGGCGATTGCGCTTGGGCGTGGTATGCAGGCGCGGCGCTTTGTATCGATTGCCTCGCCCACGAGTTTTGCCAATGTGCTGGCCGGTTTCACGCGCTGGCTCAAGCTGCCTGACTCCGTGCGTGCCGGCACACAAGCACTGCTGGAGGCGCGCAACGGCATGCGTTTTGAAGCGATGGAAGCGCACAACAACGCGCCGCGCTTAAAGTTGCCCACGCTCCTCGTGCACGACGAAGGCGACAAAACCGTGGCCTTTGCCAACGCGCAGCAACTGCTGCGGCTGATCGAAGGCGCGCAACTTGTCACCACACAAAGTTTGGGGCACAACCGGATTCTGGCCGATCAAGCGGTGATCGCAGCGATTGTGGCGTTTGCCCAAGCAGGGCGACGCTAACGGGTTCTCCCCTTTCCCTTCAGGGAGAGGGAAATGAACTCACGGTGCCAAATATAAAACTCTCTACGCAATATCCATGCGCCTTTCCAAGCCAAAATGCTTGGAAAGGCGCATGAAACCTGCGTAGTCAATGTTTGTGATCGTGCCCATGCTCATGTGAATGCGCATGGTGATGGTCGTGTTCATGTTCGTGATCATGATCGTGGCCGTGATCGTGTGCATGGTCATGCGCGTGCGTGCGCGGCGGCACCCGCAGCGCCGGTGGGTTCAAGCGGCCCTTGCCGGCCTGCACGGCAAAGCCGCTGTCTTTGAGCCAGTGTTCCAGCTCGTGAATCGGCTCGGTCAGCAAGTGCCCGCCATCGAATGCCACCGCGTAGCCGCCCTGGCCCAGTGCCAGCGCCAGTTGCGCGGCTTTCAGCGCATCGTGCTCATGCACCAGAAGCACGTTTTGCTCGGCGCCCAGCACGCGCACCATCATGCCGCGATCGTCGATCAGTACATCGCCCACTGCTAAATGCGTGTGGTGCGGCAAGCAAAGTTCGGCCTCACTGCCGTCTGAAAGTTTGACCTTCAGTCCATCGGCCAATTGGCTGTGTTTCACTTCAAAAGACGGCGCGCGCGCCAGCAATGTGCCGGCAAGGCGCGCGGAGGAATCGAGTTTTTTAACCAGTTTGCGCATGATGCCCTCAGAGCTTTGAGCAGCCATCATACGAGAACCCGCTCACCGGGAGCAGGCAGGGCGCGCTTACTCGCCGCTGGCTTTGTGGCCCAGATGCTTGCGTGCCCAAGCCTCTGTGAATTCATCAGACTCGCGCTGCGCGCGAGCGCCCACCAGCATGGTCCAGGCCAGGCCACCGAACACCAGCAGGGTGGGGATCAGAATCAAAATCGCGTTTCTCATGATGCTCCATCGACAAGACAGTAATGTGGCTACCCACGGGTGCATTAGAGCTGCAGACGTGGTGTGATTTGGCCGGGATAGCTCGGGGTTTGCACGGTTGCGCGGGAAAGTCCTAGGCCGGTCGCGGCATACTGCCGGTCATAGGGTCCAAACCTTTTTGCATAACGCGCCTGCTGCTGCCCAGCGATAATGCCGTAAACACCCAAAAAGAGAACACGCATGCCACAACGACTCGACGCCAACTTACGCAAAGCCGCCCTTGAGTATCACGAGCAAGGGCGCCCCGGCAAACTGGCGGTTGTCGCCACCAAGCAGCTCACTAATCAACGCGATCTGGCGCTGGCCTATTCACCCGGCGTGGCCGCTGCGTGTGAGGCGATTGTGGCGGACGAAGCAAATGTCTACCGCTACACCGGCCGCGGCAACATGGTGGCGGTGATCACCAACGGCACGGCGGTGCTGGGGCTGGGCAATATCGGCCCACTCGCGGCCAAGCCGGTGATGGAAGGCAAGGCGGTGCTGTTCAAAAAGTTTGCCGGCATCGATGTGTTTGATATCGAGGTGAATCAGAACGACCCCGACAAGCTAATTGAAATTATTGCCGCGCTGGAGCCAACCTTTGGCGGCATCAATCTAGAAGATATCAAAGCGCCGGAGTGTTTCTACGTGGAGCGCGAGCTGCGCAAGCGGATGAAGATCCCCGTGTTTCATGATGATCAGCACGGCACGGCCATCATCGTCAGCGCTGCTGTCACCAACGGTTTGAAAGTGGTGGGCAAAGACATCGGCAAGGTCAAGCTGGTCTGTTCCGGCGCAGGCGCTGCGGCGCTGGCCTGCCTGGAGCTACTGGTGGATGTAGGCATTAAGCGTGAAAACATCTTTGTCAGCGATCTGGCCGGCGTGGTCTACAAAGGCCGCAAAGAGTTGATGGACCCTGACAAAGAAGTGTTTGCGCAAGACACGGTCGCGCGCACGCTTGCTGAAATCATTGACGGCGCGGATATTTTTCTGGGCCTGTCTGCGGGCGGTGTGCTCAAGCAAGACATGGTGAAAAAGATGGCGGCCAAGCCGCTGATTCTGGCGCTGGCAAATCCCACGCCGGAGATCATGCCCGAAGAGGTCAAAGCGGTGCGTGACGATGCGATCATCTGCACCGGCCGCAGTGATTACCCCAATCAAGTCAACAATGTGCTGTGTTTTCCGTACATCTTTCGCGGCGCGCTCGATGTAGGCGCAACCACCATTACGCGCGAGATGGAAATTGCCACGGTGCATGCCATAGCGCGGCTGGCGCAAGCCGAGCAAAGCGAGGTGGTGGCGGCAGCCTACGGCATTGCCAACCTGTCCTTCGGGCCGGAGTATCTGATTCCTAAACCGTTTGATCCGCGCCTGATTCTCAAGATCGCGCCGGCAGTAGCGCAGGCGGCGATGGATGGCGGCGTGGCCACGCGCCCGCTCAAAGACATGACTGCATATCGCGAAAGCATGCAGCAGTTCATGTATCACAGCGGCAGCTTCATGCGGCCTTTGTTCACCATCGCCAAAAAAGCCACCAGCGATCCGCGCGGCAAAACCCGCGTGGTGTACGCCGAAGGTGAAGAAGAGCGGGTTCTGCGCGCAGTGCAAGTAGTGCTGGACGAAGGCCTCGCAAAACCCACCATCATCGGCCGGCCCGCGGTGCTGGAAAAGCGCATCGAAAAATTTGGGCTGCGCATCAAACTGGGCGACGATGTGAACGTGGTGAATCCTGAGTTTGACGAACGCTACCGCGATTATTGGCAGACCTATCACGCGCTCACCGAGCGAAAAGGCGTCACTGCGCAGTACGCCAAGATCGAAATGCGGCGGCGCTTAACGCTGATCGGCGCGATGATGATCAAAAAGGGCGATGCAGATGCGTTGATTTGCGGCACCTTCGGCACCACCGGCTTGCATTTGCACTATGTTGATCAAGTGATTGGTCTGCGCGAAGGCGCTAGCTGTTATGCCGCGATGAACTGCCTGATGCTGCCGCGCGGCACGGTGTTTTTGGTGGACACGCATGTCAATGCCAACCCCAGCGCTGAGCAGATTGCTGAGATCACACTGCTGGCAGCCGCGGAGATGGCGCGGTTTGCCATCACGCCCAAGGTCGCTTTGCTTTCGCACTCCAACTTTGGCTCCAGCAGCCAGCCGTCGGCGATCAAGATGCGTGAAGCGCTGGCGATTTTGCGGCAGCGTGCACCTGAGCTTGAAGTCGATGGCGAGATGCATGGTGACTGCGCAATTGATGAAGCGGCACGCAAAGACATCATTGCCAACTCGACTTTGAAAGGCGAGGCCAATTTGCTGGTGTTTCCTGACATTGATTCCGCCAATATCAGCTACAACCTGCTGAAGGTCTCGGCCGGCAACAACATCGCTATCGGCCCCATGCTGCTGGGCGCGGCAGCGCCAGTGCATATTCTGACGGCAAGTGCCACGGTGCGGCGGATTGTGAATATGACGGCGCTGGCCGTGCTGGATGCAAACGCGGCCCGTTAGCGGGGCTGCCGAGGCACGATCTTGATCGGCACTGCCTTGAACGAAGGGCAGCCGTATACGTCGATGCTGTGTGAATCGACGGGGTAGGTTCCGCAGCTGGTCATTTTCCAGAACCAGTTGTTGTAGATCGAGCAGCGCGAATGGCCCTCATCGGTCCATTGCAAAAACACGCAGGCGCGGTCTACGCAGCAGCGGCCGCAATGCGTACAACTGCCTTGAATCGATTCCGGCGTGGTCAGGCTGCTGTGCGTCAGCTTGCGCTGCGTGTTGCGTGCAACCACATGGCTGCGCCACAGCGCCTCCAGCATGCGCGTGCTTTTCTCGATCGAGTGGCCATAGCGCTTGATATACACCAGCCGGCCAGACAGCACTGCGCATGCGATCGGCGAAAGCGGCAACAGCAGCGCCATCGTGCCAATCACAAGCACTTCCACGGCTTGGGCCAAAGGCCTGATAGCAACAGCGCTTGATCGCAACAATGCATCCACAACAGGCGCTCCAGAAAAAAGCGAATTGTAAGCATGGACAGACCTTGCAGTCTTAGGTTCGCCATGAATGCGCAACCCATGTGTAAGAAAATGCAAGGCACTTTATTGTTATGCTGCGGCGACGATGCGAAGTGCAAACATAGCTTTAGTGCTTTCCGGCGGTGGCGCGCGCGGGGCATACCAGATTGGCGTGCTGCTGGCCGTGGTGCGGCTTCTCAAACGGGCCGGGGTGCTGCATGCAGACGCGCCGGCTGCGCCATTTTCGATCTATTGCGGCACATCCGCAGGCGCGATTAATGCCGCGGCGCTGGCCTGCCGGACAGATGATTTTGATGCAGCACTGAACCTGCTGGCGCAGCTCTGGCGCAATCTGCACGTGCATGATGTGTATCGCTCCGATGTGCTCGCCATGGCTGGCGGCGGCGCGCGCTGGATGAGTGCGATTGGCTTTGGCTGGATGCTGCGCCGTTCGCTGCGCGCCAAGCCGCGTGCGCTGCTGGACAATGCGCCGCTTGCACATTTGCTCGCCAGAACGGTAGACGTGGCACGCGTGGGCCGCATGATTGATGCCGGACAATTGCGCGCGCTGGCGGTGAGCGCATCCAGCTATTCCAGCGGCGCGCATGCCACGTTTTATCAAGCTTCGCGCGAGATTGAACCGTGGCATCGCAGCGAACGCGTGGCCATTCCCACGCCGATTGAAATCGGCCATCTCATGGCTTCTAGCAGTATCCCGTTTGTGTTTCCGGCGCAACTGCTCAAGCGGCGCGGCCAAGAAGAATGGTTTGGCGATGGCTCGATGCGCCAGACCGCGCCGCTCTCGCCCGCGATTCATTTGGGCGCGACCAAAATGCTGG
>JBOFGW010000011.1:0-6775 GCA_051649325.1 Burkholderiaceae bacterium | reverse complement strand
ACCACCGGCGGCAGCGTGCGTGCGAGCGGATGCGCCGCGCCGCCCTCAAAGCGCACCGTGGCGCAGACAAAATCCGCCCCGTCTTTGGGCGCGTTATGAAAGTCGTGCGACAACGGCCGCGGATAAAACAGCAGGCTGGGCTCGCACACCCCTACGCGCTTGCGCACGCCCTTGGCATTTTGATGCGTCACCACCATTTCACCGGCGCGCATCACGTGCAAAAACCCTTGCCCCGGCCGCGCCGCAAAGCGCGTGACGCCGCATAACTCACCAGAAAAAAACAGCTGTGTGCGCACGCGAAAGCGCTCGAGCAGCGCAGACAAGCGGTCGACGCTCGGCACCGCGGGTTCGGAAATGTTTGGACGATTAGTCATATTTCAAATACGTTTTGATACCAATCATACAGTTTGCGCGGCCATACTGCATCTACAGCACAACGCTGCACTTCAACTTTCTCTTAGGAGCTGTTTATGAACCGCGTCAAACTTCTCGATCCCGCCACCGCCCCCGGCAACAGCGCGGCGCTGCTCACGCAAATTCAAGGCGCCTTTGGCACCGCGCCCAATATGTTCCGCGCCGTGGCCAACTCGCCGGCTGCACTGGCCAGCATGTGGAGCGCGTTTGGTGCGCTGGGTGGCGGCAGCATCGGCGCGGCGCTTGGCGAGCAAATCGCCGTGGCTGTGGCCAACCGCAACCATTGCGAATACTGCCTGGCCGCGCACACTGCGCTGGGCCGCAAAGCCGGGCTGAGCGCAGACGCATTGGCCGCCGCGCAAGCCGGCCAATCGGCCGATGCCAAAACCGCCGCCGTGCTGCGCTTTGCCCTCAAGCTCGTCAACGACCGCGGGCAGGTGGGCGATGCCGACATCGCCGCACTGCGCAGCGCCGGCGTAAGCGACGAAGCGATTGTGGAAATCATTGCGCACGTGGCGCTGAACTTGTTCACCAACTATGTGAACGTGGCGCTGAATGTGCCGGTGGATTTTCCGGCGGTGAAGCTGCTTAAAGCTGCATAAACTTAGGGCATGGGCTGTGGACAGTCCGCAGCCCTGGCCCAAAGTGGAGCACGCAATATCCATGAGCCTTTTGGAGCATTTTCGCTTCAAAAGGCGCTTGGATATTGCGTACTCATTCTTTAAATCCGTGCAACGCACATGACACATTGCCCGCCTACGCTCAACCTCCCAATGATGCTCAACGCAGGAGGTGCACTCATGAAACGCTTGGTGATTGGAACGTTTGCAGTGCTGTTTTCGGTCAGTTGCGCGCTGCATGCGCATGACCGCGACGATGACGATAAAGACGGCGATTGGGAACGCGGCGGCGGCAAAGTGACCTTTGCCATCATTGGCGACTTGCCTTACAACGCGCTGGAATCTGAAAAGCTAGACCGCGTGATTGCCGACATCAATGCCGACAAGCGCGTGCGCTTCACCATGCATAACGGCGACATCAAAAGTGGCTCCAGCCCATGTGATGACGCAACGTTTACCCAGCGCCTCGCGCAAATCAACACGCTAAAACAACCGGTTTATTTCACGCCCGGCGACAACGAATGGACTGACTGCCACCGCACCGGCGCGGGCCGCTTCAATCCGCTGGAACGTTTAACGCGGCTGCGGCAAATCTTCTTTGCGCAGCCGGATTTTTCTATCGGCGGCGAGCGCGCGCCGGTGTACAGCCAGCGCCGCGTGCCCGGCTATGAAACCTACGTGGAAAACTTTCTCTGGATGCGCGCCGGCGTAGTGTTTGGCATGGTGCATGTGGTGGGCAGCAACAACAATCTCGACCCATGGAGCGGCATTGACGCCACCGACACGTACGCGACTCCGCGCGCCGACCGCGTAGCTGAATTTAAAGCGCGTGAAGCCGCCAATTTGATGTGGCTGGACACGATTTTTGAAACCGCCAAACGTACCAATGCCATCGCCGTCATGGTCGGCATGCAGGCCAACCCCAACTTTGATCTGCCCGCCACCGACCAGCAGCGCCAGGGCTTTAACGCCTTCATCGACAAGCTCGCCAAACTCACGATCGCGTTTGGCAAACCGGTGGTGCTCACGCATGGTGATTCGCACTACTTTCGCATCGACAAACCGCTGCTTGCCGCCACGCCCGGCAGCACGGCACCCACGTCACTCGAAAACTTTACGCGCCTGGAATCCTTTGGTTCGCCCAACGTGCACTGGGTGCGCGTGACGGTGGACCGCAAAGATCCGGGCGTGTTCAAGATCGAGCAGCGCATCGTGACGGAAAACAATTTTCCGCGCGAGATGATTGCGCCTTGAGCGAAGAGCTTCTTGAAATTTCCGTTCGCGTTGAGCCCTTCGGCAGGCTCAGGACAGACTTGTCGAAACGCACTTGAGGTAAACCAATGATCTAATAAGTGGCTCGAGGGCTTCGACAGGCTCAGCCCGAACGGATCGGAATTTTCGAGAAGATCGCGGCTGTGCTCTACGCACGTTTCATGCGCCTTTTAGCTTCGCAGAAACGCTGAAAGAGACGCTTTATTCATACGCCTTTCCAGGCATTTTTGCTTGAAAAGGCGCGCAAAGACTTGCTTGAGCGCAGGGAGTTCGCGCCTGCAAGCGCTCACCGTTCCGACGGCGCCAAGCGATGCTTGCCGAAACCCCGCCTACACCATGGATATTGCGTAGTTCTTTTTAGGCCACATAGTCGCTCCCACGCCTCTCACCCCCATTGCAGGCATCAGTTGCAACTAGATCCTTCACGCTGGCCAAGAAGGTTCATTCATAGCAACCTAAAACGTACTGCATTTGCGCTAAGCCATTGAACTAATTAATGCATACATTATCGTATGCAAACTGAGTGTTGAGCTGGTTGCTACAGCGCTTGGCGTGCGTTTCATTGACCTTTAAAGGAAGTGAAAGATGAAAACCTCTCCGTTTTGGCTCAAGCGCGTTTTGGTTGGCGCCCTGATTGGCTTGGCGCCATTTGTGGTGGCTGCGCAAGCCGTGAACTCATTTACTGTTGTTAACGCCGACACCGAAGCGCCGATTGCGACCTTCACATCGAGCGGTTCGATTTCTCTCAAAGACACGCCGCGCATCAATGTGCGCGCCAACGCAACCGGTGTTGGCAGCGTGGTGTTTTCAGACGGATCAAGCTCCAGAACCGAGAACGTTGCGCCTTATGCGTACAAGGGCGATAAAAACGGTAACTACGCCGTTTGGTCACCCTCGGCGGGCACTTATCGAATCACCGCAAAGCCCTACAGCGGCTCCGGTGGAGCAGGTGCGGCAGGGCCAGAAGCAGCGCTCACGCTGACCGTGACCGATGGCGGCCCGGCGATCACCTACAACTACGAACTGATTCTTGGCCATGACGGACACTGCGACCCGGACGACAATCTTGCGATGCTGGCCGGCTATTTCACTGCCAGCAAAGCGGCCGCAGGCTCCGGCGGTCGCGTGAGCGTCGTTGCCTTGATCTACGCCGATACGCTGGAGACCAAGAGCGATGAGCTGATCAGTGGCAACGGCTGCAATGGTGTGGGCAAGGCCAACCGTGACTATTTCATTAAGTTCGGCAAACCCGCGCTGCAGTCGCTTGGCTTTAACAAGTTCACCGATATTGCCGGCGAAAGCTACAACTTCAACACCACCAACGTGCAAGCGCTGTCCACTGGCGGCACACTGATCGCGCAGCGCGTGCAAGCAGCCATTGGCGGCACCACGCGGGTTGTGTATAGCGCCGGCGGTGGTGAGAACACGGCTGCTGAAGCCGTGGCCTGGCTGCGCAAACAGGGCTACAGCGATGTGCAGATCAAAAACCATTTCGTGGTGATTCAGCACAGCAACTGGAACTGGGATAACGCTACCGAAGCGACGGCGCGCAACATCATTGACGAGTTCACCATCAAAATCGAAGATCAAAACAAATTCACCGGGCTGGGCAAACCACCGGTATCCATCAGCACCGCCAAGACATCGGCCGCTTTTGTCAACGCGTGGGATGTGTGCCAAGGCACAGACCCGTCTGGCATCCCCAACTTTCAAACCAGAAACGACGCATCTGACGCGGGCAGTCACAGCTTTGCCAGCAACATCAACGTTCTTGAGGCCAACTGGAACAAGCGCGGAATTGGCGGGAACACACCCAGCGTGAGTTACAGCGCCTATGACGCAGCGCGTATGCGCTCTGAGTTGCAGTAGGGCGCCAGCCTCTACATTTGTATATACGTCGCTTTGCTTGCGCACCACGTGCTGTTTGCGCGTGGTGCGCGGACTAAAAAACGCCAGCAAACGCCGCGTGCTTGTCTTCTACAGCTACGCCTTCATCCCCAGTGCCGCGAGTACCAACTGCGCTACTTTTTCGCTCGACGCGGGGTTCTGCCCGGTGATGAGTTGACCATCGCTGACAGCAAACGCCTGCCAGTTAGCCGCGCCTTCAAACTTGCCGCCTAGTTCACGTAAGCGTGATTCCAATGCAAACGGCACCACGCCCGTCAAGCCCGCGGCGTCTTCTTCTGCGTCGGTAAAGCTGTTCACGCGCAGGCCGGCCACCACGGGCGTGCCGTCTTTTTTCTTGGCACCCACGAGGCCCGCGGCGCCGTGGCACACACTGGCCACGACTTTGCCGGCATCGAATGCGCTGCCCACTGCGCGTGCCACGGCAGCGTCTTGCGGCAAATCCCACATCGTGCCGTGGCCGCCGGGGAAGAACACCGCATCAAACTCGGCCGCCTTCACATCGGCGACGCGCAGCGTGGTTTGCGCAGCTTGCATCGCTGCGGCGTCTTGCAAAAAGCGGTCAACCGTCGCCGGGTTTTGGCCGATGGGTTTGACTGAGCCTGCATCAAACGGCGCTGCGCCGCCTTTGGGGGAGGCCAGCGTGACTTCTACGCCGGCGTCTTTAAACGCGTAGTACGGCGCGGCCAGTTCTTCCAGCCACAGGCCGGTGGGTTTGCCGCTTGCACCCATCACGTTGTTGGATGTGGTGATGAATAAAACTTTCTTGCTCATGATGAATATCCTTCAGTAAGAAAACTACCAACCCTGCAGTACCACCTTGCCGCGCGCAGTGCCGGATTCAACCAGTGCATGCGCCCGCTTAAGATTTGCCGCATTAATTACGCCAAAATGCTCCGCCAGCGTGGTTTTGATTCGGCCTGCATCCACCAGCTTGGCCACTGTGGCAAGCAGCGCGCCTTGCTGCGCAATGTCGGGCGTAGTGAACAAGGAGCGCGTGAACATCAGTTCCCAATGCAAAGACAGGCTTTTGCTTTTGAGTTTCATAACATCCACGCTCTCAAAGTCGTCAATGAGCGCGAGCTTGCCTTGCGGCGCCAGCGCGTCAATGAGAGCATCCCAATGCTGCGCGGTCTGCGTCAGGCTGGTGGCATAGTGCACATGCGCAATACCAAGCGCATCCAGTTGCGCACGCAGCGGTTTGCTGTGATCAATCACCGCATGCGCGCCCAGCGCTGTGCACCACGCCTGCGTTTCGGGTCGCGATGCGGTGGCGATCACGCGCAGCTGCGTTAGCTGCCGCGCCAGCTGGATCAAGATCGACCCCACGCCGCCCGCACCGCCAATCACCAGCAGGCTTTGCCCCGCGCCGCCGCCTTGCGCAATCTGCAGGCGGTCAAACAGCAGCTCCCATGCCGTGATGCTAGTGAGCGGCAGCGCAGCGGCCTGCGCGTCGTCCAGCGTTTTAGGTGCGTGCGCGGCGATGCGTGCATCCACCACATGCAGCTCGCTATTGCTGCCGGGGCGGTTGATGGCGCCGGCGTAGTACACCCGGTCACCTTTTGCAAAGCCTGTGACTTGTGCGCCTACGGCCTGCACCGTGCCCACCGCGTCCCAGCCCAGCACTTCCGGCGCGCCCTCTTTGGGCGCGCGGTTTTTGCGCACTTTGGTATCGACTGGGTTGACAGACACCGCGTTCACCCGAACCAGCAAATCATGCGCGCCGGGCGCGGGGTTAGCCAGCGTCAGGTCTTGCAGAGCATTCGCATCGCTCACGGGCAATGACTGTATGTATCCAACGGCTTTCATCAGGGCGCCTTTCGCTAAAACGAAAGAATAGGGGCTTCAATAGCGTTTGATTAGAGGCTATAAAAAGTTATATTTTCAATTTATATTTGAAAATATCAGGTTTTCAAATTACCTTGTAACCCTTATGGATATTGCGTAGATATGGATTTTGACCAATTTTTATTGGGTTCTATAGATCAAGAACGCAGTGCTAGTCCAAGCAAGCAGTCATCCTGCACATTCGCATCAATCGGCACCCGCTAGCCCTATGAAATTTGAAAGCATTGAAGAGCTGCGCGTGCTGGTCGAGACCGCAGAACACGGCAGCCTCACCGCCGCCGCCAAGCTGCTTAACTTCACCCCCGCCGCCGCCAGCGCCGCGCTCAAAAAGTTAGAGGCGCGGCTGAACGTGCGGCTGTTTGAACGCAGCACGCGCAGCATGCGCTTAACGCCTGAAGGCACCGTGCTGCTCGGCTACGCGCAGCGCGCGCTGGACCTGCTTCGCGAAGGCGAAGCGCAAGTGACGGAGGACAAACGCAGCCTGCGCGGCGCCATCCGTGTCACCGCGCCCAGTGACCTGACGCGCCGCATTCTTTTGCCGTGGCTGGATGAGTTTTTAGATGTGCACCAAGGCGTATCGCTCAACTTAAGCGTGAGTGACACGCTGCATGACGTGGTGCGTGACGAGGTAGACGTCGCCATCCGCTACGGCGAGCTGGCCGATTCGCGCCTGGTTGCGCGCCTGCTCACCCCCGCGCGCCGCATCGCCTGCGCCG
>JBOFGW010000010.1:0-1846 GCA_051649325.1 Burkholderiaceae bacterium | reverse complement strand
GATTGAAAAGCGCGGCGATCACTACGTGATCAATGGCCACAAGTGGTGGATCAGCGGCGCCGGTGATCCACGCTGCAAGGTCTACATCTTCATGGGCAAAACGAATCCTGACGCCGGCAAGCATGAGCAGCAGAGCATGATTGTGGTGCCTGCGGATACGCCGGGCATCACCGTCAAGCGCGCGCTGCCCGTGTTTGGGTTTGACGATGCGCCGCACGGCCACTGCGAAATCTTTTTCAAAGACGTGAAGGTGCCGGTGGAAAACATTCTGCTCGGCGAAGGCCGCGGGTTTGAAATCGCCCAAGGTCGCCTGGGGCCGGGCCGCATTCACCACTGCATGCGCTTGATCGGCGTGGCCGAGCGCGCGCTGGAGCTGATGTGCAAGCGCTTGAACAGTCGCGTCGCATTTGGCAAACCCATCTCTGCGCAAAGCGTGTGGCACGAACGCATTGCGGATGCGCGCTGCGCCATTGATCAAGCGCGCCTGCTCACGCTCAAAGCTGCGTACATGATGGACACGGTCGGCAACAAAGTCGCCAAGGCAGAGATTGCGATGATCAAAGTGGTTGCCCCCAACGTCGCCTGCCAAGTGGTAGACATGGCCATCCAAGCGCACGGCGGCGGCGGTGTGAGCAATGATTTTCCGCTGGCGTATTTGTATGCGAACAGCCGCACGCTGCGCTTGGCCGATGGGCCGGACGAAGTGCATCGCCAGTCGGTTGCCAAGCTGGAGTTGGCGCGGCATATGGGGTTGCCGGCGGACAAGATTGCGATGCCGGTGACAAGAGGGGGCTAGCGGAAGAGGCTAGCGATTTACGTGAGAGTTTTTCTACAAGCAAGCACGCCCTCACCCGCCGTTCGCCCTGAGCCTGTCGAAGGGTAGACGGCGATGCAACCTTTCTGGGTTTATATCCTGCGCTGCGCGGATGGCTCTTACTACACCGGCCACACCGATAACTTAGCACTACGCATGCAGCAACATCATGATGGGCTTGCAGATAGCTACACCGCTACACGCAAACCAGTAGAGCTCGTGTTTCAAGAAGCCTGCGAAACACGCGTTCAAGCGCTGACGCTTGAAAGACAAATTAAAGGTTGGAATCGCGCAAAGAAAGAAGCCCTGATCAGCGGAGATTTCAGCAAACTGGTACAACTTGCCAAATCGCAGAGCCCTTCGACAGGCTCAGGGCGAACGGTTCCTAGATCAATTTCTCTGGAGAAGCGATGACCATCCAAGTCCACACCTGGGCCACGCCCAACGGCCACAAAATTCACATCATGCTGGAAGAATGCGGCCTGCCCTACGAGGTGCATGCCGTGGACATCGGCGCGGGCGACCAGTTCAAGCCGGATTTTTTGAAGATCAGCCCGAACAACCGCATCCCGGCGATTGTTGACCCTGATGGTCCGGATGGCGAGCCGATCAGCGTGTTCGAGAGCGGTGCGATTCTGCTGTATCTCGCCGGCAAGACCGGCAAGTTTCTGCCTAAAGACACGCGCGGCAAATACAAAGTGCTGGAATGGCTGATGTGGCAAATGGGCGGCTTTGGGCCGATGCTGGGCCAGGCGCATCACTTTCGGCTCTATGCGCCGGAAAAAGTTGAGTACGGCATCAACCGCTACACCAACGAAGCCAAACGCCTGTACGGCGTGCTGGACAAGCAGCTTTCCAAAAATGCGTATGTAGGCGGCAAGGAATATTCGATTGCGGACATGGCGATTTACCCGTGGGCGCGCTCCGCTGCCAATCAAGGCATTGATTGGGCGGACTATCCGCACGCCAAAAAGTGGTTTGATGAAATTGATGCACGGCCCGCGGTGCAGCGCGGCGTTAAAGTACTCTCAG
>JBOFGW010000009.1:0-6276 GCA_051649325.1 Burkholderiaceae bacterium | reverse complement strand
ATCCGCGCCTCGTCGGCGCCTTGCCCTGCGGGCTTTTGACCCCGCTCGCGACCGTGTTTGCATGTGAGATAGGTTCTAGTAAACAACGATTCAGGGAAGAATTTAACTATGGCCGCGCTACGACGGTCTTCAGGCTTGGCTCGCATTGGTTTTGTGCGTGCTGTTGTGATTGCAATCGCGATCCTCAGCGCAATTGGTGCTTTGCTGCTGGCGCTCAATTGGCAGCCAGACCGCAGCGTGGAATCGCTGCGCGCGCGCTGGGCACCCGCGCCCTCACAGTTTTTGCGGATCGACGGCATGCAGGTGCATGTGCGCGATGTAGGCCCGCGCGACGATTCTTTACCGCTGATTCTGCTGCACGGCACGAGCGCCAGCCTGCACACCTGGGAAGGCTGGGTGGCCGCGCTTTCTGGCAAACATCGCGTGATTACCGTGGATCTGCCTGGCTTTGGCCTGACCGGCCCCGATCCTGCTGCCGATTACAGCAACGAACGCTATGTACGCTTTGTGATGAAGGTGGCTGACGCACTGAACGTGCAGCGCTTTGCGCTGGGCGGCAATTCGCTGGGCGGTGAAATCGCTTGGGAAGCCGCAGTCGCGCACCCCGCGCGCGTGATGAAGCTGATTCTGGTGGACGCAGGCGGTTACCCGCTGGCCCCGCGCAGCGTGCCGATTGGCTTTCGCATCGCACGCACGCCGCTGTTGAACCGTGTAGGTGATGTCACGCTGCCGCGCAGCCTGGTGGCTGCGAGCGTGCGCAATGTGTACGGCAACCCAAACCGCGTCACGGTTGATCTGGTCGATCGTTACTACGAGCTAACGCTGCGTGAAGGTAACCGCCGCGCGCTGCGCCAGCGTCTTGCGCAGATGCAACCCGGCGCACGCGCATCGCTCGTGCTCACCATCAAAACACCTACTTTGATTTTGTGGGGCGGCCAAGACCGGCTGATTCCGCCAGAACTGGCGCGCCGCTTTGCGCAGGAAATCTCCGGCAGCAAGCTTGTGATTTTTGAATCGCTCGGGCATGTGCCGCACGAGGAAGATCCGGTTGCGACGGTGGTGCCGGTGGAAGAGTTTCTGGCGATTCCCGCACCGCGGGATGAATAACGCTTCCCGAACACTGACAACTCCGTTCGCGCCCCGCCTGTCGAAACGCATTTGCAACAAACCGAATCAATCGATCACTTTCAAATGGGCTTCGACAGGCTCAGCCCGAACGGGGGGCTGAGATAACGTTTCTTTTTATGCCTTCTTGCCCGCAGCCGCCGCAGGTGCAGGTGCAGGTGGATTGAACACACCATCACACGCCGCGCGCGATGCATCCGCGGCCGGCCGCTTGGCGCATACGCCGCCAAGCTGCGCGGCGAGTCGATCCACCACCGCTTTGTGCGTGCCGTCTTTGTTCCACGTCGTCAGCCGCTTGGCAATGCGCTCCAAAGAACGTTGATTGCGCTCGTAAAACGTCTCCGGCACGGGTTCCAGCTCGGCAAAGATGGATGCGACCGCTTTTTCAATCCGCGCTGCATCTTGTGGCGTTTGCTCGACCAGCATGCCCACGTAGCTCGCGCCCCATTGAATCCGCGTGGCCGGGCCTTGTGCCGCGGCATAGGCCTTGCCAGCCCAATCCACCGCAGCCTGTTTGTCACCGGCCGTCTTGGCGTTGGCCGCGAGACCCAGCATGTGGTAGTAGGGCGAGACGGCCTTGGGCAACTCGGCGGTAAGCAGCTTGTTCGATTCCTGCATCAACCCTGCGTCAGCCAGGATGTCGGCGGCGAATGGAATCACCGCTTGCCGCTCGTATTTATCTGTGGAAGATTGATCCACCTTGCTTGCTGCATCGCGTACCGCTTGCACCAAAGGTTCTGCGAGCTTGGCGTCCTTCGGTTGATCCAGCTTGGCCAGTGCAACCCGGCCGCTGAGCGCCGCAAGTTGATCTGCGCGTGACAAGCTCGTATCCGCGGCGAGCTTGCCCAGCGCTGCGTCCCACGCGCTCACCAATTGCGCGCGCTCTGCCGATCTTGTCGGCGCGAGCTTGGCCGCCAGCGAATCGACTGAATACGCCAGCGCCTCAAGATTCTCACGCGCGAGCGTTGGGTCTGCTAGCACCGCGGTAAAGCGGCTGCGTGCCGCGGCATCCAACGGCGCTTTGTTTTCTTTGTTGCTTGCAGCAGAGACCAGCGCTTTCAAGTCCAGCCGCGCCTGCGCGTTTTTGTATTGCGGCGGGCAGTTGGCGGCAAGTAGGGCCAGCGCGCCCGGCACCTGATCTTTGGGCAGCAGCGTGGCTTCATCGGTTTCCCATGAATGCAGCGCAAGCATGGTCCAATCTTGCTCCGTCAGCGCGGCGTCTTTGGCCAGCGCGGCGGTCAGCGTGGCTTTGAGCGGGCGCGCGGCGTTCATGGCGAGCGTGAGCGCGGCCACGTAGCGCTGCTCGTCTACTTCACCGGGCAGACGCATGACTTCTTTGCCGTCCGGCGAAAACAGAATCATGGTGGGATAGCCGCGCACCTTGTACTGCGTGCCAAGCTTTTGCGCGCCTTTGCCATCGCCATCCAGATACACCGGCACGAACAGCTTGCTCTTGTCGATGAATTCCTGGCGGTTAAAGATCGTCGCTTTAACTTGGTTGCACGGCGGGCACCAGACCGCGCCCCAGTACAAAAACAGCGGCTTGTTTTCAGCCTTGGCTTTGGCAAAGGCGGCATCCAGATTGCCATCTGAATGAATCCAGGCGATGCCGGCTTTTTCTGCTGCTGCCACGGGTGCCGCAGCCGGCGCAGCCGCCTTGGGCGGCTCCGGCGCTTTGGAGCAGCCTGTCGCCAGAGCGAGTGCAGCTAAACCAAATGCAAAGTGAATGATGCGCATGATGCTTGCCCGAACAAGAGATGAATGAAACAAGTGTAGTGCGCGGACGGGCAGGGCGCATGGCCGCACAAAACAGGCGGTGCCACCAATGAAAAGCCGCACGAGGCTTGTGTGACCTGGTGCGGCTTTGAACTGCGGGTATTTGGTAGGCCGTGCGGGACTCGAACCTGCGACCAACGGATTAAAAGTCCGCTGCTCTACCAACTGAGCTAACGACCCAAATAGCCTTCAATTATGGCATAAGTCGCAATTGCCCGTCAAAAACCGGCTGTGGTTTAGGCCATCGCCTCTAGGCGACGCGTCTGATAACCCAGCGCCAGCCACGCACCGCCGATGATGGAAACAAACGTCAGCAACGCCCCAATCGACAGCACCGACATGCCCGACAAGCCTTGGCCCACCGTGCAGCCGCCGGCCAGCACGCCGCCAAAGCCCATCAGCGCACCGCCCACAATGTGGTTGACCAAATCTTCGGTATTCGTAAAACCTTCCCAGCGAAACGTGCGCGTAATCAGCGCATACGCCGCCGCGCCCACAATCATGCCCAGCGCCACCGTAATGCCAAAGGTCACCACGCGGCTCTTGTCGCTCCAGAGCATCAGCAGATCCAGAATGTAGGCCACCGGTGCCACAAAACTCAGCGCTTCCATGCGGCCGGAGTTGGTGCCCACAAACACTTCTTCCAGGGTGTTGGGGTCTTCGGCCACGTAGCCCAGTTTGCCGCTGACAAACCACGCTGCGCCCACGAGCAAGCCGATGATCAAGCCGCCCAGCCAGACGTCTGCGCGCCGGCCTTCTGCGCGCATGAAGACAAAGATCAGTAGTGCCGCAGCGGCGAACACACCAAGCCATGGCCCGACGGTTGCGATCAGCGATTGGCTTTTCACTGCAATGGCCGCGTGGTCCAGCGTGTTCACGCGCAGCACGCCCAGCACGCCCTTCATCGTCATGTAGGCCACAATGCCCAGCACCAGAAACACCACCAGCGCCTTCAAGTTACCCGCGCCCAGCCGCGTGAGCGTGCGGCTGCCGCAGCCGCCCGCCAGCACCATGCCCATGCCAAACAAGGTGCCCCCCACAATCGATGAGAGCCACAGCACCTGGTTGCCGCCGTAGAGCGATTTTGCTGGCGCAATGAAGCCCGCCGCCGTCATGCCCGCCACGCCCAAGATGCCCACGGCAATCGCTATCAGCCACATGCGCATGCGTGACCAATCGCCAAAGTTGATGATGTCCGCCACCGCGCCCATGGTGCAAAAGTGAAAGCGCTGCATCGCCGCGCCAAGCGCCGCGCCCACCGCAAGGCCACCCCACAACACGGTGGAATTGATTGCCGCCAGATTGACCTCTGCCATATACCCTTATGTGTTTGCTGATGCGCAGAAGCAAATTGTAGGGCGCGCAGGCTAAAGCAAGCGCTGCGCCGCGGCAGATGCAAATTCAGACGCATGGGGCGCGAAAAACTGCTTTTTTGAGAGATTTTGAAAGGGATTACGCAATATCCATGAGCCTTTTCAGCCATTTCTGCTTGAAAAAGCGCATGGATATTGCGTAAAGCCTATTTGAATCACACAAAAAAATGCGCTTGATCCGCAAAGACCAAGCGCATTGAGTGAGACTAGTGCTTCTCTAGCGCGTCGCCGGCAGCCGCTCGCGCGCTTGCTGGGCGGCGGTAGTGCCTGGGAAGTCACTGATGACTTTGCCAAGCGTTCTGTTGGCGCTGCGTTTGTCGCCGCCGTCTAGCTGGGCGTTGCCGATGGTGAGCCAGGCGTCGGGCACGCGCGGGCTGTCGGGAAAGCGCTGCACGAAGGCGATCATGGTGGACTGCGCGCCCTTGAAGTCTTTGTTGCCGTACTGCGCGGCGCCCATCCAGTACGTGGCCAGCGGCGCGTAGCCGCCGCTTGGGTAGCGTTGCAAGAAGCTGGCAAATGCGCTTTGCGCGCCTTTCATGTCGCCGGCTTTGAACAGATCGAGCGCGGCGTTGTAGGCAATTTCTTCCGTACGCTCCACGCTCGCTTCACGCCCGTCTACCGAGACTTTGCGCGGCTCGAGTGTTTTGAGGCGCGCATCCAGATCTCCGTACAAATCTTTGTTGCGGCGCTGCTGGCTGGCAAGCTCGTTGGTCTGCACCTCGAGCGCGCCGCGCAGCTTGGCGATTTCTTCCCGCAGCAGCTGGATCTGGTTGGACAGCTCCAGGCTGCTGCGCTGCTGCGCGTCGAGACGGGCGTTGGTGTCAGCGAGTGACTTTTCCAGTTTGATATCGCCGTCGCGGGCTTCCTTGCGCAGATCAAGAATGGCTTTGCGCGCTTCGTCGTCATCAAAAATGCCGGCCTGCGCAAACGGCGCGGCGGCGATCAAACTCAGGGCGATCAGTCGCTTCATCGTGGCCTAGCGGTATTGAATATCGGCGCGGCGGTTCTGGGCCCACGCAGTTTCATCACCGCCCTGCGCGCGCGGTTTTTCTTCACCAAAGCTCACCGCCTCAATCTGCGCTTCAGGCACGCCCAAGAGTGCCATTGACCGCTTAACAGCTTCTGCACGCTTTTGACCCAGCGCCAGGTTGTACTCGCGGCCACCGCGCTCATCGGTATTGCCTTCAACCACGATTTTTTGCGTTTTTCTGGTTGAAGCAAATTTGGCATTGGCCTCTACCACCGGCTTGCCATCATCGCGCACCACAAAGCTGTCAAAGTCAAAAAACACACTGCGTTGCTGCGGCTGGCCGGCGGCGCCATCGGCCCCCAGATTGGCGGCCTGAACTGGCGCTACTGCACTGCCAGAGGGCTGCGCGCCAGTACTGGGCGCGGCGCCGGTGCGCGATTCAATCGGCGCGGCTTTATCGTCCAGCTTGACGGGGGAACTGCAGGCTGTGAGTAAACCAGCCAGGGTGATAACACCAACTACAGCGATCGAACTTTTCATTTTCTACACTCCTTACGCAATGACGTGTTCTATTTGATCCATGGACCCCACGCAGGTTCACGGATATCTCCAGAAACTGAAGAAATACTTTGCCTAATCCGCCCATCCGCACTCACCGTGGCGAGCACGCCCCGGCCGCGTACTTCAGTGGCGTAAATCAGCACTTTGCCGTTGGGTGCAAAGCTGGGCGACTCATCGCGCACCGTCTCGGTGAGTTGGGTCTCGTTGCCGGTATTCAAGTCTAGGGAAAACAATTGGAAATTGCCGCCCCGGCGCGATACATAAGCAAGGGTCTTGCCATCCGGCGAGATGGAAGGGCTGATGTTGTAGTCGCCTTTGAAGGTCACGCGCGTCGCATCGCCCCCGCCGCCGCCCATGCGGTAGATCTGCGGGCCGCCGGAGCGGTCGCTCACAAAATAAATCTGGCCGTCGGAAGCATAGGTGGATTCTGTATCGATGCCGCTGGAGTTGGTGATGCGCCGCGCATCACCA
>JBOFGW010000008.1:0-1666 GCA_051649325.1 Burkholderiaceae bacterium | reverse complement strand
CATACAGCACCACACCGAGCGACCAGATATCGCTGCGGCCATCCACCGATTCACCGCGCACGCACTCGGGCGCCATGTAGGTGGGTGAGCCCAGTACCGTGTCTGCGCCACTGGCGGCCACGGGTTTGCGCGCCACCTGCGCAATACCAAAGTCCAGCACCTTGGGCTGATTCTTGCCGACCATGAAAATATTGCCGGGCTTTACGTCGCGGTGCACGATGCCGTTTGAATGCGCGTAGGCCAGCGCTTCGGCCACGCGGGTGACCACTTCAGCCGCGCGGTTGGGCGTGAGCCGCTCGCCACGCGCGAGCAGGCTGCGCAGCTCTTCGCCTTCCAGCAGCTCCATCGCAATGTAGGGACCGTGTGGGCTTTTGCCGGCATCAAACACCGTGACGATGTTGGGGTGGTTGAGCTTGGCAACGGCGCGCGCTTCATCCAAGAACGACGCTTCAAAGCGCGTGCGCTCGTCGGGCGGCAAATCAAGGTTGAGGGTTTTGAGTGCGACGGTGCGCGAGAGTACGGGGTCGTACGCGGCGTAAACGGCGCCCATGGCACCATCACCAATGCGTGAAACCGTTTTGTAGCGGCCGATGCGGGTACCGGCAATCGTAGCGTCACCCGCCACGGCAGGCTCTGCCACCGTGGGTTTGAAGATAGACGTCAGCGTGCGAGCAAAATCAGTGGAAGCCAAGTTGTGTAACCATTGAAAATGCGCTCTCTCAACCTCACAAGATACAGCGCTTTCTGCGGCGTAGCATCATGGCACAGCTACGGCGTTGCAGTTACGTCACCAACCTGTACTGAAGGGAGAGCAAATAGTTGTTGTGGTTCTACCCCAAATACAGCATGGGGCGTGCCACCAGCGGCCCACACGGTGGCAAACCGCGCCAGACTTTTATCCACAAATGTGACAAGCGGCTTGGCATGGCCCAAGGGGGGAATGCCGCCGATGGCGTAGCCGGTGTGCTCGCGGACAAACTCCGGGTCTGCCCGCACAATTGGTTCACCCAGTAGCGCGGCCACTTTTGCCTCGTCCACACGCTGGTCACCGGCGCAAATCACCAGCACCGCGCGGCTTGAGCTGGCGCTGCGAAACACGAGGCTTTTAGCAATTTGGCCCACCGCAATGCCCAGCGCATCCGCCGCCTGCTGCGCGGTGCGGGCGGCCACGGCCAGCTCAATCACACTTGCGGCAATGCCCTGCGCATCCAGCGCCTGTTGCACTTTTTGCGCCGACGCGGCTTGGCTCGCGCGCGGCGCGGGCTGGGTGGAAAACGCCAAGACCTCGGCCAGATGATCCGCAAAGTCAGACAAACCGTGATCGCTGCCTGTCAGCAATTTGTGACGTGCTTTGTCGTAATGTGCCGTCATTTCGCGCCAGTCCAGCACCTCGTCGCCTTTGGCTGCGATGAGAAAATAGCGCTGCGGCTGGGTGATTTTTTTAACGTGCAGCGCGCGCAGCTCGTCCACGTAAGCCGCTTTGAACTCAAACGGATCATTGCTGTGATACGCCGTGGTCACACCCACCTGCGTCGCCAAATCGCGCGCCGCATGCACGGCCGGGTTAAGCAGCACTGCGCGGCAACCGGTTTTTTCTGCCAGCCACGTGGCGTAGTAGCCGCCGAGCGATGAGCCGATCAAACACACCTGCGCAGGGTCTTGGCCC
>JBOFGW010000007.1:0-25634 GCA_051649325.1 Burkholderiaceae bacterium | reverse complement strand
CGCTGCCAACAGTGGCGGTGATTATTTCGGCCTTCAACGAAGAACGATTTTTGCAGCGGCGGATTGACAATATTTTGGCGTGCGACTATCCACACGAGCTGCTGCAGGTGTATATCGGCTCGGATGGCAGCAGCGATGGCACTAACGCTATTTTGCAGGCGCAGACCGATCCACGCATCCACGCGCATGCCTTCACCGCCAATCGCGGCAAGGCCAGTGTGCTCAATGATCTAGTCTCGCGCGCGAACGCGCAGGTACTCGTATTTTCAGACGCCAACACCTTTTTTGAGCCGGATGCGCTGTTACAACTCACCAAACACTTTCAAGACCCGGCCGTCGGTGGCGTGAGCGGGGAGCTGCGCCTGTTTACAGCAGCGGGCGACAATCAAGACAGCTTGTATTGGCGCGTGGAGCAATTGCTCAAGTTTTTTGAAGGCCGCATCGGCGGCTTGCTCGGTGCCAATGGCGCGATTTACGCCATCCGTGCGCATCTGTGGAAGCCGCTGGCCCCAGACACGATCTGCGACGATTTTTGCGTGGCCATGAACGTCGCTGCAGCCCGGCAACGCTTAGTGTATGACCCCAACGCCATTGCGCATGAAGAAACGCCGGAATCCATTGGCGAGGAGTACCACCGCCGCGTACGCATTGGGATCGGTAACTTTCAAGCGCTGCTGCGCTATCCCGAATATCTGACACGTACCACTTGGGCCACCAAGTTCACTTACCTGTCACACAAAGCGATCCGGTGGGTCACGCCGCATTTGGTGCTGGTCGCGCTGATTGCGTCTGCGTTACTGGCCATCGGCAGCCAGGCGTGGCTGGCATTCACGGCTGTTGTCTTGAGCGGCTTAGCGCTGGGTTATGTGACTTTTCGCTTGTCCCGCCAAGGCACCCGGTTACCGGGGCTGCTGCGGCTAGTCGCGTTTTTCTATGCACTCAACGAAGCGTTTTTGCTCGCCTCGTGGAAATATTTGCGCGGCGATTTCCGCGGCTCTTGGCGGCGCACCGCACGGTAAACCCGCTTCGTTTTCTTTGGCTACCACCTGCTTAGCCGGGTATTGAGCCGAGCGCGCATTTGCGCCGCCGACGCGGTGACGGACACAGGTAGATGGGAAGGCGTTGCGCGATCTGGACAGAGCCTTCCAAAGCGGAATCACTGACCGGCCACGGCTCAAGATGTTGGTTAGATGCATGTTGCGCAGGCCCTGGGGATGCTTAGTCAGATCGTTGACAACCCAGATTGTTTGATCACTCAAAAGCGACTACGCAATATCCATGCGCCTTTTCAGGCATTTCTACCTGAAAAGGCGCATGGATACTGCGTGTATTGATTTAAACGGGGCTTTGGATGCTGCGCAAAGGTTCGATCTAGCGCGCGCCAACCTGAAACAGAATCACGCGAATGGTCTGAAATAGGATCACTACGTCCAAAAATAAGGAGTGATTTTTTACGTAATACAGATCGTAGTGCAGCTTTTTCTTGGCCTCATCCAAAGTCGAGGCGTAGCTAAAACGCACTTGCGCCCAACCCGTGATGCCTGGCTTAACAGTGTGCCGCACATCGTAAAACGCCAGATCTTCAGAGAGCTTTTGCACGAACACCGGCCGCTCCGGCCGTGGGCCGACAAAGCTCATTTCGCCCTTGAGCACGTTAAATAGCTGGGGCAACTCATCGATCCGCGTTTTGCGAATGACGCGGCCCACTCTGGTCACGCGGCTGTCATTGCTGGTGGCCCAGCGGGCCACGCCGTCGCGCTCGGCGTCACTGCACATGCTTCGCAATTTCAACACCTGGAAAGACCGGCCAGACAGGCCGACACGCTCCTGCCGATACAGCACAGGCCCTCTGCTCTCCAGCTTGATGAGCATCGCAGTAACGACAATGACTGGCCACGTCAGCGCCAGCAGCGCCAAGGACGCAAGCACATCGAAAATCCGCTTGGATATGGTACGCACCGCACCTTGAACAAAACCTTCGCTGTAGATCAGCCAGCTCGCCTTCAGCGACTCGATCGGAACCTCACCGTGCACACGCTCGTAAAAGCGCGAGAGGTCAAGCACAGACCGGCCTTGTGTTCTACAGGCGAGCAGATCTTGCAAAGGCAGGCCAACACCGCGCTGCTCCTTAACCGCAACAATCACCTCATCCACGCGCAAACGCTGCGCATGCACAGCCATTGAAACAGTAGGGTCAAGAATCAATTTCTGGTCGATATCGCCAGCCTCGCTGCCCGTACCGACCGGGAAGTAACCCACCACAAAGTAACCGGTTGGATCGAACTTATGCAGCTCTGCAACAACGGCCTCGGCTTGTTTTCCGGTACCCAGCACCATCACGCGGCGCGCTGTGAGCCCACTTGCCTTAACCCAGCTGCTCATGAGGCGCACCAGCCAAAGCGCCAGCAAGAGCAGCGTCATGGTCATCATCAACGGGCGCAGAATATATCCCCGCTCCAGCCAGAGCCAAAACACGAACGCGGCAGGCACGGAAGCAAAAGCGACAACAACGGCGGCCCACTTGAAGCTCGCCCAAACGGTGACGCCTTGCGAGCTTCTGAACAAGCCAGCACCGCCGGATGCTGCCGCGATCAAGGCGGCAAATGAGATTGCATAGAGTCCAAGGCTGCCGGTGGTTGTTGGCAGCGCTTCAGATTGCGCTAAGCGAACAAAGTCGGATGCTACGGCCAACCAGACAACTACAAAGCTCAGCAGGCCGACGCCAAGTAGTTGAAGTGCTGCTGCGAGTACTTGACGTTGATGAAACGTTCCAAACATGTTTTCTTGTACGCGCTGATGTTCAGCGCATCCTCTCCACTTTGCCGCCCTGAGCGTATCCAGAACGAAGACCTTGCCCAGAAACCGATATCCCCGTCACAAGATCAATCAATCGCTGTATCCAAACATCCAAACGCATTCGGATATCTTTTATGTATCAACTCATCAACAGCGTATTCGAATGGCGCCGCGGCACGAATACCGCGTTGTATGTATCTATTGGCAACCCCCAGGAATGCGCTGGCTTATTTGAAAGCAACTGTTGGTTCCAGCAGACGCTAGGAGAGCGCCTTGGACGAAAACGCTTCAAAAATGGACATGTGAGATCTTGTTAAGTACCGCATAAAAACGAGGCGTACCTGCCCTGCCAATTCGCCGGTTTTATGCTTGCGCCTTCGCTGTGGCCATCCGGTTCGCCTTAAACCAAAGCCCCAGGCTGTGTGCAATCCGCGATGCGGTCTTTCCGTCCCAGTGCTCCGGAATCCGGCCGGACTTCACCCGGCCCTCTGCTACCGCCTGGATAGACTGCGTCAGCGCGAGCCGATCCAGCTTTACCAGCGTATTCGTCCCGAGCTCCACCGTCACGGGGTGCGATGTCATTGAACCCACAGTCAGACATGGCACGCCAAGCGCCGTCGATTCAACTTGCTGCGAAGCTGAGTCTGTCACGACAAGCGCTGCCTCGCTGATCAGACCGATCGATTCGAAATATCCGGCCTTCGGGATGGCGGCAACATGGGTGTGATTTTTCTCGCCAAACACGGCGTTCGCAGCAAGCTGCGCTTCAGTACGTTGATCCACCAACCAGATCATCGGAAGTATTTCAGAGGCCTCAAGCAATATGCCCATGAGTTCTGCCGAACCACTTGGGTCTTCATCCCGCCACTGAACATCAATCACGCAATACCCTGCCCTGCCGGTCACCAAGCTCAAGGGTACGCCGCTGCTGTTCATCAGATCTGTGGGCGACATCGCTTTGGGCAGCGCGATAACGATTGCATCAATCAAAAGATTACCTGCCAGCTCAATGCGGCTGGAAGGCAAAGACTCCCGCTCCATGTTTTCTACGGCGGAAAACTCGGACGCAAATAACACCGCGGCAAGATTGTCGACAACAATCCGGTTCATTTCGTCTGGCGTTGTCCTGTCAAAACTACGCAGGCCTGCGTCTATGCGGATGAGCGGGATGGAAAGTTTGCTGGCACATAACGCAGCGATCAGCAGCGCATCAGAATCGCCCGCTAATACCACTGCTGCGGGCCGAACTGCATCAAAGAATTGCTCCATCAAGCTTGACTGAGAGGCCACCGGTGACTTGTCACTCGCAGTTGCAGGAATTTCCACAACCGCATTCGGTTTGAGCAAGCCCATGTCCAACCACGGCACTTCATCTTGCGACACGTCTACGGCTTGGCGTAGCCAAGCCAGCGATGGTGCGGGCGTGCTTCGCGAGCGCGACAAGCTACGGCAGAGCTGGCCGAGCATGGCGACAGCTTGCACGGTATCACCTATGCAAACGACAGAACCGGGGCGAACGTCCCACTCGCGCACAGCAGCTTTGCTTGCAGCAGGAGGTTGGTCGTGCACATGAAGATCAACCACTTTTTGCGACGACGCCGGGGGCGCGGCCCCAACATCCGCAGCAGGCTGCGCGCTAGACTTGCGCGCTTTTACAACTTGTTCTTCGCCGGAATCCGGTGTTGCTGCGCGCGCTTTTTTCGCGCTGCGTACAGTCACCAGATCCGCACCAATTTCCTCACCGATTTCTTTGGCAACCTCAATCACATCCTGCGCCGAAATCAAATGACCGCCGGCAAGATAAGTGGATAGCAGTAGACGGTTGCAGAGCCGGTTGATCTTGCGCGGAACACCACCGGAGAAGCGAAAAATCGCGTCAAAAGCTTCCGCATCAAACTCGGGATCTTTGTTCCATCCCACACAACCTAACCGGTGCGTGATGTATCCCTTGGTGTCTTCAGCACTCATCGCGCCAAGGTGATAGGACGCAATGATCCGCTGACGCAGCTGCTCGTGCCGCGTGGAACGCAGCATTTCCCGCAGCTCGGGCTGGCCCACCAGCAAACTTTGCAACAGGCCGCGGTCTTGAATTTGGAAATTCGAGAGCATGCGCAGCTCTTCGATCGCGTCTGGCGGCAGATTTTGCGCCTCATCGACGATCAGAATTGCGCGCTTTCCTTCAATGAAGAGAGAAGTAAGAAAGGCCTCGATGGTATGCAACATCTCGGCCTTGCCCGATCCTTTGACCGGCAGACCAAATGTAGCAAGCACTGAACGCAAGACATCAGCTGCGCCCAGTTGTGTGCTCACTAATTGCGCTGCAACAATCTTGTTGGGGTCGAGCTCCCCGATCAGCGCACGTACAAGCGTGGTTTTGCCTGCGCCAATCTCGCCCGTAACAACAACGAACCCTTCGCCCTGATAAACACCATACTTCAGGTAGGAAAGCGCGCGTCTGTGTCCCTCACTTGAGTAGTAGTAGGTTGGGTCTGGGCTTAGTTGAAATGGCAGGCCCGAAAGACGGAAATACTCTTCGTACATTTCATGCAGCCTAAAAACGCATCACAAGAGTGGCGAAGATTGCGTTCTCTCGATCCGGCTCAGAATCATTGATGTCATACCGTTGAAAGCGATAACCCAAAGATCCGACCGACCGGGGCGAGAAAGTGAGAGAGTAAATCACCTGCGCGCGTGTTTGTTTTGCCTTGCGGACGAACTGTGTGCCGCTGGTTGAATTGGTCGTGGCAATTTCGGAATCGATCGCGCTAATCGTCGATAAACGATGATTCCACGCCAGCGTCACACCTACGCGCTTGCCAGAAACCAGATCAATCGAGCGACTGGTGAGCACATCGTCGAACCCTGGCACATCCTCTCTGCGGTCTCTGACTACAGCCAGTACCAACGAATTACGCGCGCCCAATAAGGCAGCAGAAATCCGTATGCCTTGCGTGAGCTCAATCCGCTCGGTGTAAACGGCGGTTGCCTGGTCAACCTGTGATGGTAATGCTCTGCGGTTGATCAAGTCTTGTATGGTCTGCGCCCGCTGAACAGGGTCAGTGATACGGCCAACTAGGATTTCATCAATCAAGCTTGCAACATTACCGGCGCGGGGCAGCGATAGCAGCTGCTGCTGAAACGTTTCTAAGTCACGCCAAGCCCGCGCGTTCAGCGCGAATATTGGCGTGCGGTATTGCGCTTCGAGTGTCCACTCATTACCAAAGAATCGCTTTTGAACCTCGGCAAATAACGATGTGGCTGGCACAGGCCGCCAGCGCAGGTTTACATACGAAGTGCTGCCATCGACCGAGAATTCAGGGAACCGGTTGCGCTCATGACCGCCTCCCAAGCCAACACTGAATTCGTTGCTGAACAGATACTCAATACCGGCGCGTGCTTTGTCGGTTGTGAAGTTTTCAAAATTAATAGAGTCATACTTTGCTTCACTGCGAGTCGCTTCAATTGACCATCCAAACGGTTGCGCACGCTGCCGCAGCGAAACTTGGTGCGCCCCAGTGTAAGCGTCTGCCAAGCGCCCGGCACTTTCACCTGCGTAAGTGGTCCATGCGTTGTCGCTGGCAGCTTCAAAGCGAATGTTTGGCCCGAACTCGCGGATCAGCATGGGTGCAACGCGCGATTGGATCGCGTTATATCGCGACGGCGCGATGCCCCCAGCGTTTTCTGCAGAAAGCGGGGTCAACAGAAAGTCTCTGGTTCTGACGGACGCATCGACAGTGAGAAGATCACGCACGATGGTTCCAAAGGCCGCGACGTCAAGCCTGGGTAGGACTGTATCTTCTTGGGTGTTGTTTGCGTATGTATAGGCCGACAGACCAATCGACCCGTTCAAACGTAGATTCGGAGAGTCGCGCCTAAAGGCTAAAGCCGGTGTAACTACCGCAGTCACTTCGCTCTTTTTTTCCGGCAAGATGCCGAAATTACCGTTATCCGACACAATCAATTCCGCTCCGACCGATGGCTCGAAACTCAGTGGCCGGGTGGTGCTCTCCGGCGCAGCGCCTTCGGCGGGCGCTTGAGGGCTGGCAGCTTGAGCGTTGGCAGCGCATGGAAGAACCAGCGCCGTGATCGAAGCGAGTACGAAAGCTTGGTACTGAGTTCGGCGCTTATTTCGGCGCTTATTGGGATTAGTTTTCATGGCCTGCGCTCCGGAAATGAGATTCGACGTTGCGAAAAGGCTAGTAAGCGTAGTAGCCATATTCCTCGTTGCCTTTGCTGAACGGGGACTTGTTCAGCATCGACATCACAACAGGGCAGCGTTCAAGCATTGCCAGCGCCTGCTTGACCTGGGCCTGCTTGGTGCGCCCGGATTCCACCACTAAAACGATCTGCCCTGCATGAACGGCAAGTTCACGCGCATCGGTGGTCTGCAGCAGCGGGGGCGCATCCAGGATCACGATCCGGTTTGGCCATTCTTCAGAGAGCTGCGCAATAAAGCCGCTCATGCGCTCGCTCGCCACCAACTCGGTTGCGTGCGCACTTGCTTTGCCTGCCGGAACCACTGCCAGCTGTGCCAGGTTGGTGGGCACCACTAAATCATTAATGGCGAGCGCCGGGTTGGCCAGCGCATCCATCAAGCCCGGGCGGTCAGAACCGATACCCAGCCGCTCCAACACGGCTGGTCTAGCGCTGTCCGCTTCTACCAGCACAACTTGACGTTCCAGCTCCGTTGCAATGCTCATCGCTAGATTGATAGACGCGAACGTCTTGCCTTCACCGGCCACGGAGCTCGTGACCATGATGACATTGCCGCGCCGGACGGAACTGTCGGCAGCATTGTGCAGCAGCGGTCTCTTGACGATGCGGAACTCTTCAGCCAAGCGCGAGCGCACGTCCTGCCCCGCCACGAGGTAGCCCATCGCAGTCAGGCGCGCAGCATCAACCTCCGCGCGTTTCTTCGTCGCGACAAATGCAGGACTAAAAATGTCGATCCGCGGCGCAGCTGGAGCGGTTTGCACCGGCGGGCGCACCACGCGCGCCCGCTCAACCGCTACCGGCTGCGGTGCCGGCGCGGCATCAGGCTCGGTCACTGTGGGCACCGGTTGCGGCGCTGCTTGTTCCTGCCGCCACGGCACTTCGATCCCGGTTTTTTGGAGGGTTTCGAGCCGCAGAGCCGCTCGCTCAATCACGCTCACACAAGTTCCTTTTTCAATGAGCCGGGCATACTTCTTGTACTGGGTTGGGAAGCCACGTTAGAACCAGCTTTGCGGAATGATCAGAATGTCGCCGGGCATGACTTCCACGTTTGCAGAGATATCGCCGCGCTTGATCAAGTCACGTACCCGCACCTTGTACTGCTTGCCGCCTTCGCGTCCGCGCACGATCACAGCGGAGTTACCGTCAGCAAAGTCAGTCAGGCCGCCGACGAGAATCATGACATCAAGCAGCGTCATGTTTTGGCGGAACGGCACTGACTGCGGCTTGGTCGCTTCGCCAATCACACGCACCTGCTCGCCATAGGGGCCTTGAAACCCGGAGACAACCACGGTCACTACCGGTTCGCGGATGTAGTTGGCCAAGCGCTTTTCAATTTCTTTGGAAAGCTGCTGCGGTGTTTTGCCAACCGCTTCCAGGTCTTGCACCAGCGGCGTGGAAATGCGGCCATCTGGGCGCACCTGCACGGAAGCGGATAGTTCAGGGTTACGCCACACGGTGATGCTGAGCGTATCCAGCGCGCCAATCACGTACTGATATTCGGCGACGTTCGCCTTGGCCGGTGCGGCCGGTAACCCTGAGTTTGAAGCGCAACCGACAGCGGATACTGCAACTACGCCAGCCAGGACAATTGACAACGCATGCTTTAAGACTGAAAAAACTTGCTGAAACATAATTCTCCCTCGGGATTCGTGCCAGAAACGTTCGACTGGAAACGTTCTGATTCATCGTCTTTTCTTCAATGTGTAAAGTGTATCGAAGCAGTATCAAATCCTGCATGCCGCATTCACGTGACAAGCAGTGTTTGACGCTATTTACGAGACAGTTTTGGGCCGCGGCGCGGCGTCGCGTTGCGCCGCAGTAGGCATATCAACCAGGCTAGTCGTGTGTGCAGCAGCTTAGTTGTTCAAATTCGTGCAAATTTCTGCGATTTTCAATGAAAAATAAGGGTCTACGCAATATCCATGCGGTTTTTCAAGCATTTTTGCCTCAAAACCCGCATGGATATTGCGTATTGCTCTTTTATTTTCTGTCCTAGTCACCAAGTGAGGCGCCACCGGTTATCCGCTGGCACTTCTACCCTGGCCACCGCCTCCACCTATCCTTTAGCCAGGCCCGACCACAGCAGCCACAGCACATGCACGGCCGCCAACGCGCCAATGCCCAGGGTAAACGCCAGTCGCTCACCATGCAGCCCGATGGTGGATGAGCCCACGGCAGACACGCTGCCAAGCACCGGCCGCTTGCTTGCATCCCGCAGCGTGCGAATATCGTCAAACGTCGGCGCCAGTTGTGCAAGCCCGCCGGCAACGACAACGCCCGCCGCAATCGCCGCTGCCAGCAGCAGCGGAATCAAAGTGATGCGATTTGGAAATGCTGGCCGTGGCGAGACCCGGGGCGGCTCAACCACCCGGAATACCGCCAGTTGGGAGCTTTCGTCCACTTTGCCGGAAATCGCTGCGGATTCGCGGCGCGCGACCAGCTGCTCGTAGTTTTTGCGCACAATGTCGTAGTCACGATTGAGCTGCGCAAGCTCCGCTTCAATCTTGGGTACTTTGATTGCGACGCTGCGCAGCTCATTCAAGCGCGCTTGCTGATCATTGACCCGCGCCCGCAGCGCAGCAACCTGCGCCTCAGCTTCCGTCAGGCCAATCTTGATACGCTGATACACCGGATTGGATGGCGCATTGGTCTTTGAAGCGGCAAGTTCCTGCGCACGCTTGGCCTCAACCTCTTGCCGGCGCTGCACCTCCAGCTGCGCAATCAAGCGCCGCGCGGCAATCACATCTGGATGATTTTCCGTAAAGCGGCGCAGCAATTCATCTAGCTGCCGCTGCTGCACTTCCAGGCGCGATTCCAGCTCCGTGGGCCGCTGCGCCGCCGCCAACGCTGCATCCGCCGGGCCAGTGAGCACCGGGTTTTCGGACGTAAGTTCGCGCCGCAGAGAATCGCGCGACTGCTCCGCCGCGCGTAGATCAACTTGCAGTTTGCGCACCTCATCTGCGATCGCGGTCATTTGCCCGAACTGGTCGCCACGGGCTCCGCCCACCGCGTAACCGAAGTTGCGCATCTTGAACTCTTTCAAGCGGTTTTCTGATTCGGCCAGCTTGGCTTCGTATTCTTTGATTTGCTCATCAATAAACTTGCGGGCTTCTTCGGTATCTTTGCGGCTGTCACCCACGCCCGTGTCTACAAACAATGCAACAAGATTGGCCACCAGCTTCTCGGCGCGCTGCGGATTTTCATCTTTGTAAGCGATCCGGTAGAGATTGCGGCCCTGCACTTCGAGTTTGATTGCTTTCACCAAACCGTCAATCAGCGCGTCCTGCCCGCCCGGCTTGCTTGTTTCCTCATGGAAATCGAGCGTAGAAATCACCTTTTCGACGTTTTTACGCGAAATCAGTGTCCGCGCGAGCATGCTGACCTGCAACTCGATGTCTGGCTGGACAGCCAGATCGCGCATCAGCGGCTTAAGCACTGTCTGCGTGTCGACATACACACGCGCAGTGGCCTCATAACGCTCGGGAACCATGTAAATCGCCACAGCGCCCACCAAACCAACCGCCCAGGCCGCTAGCAGACCTTGCCAACGATTGCGCCACGCCGACCGTGCGATGCTTTGTATCTTTTCAAACTGCTGATTCACAGATCTGTTCCCTTCGTCATACCAGGCAAAGATTAGCCCAACCACAGCGCTGCGCGATCCCATCACCTATAACCGGTGATCGCCCGTTCTTGGTATCACGTCTGATATTGCATACGCGTGCGTTCAAAATACCCCTAGTGCAGCGCTCATCACCCTTAAATGGGATTTCAACCTCTCACGTGACGAAAGTAACTTCTCAAGAACCGCGGTTAGCACCCTATGCGCAGCAATATCGCCGCGCCAAGAATTAGAAAAAAGCCATGCTGCGTTTGGGGAACCAGGGAGTCCACAGTCAATGTCTGCCAGCACTAGAAATCGTCAACCCAAAGGGGTTGAACCGCGCGATCCACGGCCCCTAAGTGCATGGCTGCAGCGTGCGGCTCAGTCGCACGGTTCGCACATTGCCCTTGAAGCGGCTGACCTGCACTACACCTATGCGCAGCTGGGCGCCGAGGTTGAGTCGCTCGCACACAAGTTGACCCAGGCCGGCGTTGCGCCTGGCGACCGCGTGGCGATTGCGGCTGACCGCGACGCGCAGACAATCATCGCGATCCTCGCCGTCGTGCATGCGGGCGCGGCCTATGTGCCGCTGGATTTGGCCTATCCGCCCGAGCGCTTGCGCGCAATGCTTGAAACTGCCCAGCCCAGCTTGGTGCTGGGATCACCCCAAGCACTCGCAACGCTCAAGACACTGGCCGGGGACTATCCAACGCTTGAGGCGCCCGCCAAATACGCACAAGCGCCGCATGCGGCCAAGCCGGGCCTGATGTATGTTTTGTTTACATCAGGCTCGACCGGGACGCCCAAAGGCGTAGCCATGGGTGATCTGCCGCTGCGTCACTTGATTGAGTGGCACGCAACACACAGGAATTTGTGCACCGCCGCGCGAACCCTGCAATTCGCGCCGCTGTCTTTCGATGTGCATTTTCAAGAGATCTTTTCAACGATTGCGTGCGCCGGCACTTTGGTGCTCATCCCAGAACACCACAGGCGCGACCCAGCCCTACTCGTCAAAGCGCTGGTCGAGCAGCGCGTTGAGCGCATCTTCCTGCCCTACATCGCATTGCAGATGATTGCGGATGCCGCGCATGACACTCAACTGGTACTGCAGGATGTCATAAGCGCAGGCGAGCAACTTCAAGTCACGCCGAGCATCCGCCAGCTTTTTCAGCGCCATCCCGGAATGCGGCTGCATAACCACTACGGGCCGACAGAGAGCCACGTCGTCACTGCATTTGAGCTCGAAGGCGATGCGGCCGCGTGGCCCGAAATCCCGCCGATCGGACAGGCGCTGCCTCATGTCAAGGTGCAGCTGCTTGACGAAGCAGGTGCGATCGACCCGCAAGCAACCGTAGGCGAGCTTCTACTTGGCGGCGAAACCCTTGCCTTTGGCTATCTTGGCAAGCCCGACCTGTCGCAAGAGAGGTTTCAGTCAATCGCTAGGCATGCAGGCCTTTGGTACACCACCGGCGATTTGGTACGGGCGGCGCCTGATGGCGTACTGACTTATCTAGGGCGCGCAGATCAACAGCTGAAGGTGGACGGATTCAGGATTGAGCCCGGCGAAATCGAGCTGGTGATCATGGCGCACCCATCCGTTAAGGATGCTGTTGTAACTGCGCCGGATGTGCCGGGCAGCGGCAAGCAGCTCGTCGCGCACGTTGTACTGAAAGACGCGGCGGCAGATGTCAAGCAACTAGGGGCGCTTTTGCGTGCGCATCTGCGCAATCGGTTGCCGGACTACATGATCCCTGTCCGGTTTATTAAGCTTGAGCGCCTACCCACAACACCCAGTGGAAAGATTGACAGGCGCGCGCTGCCGCTGCCAACAGTTGCGGATGCAAACCCTCACCGCTCACCGCTGGAACTGGTTCGCATGGCTTGGCAGGATTTGCTCGGTCTTGAAACAATCGATGACGAGCAAAATCTTTTCGACATCGGTGCGCGTTCACTGCTTGTGATGCGCTTTATCGCCAAACTGCAATCCAGCGGTGTGCAAACAGTGTCTGTCGCGGATGTGTACGACCGGCCAACGGTGGCGGGTATCGCGGGCAAAATAAGCGGCAATCCAGCAGCGAGCTCAAATCTATCAGCGCGCGGCAAGACGCATCAAACTTCCAGTGCAATTGCGATTGTCGGTATGGCCACGCGTACCGCCGGGGCAAGCAATGTCGATGAGTTTTGGCAAAACCTTTTGGATGGCAAGGAAGGTATCCGGCATTTTTCGCCCAATGAGCTGGATCCATCGATTCCAGAAGCCATCCGCAGCCGGCCAAATTTTGTTGCAGCACGTGGCGTTGTAGAAAACGCCGGTCGCTTCGACGCTAGCTTCTTTGGAATTTCTACACGGGAAGCAGTCTTACTTGACCCTCAACAGCGCATGCTGCTTGAGCTGGCATGGAACGCGCTGGAACATGCAGGCATCGATCCAAGTCGCGGCAACGCACGCGTAGGCGTGTATGCGGGCACTGCAAATAACTCCTACGCACCGGCGATGCGCACCGAAGCGCCTGAAATCATTCAGCAGGCGGGCGAGTTTGCCACCATGCTTGCCAGCGAGAAAGACTACGTCGCAACCCGCATTGCGAATCGCCTCAACCTCAACGGTCCAGCGGTCAGCGTGCACACTGCGTGCTCAACCGGGTTGGTCGCGGTTACACAAGCTTGGCAAGCGCTCGCGGCCGGCCAGTGCGATCTCGCTTTAGCGGGGGGTGCGACTGTCATAGTTCCGCAAGAAGGCGGCTACTTGCATGTAGAAGGCGCCATGGAGTCGGCCGATGGCCATTGCCGCCCGTTTGACGCAGCCGCCAGCGGCACTGTATTTGCCAGCGGCGGCGCCGTGGTTGCACTCAAACGCCTGGAAGACGCGCAGCGCGACGGCGACACGTTATACGCGGTCATTCGTGGCGTGGGTATCAACAATGACGGCGGGGAAAAAGCGAGCTTTACCGCGCCCAGTGTGCGTGGTCAAGCAGCGGCGATTCGAATGGCGCTCGACCACGCCGGCATTGATGCCAGAAGTATTGGCTACGTGGAGGCGCACGGCACCGGCACGGCCCTGGGCGATCCTATTGAAATCGCAGCACTCACCCAAGCCTGGCAGATGGATACGCAAGATCGCCAATACTGCGCGATTGGCTCGCTCAAGAGCAATCTTGGTCATACCATTGCCGCAGCTGGAGTGCTTGGCCTCATCAAGGCAGCGCTGTGCGTGCATCACGGCGTTGTGCCAAGAACACTGCATTTTCAGAAACCAAATCCGCAAATCAACTTTGCGCAGACGCCATTTAAAGTAGTCGCTGCCAACACCGCATGGGTCGAGAACTCTGGACCGCGCCGCGCCGCGATCAGTTCGTTTGGCGTGGGCGGTACCAATGCGCATGTCGTGATTGAGCAAGCGGCTGATCGTCACTCAGCCCATGCTGCGCAAACGAATCCAGCGCCTGTGCTTTTGCCGCTTTCGGCAAAAACCAATGAAGCGCTAACGCTCCGGATGCAACAGTTGGCGGACTATTTGGAGCAGCATCCAACAGTAGATCTGAAGTCGGTTTCCGCAACACTCATGCACGGGCGGGTTGCGATGCCACAGCGCGCAGCTGTGGCGGCACGGGCAGTACCATCGGCAGTTGCTGCTTTGCGTTCAGCGCCAAAAGCGAAAACGGCGAACAATAAGCTGCGCTTGGTGTACCTGTTTCCAGGACAAGGGTCGCAGCATCCTGGAATGGCGGGCAGCCTGTACACAGAATCTGCAGCATTTCGAGAAGCTTTCGACGCTTGTTTTCAGTACATGACGCCTTTACTGGGCGCTGATCTACGTCCATGGTTGATCGACGCGTCAGTAAACGACGCCGAAATTGCCGCGCAACTGGCGCAAACCAAATTTGCGCAGCCCGCGCTTTTTGCGATGCATTACGCGCTGACTGCATGGCTAGACACACTGGGGCTGCAGCCCGATGCAATGATTGGCCACAGCATTGGCGAATATGCGGCGGCGTGCCGTGCCGGAGTGATGCGCTTGCAGGACGCTGCAACAATGATCGTTGCCCGCGGCGCGGCGATGTTTGCTCAGCCTCCCGGTGCGATGCTCGCGGTCAAGGCAGATGCAACGCGGGTCGGCGCGATGCTGCCCCATGATGTAGAAATCGCCGGATTCAATGCTCCAACACTCACTGTTGTCGCGGGACCATCCGCGGCAATTGACAGCTTCTATCAAAAACTGGAATCCCAAGGCATTGAATCGACGCGACTAAAGGTCTCCCATGCGTTTCATAGCGCTGCGATGGATGGCGCGTTGCCCCGCGTAGAAGAAGCAGCCCAACGCGTACAGCTGCATCCACCTGAAATACCGGTTTACTCCTGCGTGAGCGGCGCTCCTTTAGACGCTGCCGACGCAATCAACCCGTCTTATTGGGCACGCCAGGTACGCGCGTCAGTCCAATTTGCGCGCGCAATTTCGGCCGAGCTCGCACATCAGAATGTGATGTTTGTTGAAGTCGGCCCTTCTCAAGCGTTGACCGCTTTGGTACGTCAGCATCGCAACCAACAAGGACTCGCACCTCAGGTTGTTCCGCTGCTTGGCCCGGCATCAAACCCAGGCGATGCAGCGCTAGCGGCAATCAATACGATCGGCGCCCTCTGGTCACACGGCGCCGCAGTGGCATGGCCAACCACGCCGGATACTCAACGCGTCGCACTGCCGACCTACCCTTTTGGCGGCGAGCAGCATTGGTTTAAACGGCGCGTAGCTGGCACGCAGACGCCGGCGATTATTGACACAACGCACGACACGCCGGTAGCAACTACTCAGCAAGCCCCTCACCTCATAACGAATCAGCTCCCTATGGTTGCTCAGATGACCCGACTCCCTATCCTGCATCAAGAGCTATTGCGCGTATTCAGCGATGTTTCAGGCATCGCAATCGAAGAACTGTCCACCAGCGCATCGTTTACCGATCAGGGTTTGGATTCCCTGTCTCTGACGCAAGCGACGCTCGAGATCGAACGCGTGTTTGACATCAAACTACGTTTTCGCCGTTTACTCGAAGATCTGGATAGCATCGAGAAACTAGCGACTTTCTTTGATACGCAGCTGCACGCAGAAAAATTTGCACCGCCCCCAACGCTACAGGCAGCAAACCCTGCACCTACTCACTCGCCCGGCGTACCGTCTTCAGGCGTGGCGCCATTAGCGCCACAACCATTGCCCGCTCTTCAGCTTGGAGCATCTCCCGATGGATTGCAGCAACTGATCATGCAGCAAATGCAGCTCATGTCGCAGCAACTTGCTCTGCTATCTGGCCAAGTTTCAGCAGCCGTCCCCGTTGTTGCTGTACAAGCGCAAGTACCAGCTAAAGCAACAGCTCCGAGTTCAACTCCGAGCTCAGTTCAACCTATCCAGGATACTTCACTCGCACCGGAAGAACGCGTTTCGCAACCATCGATCAAAGCGCTGGTGGAAAAGCCATTTGGCGCATCAGCACGCATTACCCTTGACGTAAAGCAAGAGCTGTCTATTCAACAACGTGAGTGGCTTGCCAAATTCATTGAGCGCTATAACGCACGCTCAGGAAAATCGAAAACTTTTAGCCAACAACACCGCAACCTGATGGCCGATCCACGCGTGGTTACAGGTTTTAATCCGTTGTGGAAAGATTTGGTTTATCCCATCGTGGCAGATCGTTCCAAGGGTGCTTACGTGTGGGATTTGGATGGGAATCAGTACATTGATCTGCTGTCCTGCTTTGGCGCGAACTTTCTAGGTTATCAACCTGATGACGTTGTGCAGGCGATGGTGGACCAACTGCACAAAGGGATAGAAGTCGGCCCACAACACCCGCTTTCGGCCGAGGTTGCGCAGCTCATTTCAGAATTCACCGGGATGGAGCGTGTCGCCTTTTGCAATACCGGCTCGGAAGCGGTGATGGGTGCTATGCGGATTGCGCGCACTGTCACTGGACGCAAAACCATCGCCATCTTCACAAATTCCTATCACGGCATTTTTGATGAGGTCATCGTTCGCGGAACAAAGCAGCTCCGCTCTCTATCCGCAGCCCCTGGCATTCTCGCCAATGCGGTAGAAAATATTCTCGTGCTCGACTGGGCTAGCGAAGATTCGCTCAAGATTTTGCGTGAGCGCGGCAAAGAGCTCGCAGCCATCATGACCGAGCCAATTCAGAATAAGTATCCGACGGTGCAGCCGCGCGAGTTTCTGAAGTCGCTGCGCAGCATCGCCGATAACGCCGGTTGCGCGCTCATTTTTGACGAAGTTGTTACTGGTTTTCGCGTAGCGCCCGGTGGAGCTCAAGAGTTCTACGGTGTTCGGGCCGACATCTCCACCTACGGCAAGATCATCGGTGGTGGTCTACCCTTCGCTGCTATCGGTGGTAGCGGAAAGTGGCTGGACGCATTGGACGGCGGCACATGGCAATACGGTGATGATTCCTATCCTGAAGCAGGTGTCACTTATTTTGCCGGAACCTTCGTGCGGCACCCGCTTGCGCTCGCAGCAGCGCGCGCAAGCCTCTTGCACCTTAAAGCGGGCGGTCAAGCGCTTTACCATGCGATCAACGCACGTACACAGAGTTTGATCGAACGGTTGAATGCAGCATTTGCAGTGCGCAGCGCGCCCGTGAAAGCAGTGCACTGCGCTTCGCTGTGGCGCCTAAGCTGGGACGACGATCAAAAATTTGTCAGCTTGTTCTATTACCTCGCGCGCCATCACGGCTTGCACCTGTACGAGCAATTTGGTCATTTCGTCACGGAAGCGATGGGTGAAACGGAGCTTGACAAAATCTTCTCCGTCTTTACGCAAGCGCTAGACGAGCTGATGGCTCTTGGTTTCATTACGCCACGGCCAGGCGCCACACCACCGGGTGGCTATGACGCCAACAGTCCGCCATCCGCCCCCCTCACCCCTGGCCAGACGGAGCGCTGGCTTGCGGCAAACTTTGATTCCAACGCCCGTAAGGCGCTGAACGAATCGATATGCTTATCTCTGAAGGGCGAAGTAGACACTACAGCGCTCGTCAAAGCGCTTGAGGATGTACTACGTCGGCATGACGCGTTTCGCGTGACCTTTGACCTCGAAGAGCCCCTGCAGCGATTGAGTCCAGAATTGTCGGCGCCTAATGTCGAGCTGGTTGATTTTTCAGACGCTGCCGATCCAATCGCCGCTTTTCATCAGTATTGCGACGCGCACAACTCACACGAATTCGCTTTAGATAAAGCGCCATTGGCAAGGCTCGCCATCCTTCGGGTTGCGAGCAATCACGTGTTTGTCCATGTGGTTGTCAGTCATCTGATTTTTGACGGTTGGGCAACGCCCATTTTCTTGAATGATTTGGCCTCCGCCTACCGTGCCCGGCTCCATGGAGCGGCACCTTCATGGACACCCGCCGAATCTGCACTGACTTTTGGCGCAAGAGAGCAAGAACGATGGGAATCGACTGAGGCGCAGTCTTCTCGAGCATATTGGTGCGAGCTACTGAAAAATCCGCCTGCGCCTTTGCAACTGGGCGACAAAGAGCCGCCCACGCCTCGACTCTACGCCGGAAGTACGATTCATTACACTTTTGATCAACCAGTTGCTGCGGCGTTACGTAAGATCGCGGCCGACAACAAGGCAACGCTATTTCAAACGCTGTTTGCGTCCGTTGCTCTGGCAGTTCAAAAGCGCACAGCACGCAATGACTTTGTGATCAGCGTACCGTTTGCCAGCCAGAGCCTGGAAAGGCATGACGCGTTAATCGCCGATGGTGTGCTGGATCTTCCGGTCCGCATCCAATTGCAAGATAGTGCTTCTTTTTCTGATGTACTCGCTCAAACCCGTACTCGGCTCATGGATGCGTTAGAGCACCCACTAGCAACCCAAGGTTCGATTGCTCGCGCCCTTGGTATTCCAGCCGCCGGCAATCGCCCCCCGCTGACCAATGTGTACTTCAACCTCAACCCACGTTTAAGCGCCGCAGACTTTGAACCGCTCGTTTCTGAATTTCAAGAGGGACGTAAGCTAGGTTTATTGAGCGAAGTAGTTTTTAACTTTTATGACGCGCCGGGTTCACTCACGCTGGACTTACATCACAGCACAGAGTTTTTCAGCCCAGAAGCAGCGGCGCATTTGCTCGCGTCGGTCAACCAGGTGATTGCTGCGATCACAAATGTCCAGTCAGCAGCCTATGCGATTCAACCCGCAAAAGCCGGAGTATTAAGCGCGGTAAACCGGCAGCACAATGGGCAACTACCGCGAGCGGATCTTGAACGCCTTCACCGCTGGAATGATACGACCGTTCCCTATGAAAGCGGCTTGCGTTTAGGAGACCTGATCCGGCGTTCTGTTGTCGGGCAACCCGATGCGATCGCAGTTCGCTTTGAAGGCCGCTCGGTAACCTATGCAGACCTCGACCGTATGGCATGGTCTCTTGCGCATCAATTGCGTGAAAAAGGAATTGAGCCAGGCGCTTACATAGGTGTTTGCCTAGATCGAAGCATCGAGCTAGTCGTCGCCTTGGTTGGCATCGTCTACGCCGGCGCGGCGTACGTCCCATTAGATCCCGACTATCCACCGCAGCGGATCGCTCACATGTGCGAGGACGCAGATATCAAGCTACTCGTGTCTCGTCGTGAAGAGTTGGCGCGCATACAGAAAATCGACCTCTCCTCAATAGATACAGTTTTTCTAGATGCAGAGTTATTAAGCTTTCCAGCACAGAGCGGAAAAATCATTGGTACAGAAAATGATCCTGCTTATGTGATTTTCACCTCCGGCTCTACTGGCAGACCCAAAGGCGCAATCAACACGCATCAAGGTGTTGTGAACTGGCTATTGTGGATGCAACAAACGTACAAGCTTACTGGTGAAGACCGCGTCCTACAGAAAACCCCTTATAGCTTCGACGTATCAGTGCGCGAGTTCTTCTGGCCACTCGTTACCGGAGCATCGATTGTCGTCGCTCGGCCCGGCGGGCATCGCGAGCCGGATTATCTCGTTTCGCTCATCGAGCAAGCTCGCATAACGGTGATTCATTTTGTCCCATCGATGCTGCAAGTTTTTCTTGAAGAGCCCGATTTACGCCGTTGCTCATCCTTGCGGCTCACCATCTGCTCGGGCGAGGCATTGCCTACCAGCACAGTAAATGCGTTCCTTTCTCAACTGCATAAAACCCGCCTAGTAAACCTGTACGGTCCTACAGAGGCAGCTGTAGAGGTTACCCACTGGGACTGCATAGCGAACGACCCTCGCCCAGTAGCTCCTATCGGTTTTCCGGTGGCTAATACCCGAATGTATGTTCTCAATGAAGATCTACAGCTTCAGCCTGTTGGCGCTGAGGGGGACTTATACATAGGAGGCGTTCAAGTCGGCCTTGGTTATGTTGGCCGGCCTGAGCTGACGGCTGAGCGCTTTATTACAGATCCATTTGTACCCAACGGCCGGATGTATAAGTCTGGTGACATTGCTCGATGGCTAGACAACGGAGCCCTTGAGTACCTTGGCCGGTCCGATCATCAAGTCAAGATTCGCGGGTTCCGCATCGAGCTTGGAGAAATTGAAGCATCTCTACTCGAGTATCCATCGATTGCGCGATCTGTCGTTGTTGCCAAGGATTTCGGCAACGGTGATATGCGCCTCATTGCTTATCTTGTTGCTAGCAATGTAGCCGCGTCGGAAGCCAACCTAAAACGGCACCTGCTAACAAAACTGCCTGCACATATGGTGCCTACCTACTTTGTCTTCATGGAGTCGATCCCGCTGTTGCACAACGGCAAGATTGACAGAAACTCCTTGCCTCCGCCAAATTTTGAACAAACAGCCAAGGGACCAGCAAGCTCTCCTCGCGCCATCGATTATCTAGACATTGTGAGTGCGTCAATGGCTAGAGTGTTGGGGGTAGACAAACTCCAGCCGGACGACAATTTTTTTGAAAAAGGTGGCCATTCACTTACCGCAGCAAAGTTGCTTGCCCAGCTCTCCAAACAAACCGGTAAAAGACTGGCTCTACGCACGGTTTTCGAAGCGCCAAGCCCTCGAAAACTTGCTCAGGCATTTCATTCGTTACAGCAGGACATCCCTGCTTCAAAGATTCCGGCACGTAACGATCAAACTTCTGCGCCTCTCTCCCTAATGCAACAGCGCATGCTGTTTCTTGAGCATTTAACTCCGGGTAGCGCACAGCACAATGTGCCTTCAGGGCATAGGCTCCTAGGGGCACTTAATCTCGACGCATTCAAGCGTGCTCTTTCCTCTCTTATTGAACGCCATTCAACACTGCGTACGATTATTGATGCTTCGCTCGACCCTCCAGTTCAGAGAGTTCGATCTGTTGAAGGCACGCCCCTCTCGCTGCAGATTGTCAGCGTAAACGCCAAGAATGAGCAGGATGCGATCACGCAAATCAGTCAAATGATCGTTGATGAAACCCAAATTCCGTTTGCGATTGAACAAGGGCCGCTTTTCAGATGCAAGCTGTTCAAAATCTCGGAGCATGACCACGTATTCTTCCTACTCGTTCATCACATGATTTGGGATGGATGGTCATACGACATTTTCTATAAAGACTTCTCAGCGGCCTATTCTGCTTTTGAATCGGGACGCACGCCCGCATTTGACCCTCTGCCAATTACATACGGGGATTTCTCTAGCTGGTCACGCGCGCAAGAGCAAAGCGAAGAGACAAAAAAGCAGATAGCCGCTTGGGTCGCAGAACTGTCGCCGATCCCAGAGGCAATGAATTTACCAGCAGATAAACCGCGCCCCGCCGTGATGTCTGGCAAGGGGGCGTCGCACATTATCAAGCTAGATCATTCTTTCAAAGACAAATTGCACACAATCGCTAGTCGCAATGAAACTACGCCGTTTGTGATTTTGCTTGCTAGCTACGCTTTGATGCTCCACAAGGCGAGCAGTCAAACTGATTTTGTCGTGGCTACACCTGTTCGCGGCCGGGAGACTCCAGAGCTTGAAAAAATCATAGGATTTTTCGTCAATGCACTTCCTCTGAGATTTCAAGTTGATACATCGAAGACGGGTTCAGAATGGATTCACCACGTTCATCGGATAGTGTCCAAGGCCTTTGCATCACCGGATGTTCCTTTTGAGCAGATTGTTCGTGCGCTGGATATTCCTCGAGATGAGTCACGCCCGCTCTTGGCACAAACAACCTTCTCATATCAGGATGTTCGTGAACGGCCCACTAGTTGGGGCAGCGTTCAACATGAACGGTTTTTGTTCCCCCTTGCAGGTTCGACGCATGATCTGACTCTTTGGAGCGTTGAAACTGACACGTGTATCGAATGCGTGTTTTCTTACAACTCGGATATTTTTCTTCCATCCACAGTTTCCACTTTTGCTTCGCTGTTCCAAACTATTGCCGAGCAACTTGTTAGCGAGTCAAATCAACAGGTGCGCAAGTTCACTTGCCTCAGTGAACACGATCGCGAGTCTCTCGCGCGCTGGAATCACACTAAACAAGACTATCCCAAAACCACTATTCCTAGCGTGCTGGCGGCAATATTTACGAAGCACAAAAAAGATGCGGCTATAGAGTGTGAGGGCGCACAAACGACCTACCTTGAGCTGGACATGCAATCCAACCAGCTCGCACGCGCCTTACGGGCGAAAGGCGTGGGGCGCGGCAGTCTAGTAGGCCTTTGTGTAAACCGCAGTGAGCAAATGTTGGTTGCCTTGCTTGCCGTGCTTAAAGCCGGGGCTGCTTACGTTCCACTTGACCCTAGCTATCCTGCAGAACGCTTGAACTACATGGCACTTGACAGCAACCTGACGCTGCTAGTCACTGAGTCGGCGTGCATGGGGTGTATCGATTGGCCCCGCGATAAAACCCTTGTACTCGACCTTGATACCCATCAAATCGCTGAGCAAGACAGCCGCTCTCTTGAGCCGTCTGCTGCACTGGACGCAACTCCAGAAGACCCTGCGTACGTCATTTACACCTCAGGCTCGACCGGAAGACCCAAAGGCGTGATTGTTCCGCATCGCGCGGTCGTTAATTTTTTGACGAGCATGCAATCCATCCCCGGTCTACACAAAATAGACCGGCTACTTGCAATCACAACCCTCAGCTTCGACATCGCAGTGCTTGAGCTGCTGTTGCCCTTGAGCGTAGGTGCCTGCGTGATTCTGGCCAGCCGCGATCAAGCGGCAGACGCAAATGCACTACGTGCTCTGCTTGAAACCTCTAGCGCGACAGTTCTACAGGCCACGCCCTCCACGTGGCGAATGCTGCTAGAAAGTGGCTGGGCGGGCAATCAACAGCTCACGGCACTCATCGGCGGTGAAGCGTTGCCGGAGGATCTGGCCAAGTCGCTCACACCCAAGGTCAAAGCGCTCTGGAATATGTACGGACCCACAGAAACAACAGTATGGTCGACCTGCAGCCAGATCGCTAGAGACACTGCAGAGATTTCTATTGGCAAGCCAATCGCAAATACGACGGTGCACATTGTCTCTGAAGACGGAGCGTTGTGTCCCGTAGGCATTCCAGGGGAGATTTGTATCGGCGGCGACGGGGTCACGCTCGGCTACTTGAATCGGCCAGAGTTAACCTCTGAGCGGTTTGTGCCTGACCCACTCAGCCCAGGTAACACCATGTACCGAACCGGTGACCGCGGGCGCTGGAAGCACAACGGTCAGCTTGAGCACATGGGCCGGCTTGACTTTCAGGTCAAGCTACGTGGCCATCGCATCGAACTGGGGGAAATTGAGAATGCCCTGCAAGCGCTGCCGCAAGTTCAGCGTTCTGTAGTGATCGTGCGGGAAGATCAGCCGGGCGATCAACGATTGATCGCCTATGTCGTGCCAAAGGCTTCTGAGCAGCTTAATCACAATTTACTTATAGAAGCCCTGCGCGCGCGACTGCCAGACTATATGTTGCCGCAATCTATCGTGGAACTTACGGCTATTCCGCTGCTGCCCAACGGCAAAATCGATAGAAAAGCACTACCGGCGCCAAAACAGGTGGCGGTACATCACATTCCGGCGCATCTAGTGCCCTCCACACATACCGAGCGCACCATCGCGCTGGTGTGGCAGCAAGTGCTCGGCATTGAAGCAGTTAGCCTCACAGATAACTTCTTCAACCTCGGCGGGCATTCTTTGCTTGCGATGCGTGTTGTGTACCAAGTGACAGAGCGCCTTGGCGCAAAAATTCCCGTACGGCAGCTGATATTTGAAACATTGCAGCAAATTGCTACCTCAATTGACGCTCAGAACATCGCTCTAAAAGCTGGCGACATAACCCAGGAAAATCCGCCCGCTTCAAAAGCAGGCAATAATGTATCGAAGCCCAGCGTTCTGCCCAACCAAAAGCTGGGCTGGCTCAAACGCATGTCCAACCATCTTGGATTGGGCAGATAAAAGATACACAAGGTTAGTTGGATATGGTGCCGCTCTATTTCGGGGCCGAACGCAAGCTGTTTGGAATTTTTCATCCGCCTGCCTCGCCCCAGGCTGAACAAGCTGTCCTGATTTGCAATCCGTTCGGGCAAGAAGCGATCCGCACGCATCGCTTGCTGCGGGTGGCCGCAGAAAAGTTGGCGCAAGCTGGATATGCTGTAATGCGCTTTGATTATTTTGGTACGGGCGATTCAGCGGGGCAGGATGATCAGACAGATCTAGACGGCTGGCTCGCGGACATTTGCGCCGCAGATGAAAAAATTCGGCAACGTAGTGCGCAGACAAACATTACCTGGCTTGGAGTCCGGCTTGGCGCCACGGCCGCAGCATTGGCTGCACAAAATACAGAACGGCGACCGCGTAAGCTAATCCTGTGGGAGCCGATCTTAAGTGGACCGGAGTACTTGCAATCGCTGCGTGATGAGCATTACCGCTCCATTCGTGTTTCTTACAGCATCGCACCGCCGCAAGCAGGCATCCCCGCAGACAATGAAGCCTCTGGTTTTGCGCTTGGCGCAGCCATGAGGGAGCAGCTCACCGCCATGGCATGGACGCCGGGTGCCATCCCACCAGATATCGAAACCGTAGTGCTAGCGCCGCAGGCGATGCAGAACAATACAAATCTGACGCGGCAGATCAAGCAGGCACAGTTTGAGCATGACTTCGATTTTTCCTCTGAAGAGGCGCTCAACACGGCATTGGTCCCTCACGCTGTAGTAGAACGATTGTGCGCGGAAGTGCAGGCGCGCTCATGAATGAAGTGGCTGTCACATTTGGCCCTGCAAAACACTTGTTGGGCGTGTATACCGGGCCTGAAAAGCAAGCCCAATCTGAGCGGGCAATTGTCTTGCTCAACGCCGGTGTGATCCACCGGGTGGGGCCGCATCGTTTTAACGTCAAGCTGGCGAGGCACCTTGCGGGGCTGGGCTTTAGCGTGCTGCGCTTTGACTTGGCCGGGCTGGGTGACAGCAAGCCCGCAGCACAAGCAGCCACCTATACAGAGCAGGCGGTTGCGGACATCAAAGCCGCCGTGACGCATGCGCTATTGCTCAGTGGCGCGAAACAAGCAAGCATCGTTGGCATCTGCTCCGGCGCAGAAAACGGTCTGGCTGCGGCATTGGCAGACGAACGCATCAGCGGGCTATTCATGATTGATGGCCGCGTGTTCCCCACGCCGCACACACAAGCGGCCTTTCTCAAGCGCAAATTAGCCGCGGCGTCGGCCGCCAGCCTGGCCAAGGCTGCCACGAACAAATTGTTCGGACTCGGTCGCAAGCTGCAAGCAGCTATTTCTAGCAGCGGCCCACCGGTGGTGATTGAATATGAAACACAAACAATCACAGAGTCCATCTACGCGGGTTGGCTGGAGAAAATTACCAGCCGAGGCGCGCGCGTGTTCATGGTGTTTACTGGCAGCATGCTGCACAACTACTCTTATGCTGACCAAATCAAGGATTCGTTTTCGGGGCAGGCTTTCCTTGCAGGCCTTGATTGGCGATTTTTGCCGGAGATTGACCACACGCTCACGCTGCTCAGTGCACAAAAACAAATGCTTGAACTGGTCTCCACCTGGCTTGCGGAGAATTGAGCGGCTGCATGCTTGCGCTTGACAGG
>JBOFGW010000006.1:0-5252 GCA_051649325.1 Burkholderiaceae bacterium | reverse complement strand
AAGAGCATCAAATGCCCTGTACGCAATAACCATGAGATTTTTGAAGCATTTTTGCCTCAAAACCCGCATGGATATTGCGTACTCTCTTTTGAATATTGCGCGATTTGCGTAGTTGTCCATGCCGTCAAAGCGTCCGTGTGATTTTGCTCAGATGGCGCGCCGTGTCCGGGTCAAGGCCACACAAGTCGGCCGGACGCGCATCGCGCAGCAGTGCGCCCAGCATCTGCAAGAGCGCCGCGTTGCGAACAAATTGAGTGGCAAGAATGTGCGGCACTTCAAACGCGTCGCGCCACATGCGCGAGGCATCGCAGCTCAACGGATCATCCAAGTGGACAGCACTCATGCGGATCCGATATGCACAACAGCACCAAAACCATACCAGTTAGGCCGATCCTTGTCGCTCAATCGCACGCTATACCGCCGTGAGCTCGGCCACAAAGTCGTAGTTCACGCCGCGATAGACGGACTGCGTGAGTTCCACTGCACGTCCATCGGCTAAGTAGCTCAACCGCTCCACCATCAAACCCGCATCGCCCGGCTGCGCCTCTAGCAGACGCGCTTGTTGGCCAGTCAGCAGCAAGGCGCGCAAGCGCTGCAGCGCGCGCGTAGGCCGCCGGCCGCGCTGGCTGAGCGCTGCATACAACGAATCAGACACGCTTTGCAGCGATGGCAAGGCCCACGCAAGAATGGTGGCGTATTCCAGCGCCATCGGTACGCCATCCGCCAAACGCAGGCGGTGAAAACGAAACACGCGCGTACCGGGACTGACGGCAAGTTTGAGCGCCTCTTCCGGCGTGACCGTGCCCTGCGCACGCTTGACCCACACCGTGCTGGGCGCATAGCCGCGCGAGAGCATGTCTTCTGAAAACGAGGTGAGCTTGGCAAAGTTTTTCTCGATGCGCTGACGCACAAAGGTGCCCGCGCCCTGCCGGCTCTCCAGCAGCCCTTCCTCGACCAGCCCTTTGATCGCCTGCCGCACCGTGATGCGCGACACATTCAGCACTTGCGCCAAATGCCGTTCTGAAGGCAGCGCATCATCCAGGCCGAGCGCGCCGTTGCGGATAGCCTTGCGCACACCGCGCTGCAGCTGTTGGTACAGCGGCAGGCTTTGCCTGGGATCCAGCGGCCCCAGAACACGCGCAAGCTCGGCCATCCACATTCTCCTTGCCAAGAAAAGATCAAAAACTTGTACAGACTGCTAGCGTAGCGCCCGCAACTGGTTATATATTGGTTCTAAATCAGGTCTTTCGTCAATCGCGCATGCTTGACACCGAAACTCCCAGCCCAGCCCATTCAGCGCTCGACACCTACAACACCGACGCGCTTGTGTGGGCGTTCATCAAAGACCAGTTGCAGGCGGCCGAAGCAGTGCGCAACGCCCAACCGCAGCTTGTACGCGCAGTGGATCTGGCGCTGCCGCGGATCAAGGCTGGTGGACGATTGATTTACGTGGGTGCCGGCACTTCGGGCCGGTTGGCAGCGATGGATGGAGCAGAACTCAATCCTACATTTTCTTGGCCAGCGGATCGCGTCGTGACTGTGCTGGCGGGCGGCAATAAGGCGATGTTGCAGGCGGTGGAAGGTGCGGAAGATGACGGCGTACGCGGCGAAGCTGAACTGAATGCGGCCAACCCAACCGCGCGCGACGTGGTGATCAGCGTCGCCGCCTCCGGCGCTACCCCGTTCACTCTCGGCGCTATGCGTGCCGCCAAGACCGCCGGCGCGCTCACCATCGGTATTGCGAATAACGCGCAAGCGCCAGTAATTGTGCAGGCGGAAGTGGGCATTCTTCTTTTCACCGGCACAGAGCTAATCTCTGGCAGTACTCGGCTCAAGGCAGGTACAGCGCAAAAAGTGGCGCTCAACACATTTTCAAGCGCGTTGATGGTGCGGCTCAATAAGGTCTACGGCAATCTGATGGTGGACTTGCGCGCCACCAACGCCAAGCTGCGGCGCCGCGCAGTTTCACTCACCATGCATGCCACTGGCTGCGATGAAGCGCAGGCACTTGCCACGCTTGAGGCCTGCAGCTTTCACACCAAGGTGGCGATTGTCGCGATCTTGGGCAAGATGGATGTGATCGTGGCGCAAACGCGGCTGGATCAGGCCGAAGGTAGCGTTCGGCAGGCGCTGCAGCGATGACAGTTAGCGAGGCCGCACAACCTATTGAGGCAAGCCGCCCCAGCATCACGCCGCAGGCGCAAACCCCGTGGGCCTGGGTGCCCACTCTATCCTTCATGTCCGGCATGCCGTATGTCGCGGTGATGACGATCTCCGTCATTCTGTACAAGAACCTTGGCGTGTCCAACACCGACATTGCGCTGTACACCAGCTGGCTGTATTTGCCCTGGGTCATTAAGCCGTTGTGGTCACCGTTTGTGGAAATGTTTGGCACGCGGCGCAACTGGGTGGTGGCGCTGCAATTTGCCTCTGGTGTGGCGCTGGCGGCAGTGGCCTTCACGATTCCCATGCCCGGATTTTTCCAGATGACGCTGGCCATGTTCTGGCTGCTCGCGTTTGCATCGGCCACGCACGATATTGCCGGCGACGGCATGTACATGATCGCACTTGCGCCCCATCAGCAAGCCGCATTCATCGCAGTGCGCAGTACGGCCTACCGGCTGGCGATGATTGCCGGGCAAGGCGCCTGCGTGTATTTGGCAGGATCGCTGATTCAGTCCACCGGCAAGGCCACGCTCGCGTGGACCATCGTGTTTTCAATCCTCGCTGCGTTGATGTTGACTACCGCGCTGTATCACCGCTTTGCCCTGCCGCGCAGCGCGGCGGATGTTCCCACCGGCCATCAACACGGCGTGCTGGCGGAATTCATCAGCACCTTTGCCGCGTTTTTCAAGCGCCGCGATATTGTGCTGGTGCTGGCATTTCTGCTGCTGTTTCGCTTTGGCGAGGCGCAGCTGCTCAAGCTTGCCCCGCCGTTCATGCTGGACCCGGTGGCGCAAGGCGGCCTTGGCCTGTCCACGCAGCAAGTGGGCATTGTGTACGGCACCATCGGCGTGATTGCGCTGACACTCGGCGGTTTTCTGGGCAGCTATCTGGTGTGGCGCTTTGGTTTGAGGCGCGTGCTCTGGCCGATGGTCACCGCGGTGCATGCGCCGAATTTGGTGTACATCTATCTTGCGGCAGCACAGCCTGGCGACATCTACCTTATCAGCGCCGCAGTGGCGTTTGAACAGTTTGGCTATGGCTGCGGATTCACCGCGTTCATGCTGTACATGATGATGGTCGCGCGCGGGCCGCATCAAACCGCGCACTACTCGATTTGTACCGGCTTCATGGCGCTGGGCATGATGCTGCCGGGTATGGTGAGCGGCTGGTTTCAGGCGCAGCTTGGCTACGTGAACTTTTTTATCTGGGTGTGCGTGGCGACGGTTCCGGCATTTATTGCCACCGCGTTTCTCAAGATTGATCCGGCCTTTGGCAAGAAACCTGCGGCATGAGCGGCCTGGGCATTGATGCGGGCGGAACGCAAACGCGCTGGGCGTTGGCAGATGGGCAATGCCACATCATCGCGGAAGGCGCGGTAGCAGGCTTGTCGGCCACACAGCTTGGTGATGCCGCGGGCCGCGCGCATTTGATGCGCAGTTTTGCGGCCATCGCGCAAGCCGCACACGCACACACGGTTGTGACGCAGGTTCAAGCGGCGCTCACCGGTTTTGATGCGGCAGCGCAAGACACTACGCAACTGGCTGAATTAATTGCCGCGCCATGTGCGCTTGCACCGGCCGCAATCACCGTGATGAGCGATATCGAAGCCGCTTGCCGCGCCGCCTTCGCACCCGGCGATGGCTATCTTGTCTACTCCGGCACCGGCTCGGTCGCCGCGTTTGTTGACCAAGCCGGCATACTGCACCGCGCCGGCGGGCGCGGCATGTGGCTGGACGACGGCGGCAGCGGTACCTGGATCGCGCGCGAGGCGCTGCGCGCTGTGTGGCGGCGCGAGGACGAAGCGCCGGGCAGCTGGCGCGACAGTAAGCTCGCGCAAGAACTATTCACACAACTGGGCGGCGACGAATGGCGCACATCACGTCAACTGATTCTTGCCGCAGACCGAGGCCAGATCGGCCAGCTTGCGCTTGCGGTAGCGCGCGCCGCGCAAGAGAACAACCCGCAAGCGCTGACGATTTTGCAAGACGCCGGCCTTGAGCTGGCACGCCTTGCAAACGCCATGATCACCCGCTTTGGCCCACGCAACGTAGTGCTGAGTGGCCGCGCGGCGGCGCTACATCCCTGCATTGCGCGCACCGTGGCACGCAGTCTGCCACGCGGGGCATTACTGATCGAGCGCACCATTCAAACGCACCACGCCGCTGCGCGTTGGGCCGCAGCGCCTACCATGCCGGTGAAGGCAGCGTCTCATGCATAAGTACGCAATATCCATAAGGGTTTTGGGGCAAAAATGGCTGGAAAAGCGCATGAATATTGCGTGCATGCAACTTAGTTTTGCATCGTCGCACGCTGTTTCAACGCGCGCTGGTGTATGTTCAGCGCGTCTGATGGGTCGTTTCTCGCAGCCATGATCGGATTTGTATTCAAGCGCCTAGCCACATTGATTCCCACGCTGCTGGGCATCACGCTGGTGGCGTTTGGTTTGATCCGCTTGATTCCCGGCGACCCGGTGCAGATCATGATGGGCGAGCGCTCGCTTGAGCCCGCCGCCTACGCGGCTGCGGTGCAGCGCTTGGGGCTGGATCAGCCGCTGCACGTGCAGTATTTGAATTACCTGAAAGATCTTGCGCAAGGCAATCTGGGTACATCACTGGTCACGCGTGAGCCAGTCGCGCACGAGCTTGCGGCGCTGTTTCCAGCCACGGTGGAACTCACGCTGTTTGCATTGCTGCTGGCGATCGCCGTAGGAATTCCTGCCGGCATGATTGCGGCGCTCAAACGCGGCTCGGTGGCCGATCACACGGTGATGGGCGCATCGATGGTGGGGTTTTCGATGCCGGTGTTTTGGTGGGGGCTGATATTGATCATGGTGTTTTCGGTCACGCTCGGTCTCACGCCGGTGTCGGGCCGCATCGCGATTGAGTATGAGATACCGCAGGTCACCGGCTCGCTGCTGATCGATAGTCTGCTCTCCGGTGAAGACGGCGCGTTTGTCTCAGCGCTGCGGCATTTGATATTGCCCGCGATTGTGCTGGGCACGATTCCACTGGCGGTGATTGCCCGCATGACGCGCTCTTCCATGCTTGAGGTGCTGCGCGAAGATTATGTGCGCACCGCCCGCGCCA
>JBOFGW010000005.1:0-8205 GCA_051649325.1 Burkholderiaceae bacterium | reverse complement strand
GCTACGGCAACGGTTTTGCCCTGCCCGCCGGGCCGCTGCGTGAAATGCCGGCGCGTTTGGCGAAGGCAGATGTGATTATCAGCCGCGACGCGCCGGCCGTGGTGGAGTGGAAAAACGCGCTGCCGATGCGGCTTGTGATTGACCGGCTTGAACATGCTGCGAGCGGCGAGGTGCTTGCGCCGGAGGCGTTTGCGGCGCGGTTTGCGCGCGTGCTTGCTGCCGCCCGCATTGGCAATCCGCAAAACTTTTTTGACGCACTGGCCGCGGTCGGTGTGCAGGGGCAAACCTTGCCGCTGCCGGACCACTATGATTTTGCGCAAAACCCGTTCCCGGACGATCCTGAACTGGCGATTGTGATCACTCAAAAAGATGTGCTGAAAACCGCCCATCTGAACGATGCACGGTTGTGGGTTGCGCACGCCGCGACATCGGTAGACTACGGGCTGATCGACCAAATATTGAGCAAAATCGGTGGACCCAAAACTGCTTGAACTGCTGGTATGCCCCGTGACCAAAGGGCCGCTCACTTACGACCGCGAAAAGCAGGAGCTAGTGAGCAAAAGCGCGCGGCTGGCTTACCCCGTGCGTGACGGCATCCCGGTCATGCTGGTGTCTGAAGCGCGTCATATCGAAGGCGGCCCGTCGGTGGCCATGCCGCCCGCAAGTACTCACCCAGAATCTTGAGCGACGATCCGGTTGAACTAAGGCAGCGTGCGCCTTTCGTGGCGATTGTGCCGGCGCGGCTGGCCTCCACGCGCCTACCCAATAAGCCACTGGCAGATATCGGCGGTGTGCCGATGGTGGTGCGCGTCGCGCGTCAAGCGGTCGCCAGCGGCGCGGAGCAGGTGTGGGTCGCCACCGACGCGCAGTCTGTGGTGGAAGTGTGCGAGGCACATGGTGTGCATGCGCTCATGACGTCGCCAGACCATCCCACCGGCACTGACCGCTTGGCTGAAGTTGCCGAGCGTCTGGGCCTGCCGGACGCAGCCGTGGTGGTGAACGTGCAAGGCGATGAGCCTTTGATTCCGCCCACGTTGATTGATGATGTCGCGCAAGCACTCGCAAGCGCGACCAACTGCGCCATCGCCACCTGCGCGCACCCCATCACCGACTACGACGAAATTTTCAACCCCAACGTAGTGAAAGTGGTGGCAGACCGCACCGGCCGCGCGCTGTATTTTTCGCGCGCACCAATTCCCTACGGCCGCGACAAGTACGGCGCGCGCATACCGATTGCGCCGGGCGATCCGCCGATTCTGCGGCACGTGGGCATCTATGCCTACCGCGCAGCGTTTCTGCGTTTGTTCCCCACGCTGCAAATGGCGCCGCTGGAGCAATTTGAGAGTCTTGAGCAACTGCGCGCGATTTGGCACGGCTTCGGAATTCATCTAAGGGTAATTCCGCAGGCTCCACCGGGTGGTGTGGACACGCCGGACGATCTGGAGCGTGTGCGCCGCGCAATCGCACCGATTGGCGCTTAAAGGATTGCTTGCGGATGACGAAACCATTACATTCGCGAAACTTTCTAAAAGAGGGGCCGTTTTAACCATGAAAAAACTATTGATCGCCGCAACCCTGGCGGCGCTGGTTGCGACCACCGGCGCACAGGCCAAGACGCTGCGCTGGGCCACGTCCGGTGATGCGCAGACCATGGATCCGTACTCGCGCAACGAGGGCGTGACTAACAACATGAACGAGCACATTTACGACTATCTCGTCGGCCGCGACGAGAAGCTCGAAAAGGTGCCGATGCTCGCAGAAAAGTGGACGCAGGTGGATGCCACCACTTGGCGCTTCAACATCCGCAAGAACGTCAAGTTTCATGACGGCAGCGCACTGACCGCTGACGATGTGGTGTTTTCTTACGAGCGCGCCGCGCATCCCAATTCGCAAATTGCCAACTACGCGCGTGCGATGGGCAAGCCCACCAAGATTGATGACTACACGGTTGAGTTCAAGCTGGAAAAGCCCAATCCAATTCTGCTTGAGCACGCCTCTACCGTCTTTATCATGAGCAAGGCCTGGAGCGAGAAGAACAACGTCACCAAGCCGCTGTCATTCAAAGACAAAGAAGAAACCTTTGCCAGCCGCAACGCCATGGGCACCGGGCCGTTCATTCTTGTGTCGCGCGAGCCGGAGGTAAGAACAGTGCTCAAGCGCAACCCCAACTACTGGGGCAAACCCAAAGGCAACGTGACTGAGGTGATTCACACGCCGATCAAGTCCGACGCCACCCGCACGGCTGCGCTGCTGTCTGGCGAGCTTGACCTGGTGCAAGATCCGCCCCCGCAAGACGGCGCGCGCCTCTCCGCCCCCGGCGGCCGCACGAAAGTGCTGTACGGCATGGAAAACCGCGTGGTGTTCTTTGGCTTTGACCAAGGCCGCGATGAGCTGCTGTATTCCAACGTGAAGGGCAAAAACCCGTTCAAAGATCGCAAAGTGCGCCAGGCCTTTCACCAGGCCATCGACATTGACACGATCAAAAAACGTATCATGCGCGACCAGTCTGTGATCGTTGGCTGCATGACGCCATCACCGCTGGCCTGCACCGCGCCGGAGCTGGACAAAAATCGTCTGCCCTATAACGTAGACGCTGCCAAGAAATTGCTGGAAGAAGCCGGCTACAAAGACGGCTTTGAAGTCACGCTGGACTGCCCGAATGACCGCTATATCAACGATGACGACATCTGCCAGGCAGTGGTTGGCATGCTCGGCCGCATTGGCGTGAAGGTCAAGTTGAATGCGCAGTCCAAGACCACGTACTTCAGCAAGCTGGAAAAACTGGACACGAGCTTTTACATGCTCGGCTGGGGCGGCGCGATCACCGATGCGCAAACCACGCTTGAGCCGATCATGCACACCTACGATCAAAAAACGCAGCGCGGCTATTACAACTACGGCCGCTACAGCGATCCCAAGCTCGATGAGCTGATTAACGCTGCTGCGAGCGAAGTCAACGTAGAAAAACGCCGTGATCAAATCAAACAAGCGCTCACGCTGCACAACCAGGAAGTGCGCCACATTGTGCTGCACCGCCAGATGATTCCCTGGGCAGTTCGCAGCAATGTAGTGCCAGTGCATTCGGCAGACAACTACATGCGCGCGCACTGGGTGACGGTCAACTGATTGGTCGCTACTGCAAGAACAAAAAGCCGGAGCATGCTCCGGCTTTTTTATGTAGTTTCAAGTACGAGTACGCAATATCCATGCGTGTCTTCAGCCACTTTTACCTGAAAAAGCGCATGGATATTGCGTGATACCTCTTTGATACACCATGAATCTTCCAACCGTTCGGGCTGAGCCTGTCGAAGCCCTCTAGCCACCTGTCCAATCCACGACTTATATCGAATGCGTTTCGACAGGCTCAACGCGAACGGCGATTGATAGAAGCTCCCAAGTCAATGCAGCCCCTGCACACCACGATTACCCAGGTGCACGCGATGCCGCAAGCACCTGCAACAACCATGACCGCAGCTTGAGCGGAGAAACAGGCTTGGTCAGCACGGATAAACCGCGCGCCTCACTACTCGCAAGCGACTGACTGCTGACGAGTAACACCGGTGTTTCACGCGCAGTCACTTGCCGCCAGCGCGCATTGAGCGTGTGCACCACATCTACACCAGTGGTGGAATCGGCGCTGCCGAGTTGAAAGTCAGTGATCAGTGCATCCATCGGCGCCTGCCACGCCAGCGCTTGTTCTGCGCTGCGTGCCACCTGCACGTGCACGCCCCAAGAAGTGAAGAGCTGCTTGAGTGCATCCGCGGCGACTGCATCATCTTCAATCACACCAACGCGTGCGCCTGCCAGCAAATCGTCTGCTGAAGGTTCACGCGGTTGCGGCTGCGCGAGGGCAATGGCCGGCAGCACAAAAGAGAACTCGCAGCCCTGGCCCGGGGCAGACTGCAGCTGCACATCGGTGCCCATGCTGCGCAAAAGCCGCCGCACAATCGGCAGGCCAAGACCAAAGCCCGCAGTGGCCGCGCTCGCGTGAGATGTGCGGTAGAACTCTTCAAACACCTGTTCTTGCTGATCCTGCGCAATGCCTGGGCCAGTGTCACGCACACTCACCCGCACACGCGCGCCATCGGTTGCGCAGGCCAGCGTTACGCTGCCTTGATCGGTGTAATTCACCGCGTTGCTCAGCAAATTCGTAAGCACACGCTGCAGCAAGGCACGGTCTGCATGCACGCTGGCGGTGACCGTCTCCACCCGCAAACGCAGCGCCTTGCTCGCGGCCTGCTGTTCAAAGGTCTGCGCGACTTCTCGCAGCAATGGCGCAAGCGCGATGGCCTCCAGCCGCGGCGCGACCACGCCTGAATCCAGGCGAGACATTTCAAGAAACTGCGTGAACAGACTATCCAGCATGTTCACGCTTTGCTGCATGCGGTCAACGGCCCGTTCACGCATGTCTGCTGCGTCTACCTTGCGCACCGTCTCCAGCAGCAAAGAAAGGCTATGCAACGGCTGGCGCACATCGTGGCTCACGGCGGAGAAGAACCGGCTCTTCGCCGCGTTGGCGTCTTGCGCGTCTTTCAGCGCCTGCTCTTTGGCGGTGTTCTCTTGCTTGAGCTGCTGCACCAACCGCGTGTTTTCCCGCTGCGTACGCATCACCTGCGCCGCGCTGCTCGCCTGCCGCTTGCCCTGCACCAGCAAAATGCCCAGCAGCACGAGCGCCAGCCCGGCACCCACATAGTTAAATGCATCGCCACGCAGCATACTCAAAAAAGTCACCGGCGCGATCAGCCCGATGGTGAACACCGCATGCGCAGGAAAAAAACTGGTAAAGGTCAGCAAACCGATGATGGCCGTGCCACCCAAGGTCATCAGCATGATGTTCCACGAATGCGGGGCGCTTGCACCGCCAAACACAAACGCCGCCAAACCCCAGGTCAGCCCGCACACGGCAAGCCCGGCCACATGCTTGGCCGCCCACTGCGGCAGTTGCTCGTCGCTGGGCTTGGCCTGATGAAAGCGGCTGCGCAGCCACAGATACCAACCATGATTCGCCGCAACACCCACAAACCAGAGAGCTGCGGACAGCTTGGGCACCTTATCCCAGTAATGCACGGTTGCGATCAGTGCTGCGGCAACACCCAGCACAGGTGAGCTGGGTGAAATCGCAAACTGCATGCGCACTTGCTCGGCGTCTTCAATCTGCCGCGTAATCCATTGGCTCCACCATTTCCAGAGGCGGCTCATGAAAAACTTTTCCGGTTGCGCAACATATAGGAATGGCGCGCTAGTTGCCCGATACGCATGTCGTGTTTCATAGCGATTGAAAACTGCTGCTGGTATTCGTGTTTGTCATTTCATGTAGCCCGGAGTTTGATCCACATTGCAGCAGCAGATCGCGCAACGTGAACGCGTAGGAAAGTCCTGCGCGGCCTTGCTGAAAAGCCGGAAGTATCGCCTTTCGCGTGCGTCTTGAGAACATCTGCAACGGATATGCCGCATATCTGCCACGCTTCGGCATATTCATACATAAGTAGCGATGTTGTTTTAGAGCACGCGTTCAAACCCACACAGCACATCGGCCCGCGATTCGCCCGAGTGTGCGCCATCAAAGTCAGTCCTGTACTTAAGTACATCAGCACTTAAGGTCAGTAGCGCCGGCTATTGCATCAAAGTTATTGTCCCTCGCAAGCAGTCACGCCGCATGAAGAGCCATGTTCGGCCACTGCTCCTGTTCACGCGCAGCTTGCCGGCGCGATGTGTTTCGATGAATTCTTAAGGAGTAGTTTGATGAATCAAACCCCCAGCGCCTCGCAGCGCACTGCCAGGACTCTGCGAGCCCTTGCCACTACCTTGACCTTGGCCGCACTGGTTGCTGCCTGCGGTGGTGGTGACGATGCACCCGCGCCGGCACCAACCCCGACGCCAACACCCACAACCAGTCCAACGCCTGGGCCAACACCAACGCCTACGCCCACAGCTACGCCAACACCTACTCCGACACCCACTCCCACACCGACTCCGACCCCGACACCTACTCCGACGCCCACACCAACTCCTACGCCTACGCCGACTCCTACCCCGACGCCGAGTCCGACACCTTCGCCGACCGGTTGGCAAACGGCGCAGCTGCTTGAGAACAGCAACGATTTCAATGTGGCGGGTACCAACCAGTTTTCCGATGCCAGCACGCTGGTTGCCATCGATCCGAATGGCAACGCTCTGGCCTTGTGGGAGCAGTCGGACGGCGTGCCCGACGGAAGCACGCGCAAAGTATTTTCGCGCCGCTATGTGGCGGGCCAGGGCTGGGATCCAGCCACGACCGTTCCCGGTCTGGCAAGCTCGTCAGCGACATTTGTGCAAGGCAAGTTGTTGATGGACGCAGCGGGCAACGCCACTTGGATCAGGCCCAACTTTGAAACGCGCCGCTTCAGTCCGGCCACGGGTTGGTCAACCACCACGTTCACCCCAGCGGGCAGCGCAGGCGGAGCATTTGCAGACGCCGCAATCAATGCTGATGGCTCAATTTCCATGCTGGGAATCGGTGGCAACGTGCTGTACACCACACTCGCTGCCGGCAGCAGCACCTGGGCCGCCTGGGTAGATATCACCAACAACAGTTCGCTGGAAGCGCGTGATGCGCAGCTGGCGATCAATGGCACCGGGCAAGCTGTGGCCATTTGGCGTGAGCGCAACCCTGGTGACAACAACTTCAGCGTGAAAACGAACCGTTTGGCTGCTTCTGGCTGGGAGACGCCGCAGATCATTGAAACGGAGTTCACCAATATCATTGAACGCACACCGCGCGTTGCGATGAGTGCGGCCGGCAATGCGGTTGCCATGTGGGCACAGGGCACATCCATCTACTACAGTGTCTACACCGTCGGCACCGGCTGGGGGCCAGCAACCGTGCTGGATGCGCTTGCCGGCAACACCAACAGCCGCACGAGAATCGCGATGGCTGCGGATGGGCGTGCAGTTGCGGTGTGGAATACGGGTCAGGCATTGCTACGTGCCGCACAGTTCACGCCCGGTACAGGCTGGACCGCACCCGTGACGGTGGATAGCTTCGCCACTGAAATTGGGCTTGGCATGAGCAGCGCCGGCACGGCAATCGTGACTTATCAAGGTCCGCTCAACTCCACGACCTTCAACTTTGACGTTTACTCAAGCCGCTTAAACTTTGGCGGCGCATGGAGCACACCGGCGGTAATCGAAACAGGTGCCGGCGAAGTCAAGACAGTTCAGTTTGCGATGAACGCCGCTGGCCAGGCGGTAGCCACGTGGGTGCAAGATGACCTGCCAAACAGCGACATCCGCAACAGCTTGTGGGGCAATTTGGTGAGGTAAGTTTTAGCGCAGCTATGCAAAAGGGCCGATGATCTCATCGGCCCTTTTTTTGCTTCACGCAATATCCATGCGTATTTCAAGGCAAAAATTCTTCAAGATGCCCATGGATACTGCGTAGACCACTCTAGAGCATCACACCGTTGCCTGCCCACGCGTAGCCCACTTGGTGTAACGGTTTTCCACCCAGGCGAGGATGTAGTACATCGCCACGGCCATGACACTGATCACAATCAGCCCGGCGAACACCAGCGGCATGCGCAGCTGCGACGAGGCGCTCATCATCAAGTAACCGATGCCTTTGTTGGAGGCGACGGTTTCAGACACGACCGAGCCGACAAATGCAAGTGTGATCGCCACCTTCAGCGACGCTAGAAAATACGGCAGCGAGCGCGGCAGGCCGACTTTGAGCAGAACGTCGCGCTTTTTGGCGCCGAGGACGCGCAGCACGTCTTCCAGTTCCGGCTCCAGCGTTGCAAGGCCGGTTGCGACGTTGACGAGGATCGGAAAGAACGCGATCAAAAACGCAGTCAGAATCGCAGGCACAGTGCCAATGCCGAACCAAACGACCAGCACCGGTACAAACGCAGCCTTGGGAATGCCGTTAAAACCCACCAGCAGCGGATACGCGCCGCGATAGATAGCCGGTGATATGCCCACGGCCACGCCGATGAGCACGCCTACCACCACCGCCAGCGCGAAACCGGCCATGGTGGTCCAGAAGGTTTGAATCGCGTGGTCCAGAATGACCATGCGGAATTCCCACAGCGAGGCAAAAATTTTGCTGGGCGCAGGAAGAATAAAGTCGCTGACTTGAAAAGCGCGGCAGCCGAGTTCCCACACCGCGAGCAGAATCAAGAACCAGATGAGGGCGGTATAGCGTTCGTAGAGGTTTAGTTTTTGTTT
>JBOFGW010000004.1:0-9551 GCA_051649325.1 Burkholderiaceae bacterium | reverse complement strand
GGGCTGTTGGGCTACCGTTTGTGGAAATCACGACCGATCTTGAGAACATTGCGTCACAGCGGGTCATTGAGGCGAATGGCGGAGTGTTGGTCGAACAGTTCACCAAACCCGCGCAGTTCGGTTCGCGCGCAGGATTGAGATACCGCGTTTATCAGACTACGTAGAGCGAAAAAAGCCTCCGTGCACCGCTCTTGATCCCCTCTCCCCTCGCGGGAGAGGGTTAGGGCGAGGGGGATGTGGGCGCACCACGCTGCATTGTGATAACGAGCGTGCGCGATGTACTACTCACCAAATGGCTCAGCAGCGCGGAGATGCAACTGCTAGACGAATTGGAAAAAAGTGTGGTGTCATTGAAAAAATCCGTGTGTCACCCACGCATCGCATTGAGCGCTAAAAATGCTTTCATCACTCATCGCTATCGCACTGCTGCACTGGGCAGTTCTTTTGGTGCCTGGGTTCAACGTTGTACTGCTTGCGCAGTTGGCGGGTGGCCAAAGCCGCGTGGCGGCTCTTGCTGCTGTTGTGGGAATGACCACGGCTACCTTGGTATGGGCGTCGCTCGCCGTGATGGGCATCGGCGCAGTGTTCTCGGCCCACCCGTCGTTGCGGCAGACGGTGCAGATTGCCGGTGGACTGTACTTGCTCTACCTCGCGTTTAATCTCTGGCGTGCAGGCACTTCAGTCGCTTCCAAGCCACAAGTTACGTTAAGCAGCATCGCGGCGTTTCGGATCGGTTTCATGACGAGTGCGCTCAATCCGAAGATCGCACTGTTCTATGGAAGCGTATTTGCGACTGCGTTGCCGCAATCGCCATCCTGGCTGCATATCTTTAGCGCGGTTGCCGTCGTCTACTTCAATTCAGTCGTTTGGCACACGAGTCTTGCAGTTGCCTTTTCGCAGCAAACTGTTCAGCGCGCTTATCTACGCAACTTGGCTCGCTTGACCAAGGTGTCAGGCGCTGTTGTTGGCGCGTTCGGCCTGAGATTGATCTTGGGAACAATACAAGAACTGCGCGGTCGAGCCTCTTAGAAAAAAAGGGCAGCGACAACTTTTAGCACGCAATATCCATGCGCTTTTCCAAGCATTTTTGCCCGAAGAAGCGCATGAATCCTGCGTAGTCGCTTGGTAAAAGACGCTACGGCCTGCTATTCCGCTGACGGCTGCAGCGTCCAGAAAATAGGTAAGCCGCCGGTCCGATCCTCCCTTGGACCGGCGGCTTGTTTCAACGCGTCTGACCTGCCAATTGCCCCATCTGCGCCGCCGTTCAATGGCGCTGCAGAAGCCACACGTGGGCTGATCGATCGGCCTGACTCAAACACGTAGAACTGGTTGATTCTGTGCCGCGCTTGGATGCGGCGAAATTTTGTGGCGATCACGTGGGTTCCCTCTCTCAATGACTTATTGCTGCTTGCCGCCGGCATTCGCAGCTGCTCATCTCCTGTTGTGGCTGTAGTTGTGACAGCCTCCCTTGAGCAGTGCGGACCGGTTTGTTCTATCTACCCAGAGCTTTCGCTTCTCCTCGATTTCCTCTGAACTTAGTGTAGGCAAGTGCGCGCGGAGTTCCCTCCCATGTACTGGGCAGGCGCGCGGGTGGCGCGGGCATTTGCGCCTCCCGCGTAGTGGTGACTCAGAACGTTTACGAAATTTGGGCACGCCACGGCAACCGGTTCGGCGCGGGTTTTGAAACCGATTGCAAGCCGCGTTTGCTTTAAATGGGCAGAGGCAGGCTCAGCCCGAACGGTTATGTAAAAACTCGGTGGAGAAAAATTACGCCGCCTGCTTGCGCATCGCCGCAAACTTGGATTGCTTTACCGGCAGCGGCGCTTTGCCCAGTGTTTTTTCTGCAGCATTTGCTGCTGCCGCGGCCACGCGTTTGGCCGCCACTGCTTTGCCGGCCTTGCTGGGCACGGCCTTCATCAGCTTGGGCCGCAACTCAGGGAAGAGGTTGTATTCCACCTCTTGCGGGTCAGTGCAATAGTCCGGGCCGGAGAGCATCGCAGCCATGATGAGTTTTTCAAATTCGCTAGCAAACCGGTCGATGATTCTTTGCGGCTCCGGGCAGAGTTTTTTACTGGTGATCACGCCAAACTGCACGCCGCCGGCATAAGAAAGAATCGATACGCCCAGGCCAATGTCACCGCTTTGCGGCACCCAGAACATGATCTGCTTCATCTTGCTGCCGGCCATGTACAGCGGCTCGCTGGGGCCGGGCACGTTGGTCATCACCGCAGTGGCTTTGCTGGTAAACAGGCTGAGCACCGCGTTTTGCACGGTCTTGGGAAAGTTGCCGACCACACCCAGAACGCCCATGGCAAAAATGGCTTGATAACCGCCCTTGAGTTCCGTCATGCGCCGTCGCACTTCGTACAGGCGCGCCAGCGGGTTGGCAATGCCTACCGGCAGCGTGAGCGGCACCAAGCCAAACTTGTTGCCTAGCTGATGTTCTTTGCCGCGCGGGCGCAGATTCACGGGCACCATGGCGCGGATTTCAGTGTCGTAGGGCACCTCTTCGTCGATGCTCACCAAGTAGCTGCGCAGCGCACCGGCCACGCAAGACAGCAGCACATCGTTCACGCTGCAGCCCAGCGCTTTGCCAACGTTTTTAATTTCGTGCAGCGGCAGCGGCTCGTTCCAGGCCACCATCTTGGCGCGGCCGGGTTTGCCTTTGAGCGCCGTAGGCGAATCAGCAGGCATGAGCGCGATCTTGGCGGCGTCCTTGGCCACCTGCCCGGCGATGTGGGCAAACTCGCCAGCCTGTTGTGCCGCATGTTGCGCCGCAAGTTCAGGCTCTTGCAGCACTGCGCCGGCCTGCTCAATGGCGGACGCTGCCGCGCCACCCGCGGAGTTCAATGCGCGCACCGCTGTTTTGGTGACAGGTGCAAAAAAATCTTCCCACACGTTGGCGTTGTCGCTGCTGGTGCGGGTTTTGATCCAGCTGGGTTTTTCTGGCGTGGCCAGCGAGCCTTCTGGGGTGGGCGCGGTCATGGAGAACATCACGCCAATCAGTGCGATGCCGTCGGCGATGCAGTGGTGAATACGCACAATCAGCGCCTGCCCGCCTTGGTAGTTTTCAACCAAGCTGAACTGCCATAGCGGCTTGCCAAAATCTAGCGAATCGGCAGACAGCGAGGCGACCAGCTTTTCCAGCTCGCGCTTGCTGCCATCGCCCGGCAGGCTGATGCGCTGCAGGTGCGCGTCCAGGTCAAAATGCACGTCGTCCACCCACCATGCGCCGCTCGCGTCTTGCACCACCTTTTGCTTAAAGCGCCGGTACATCAAAAGCCGGCTGCCAACCACATCACGCAGCGTTGCGTAATCAATTGGCGATTCGAACACATGCACTCCGACAATCATCATCAAATTGACGGGTGAATCCATCCGCAACCAAGCGGTATCCACCGGCGACATGCGTTCGCGGCCCATACGGTCTCCTAAATTTGTTCTTCTGTCTTTGACGTTTTGCCCGCTTATGATAAGTTCGCATGCGTTGCAACACCAACAGTTTTTATAGGAGACGCAAAAATGGCCGATTTGAAAGCCCAGTTTGAGAAAGCGCAGGCAGACGTTAAAAAGCTGGACGATGACCCCGGCAACGCCGCCAAACTCAAGCTGTACGCCCTGTTCAAACAGGCCACCAGCGGCGATGTAGACGGCAAACGCCCCGGCATGATGGACATGGTCGGCCGCGCCAAGTGGGACGCTTGGAACGAAGTCAAAGGCATGAGCGCCGATGACGCGATGCAGGCTTATATTGATTACGTGGAAGAGCTGAAGGAGTAGGCCGTTGCTTCAGCAGTAGCGGTTTCTGCGGCATGTTCTCGCACATATTTGTAAGCGTGAGTGACTTTGACCGCGCTTTGCAGTTTTACAGTGCGGTCATGGACACCCTAAAACTGGAGCGCCGCTTCTGCGACCCGGCCAAGCCGTGGGCTGGCTGGCACAGCGCAGACCGTGCGCGCCCGTTCTTTGTAATCTGCAGGCCCTTCAACGGCCAGCCTCACGCCCCTGGCAATGGCCAAATGATTGCGTTTAGTGCTGTGCAGCGTTCGCTGGTCGATGCCGCGTATCAAACCGCTCTGCAGCATGGCGGCACCAGCGAAGGTCCGCCGGGTTTGCGGCCGCAATACCACGCCCACTACTACGGTGCCTATTTCCGCGACCCAGACGGCAACAAGCTCTGTGTTGCCTGCCATAGTGAATAGACCAGAACCCATGCCCATCGCAAAACTCCTCACCGACGCTGAACTGTCACCGCAGGCCGCGGCCGTATTTGCCGACATCCGAGCCACCCGCGGCACAGACTACGTCAACAACATCTGGCGCGCACTGGCAAACGACCCTGCGCAGCTGGAGCGTACCTGGCGCAATGTCAAAGAAGTCATGGGGCCGGGTGCGCTTGACCCGCTGACCAAAGAGCTGATCTACATCGCCGTATCCGCCGCCAACAACTGCGAATATTGCCTGCACACGCACAACGCCGCCGCCCGTGCGAAAGGCATGACGGATGCGCAGTTCAATGAGCTGATGCAGGTGGTTATTCTTGCCAGCCAAACCAACCGCGTGGCGATTGGGCTGCAGGTGCCAGTGGATGACAAGTACAAATAATCGATACGCAATATCCATGCGCCTTTTGAGCCATTTTTGCCCCAAAACCCTCATGGATATTGCGTAGAAGCACTTTTAGTCGATCAATAGGTCTCTAAATGCAGCCGCCCATGGCGCTTGAGGTCGGCTGCAATCGTGTCCCACGCAAGCCCGGCGCCTTGCGCCACGTCGCGCAGCGCCAGCAGCACACCCTCTTCCATCGCCTTTAGGCCGCACACGTAAAAATACGCGTTGGAATCTGCAAGCAGCGGCGCTAAATCTGCGGCGCGCTCACGCATCGCATCCTGCACGTAGCGCTTGGGTTTGCCGGGCGTGCGTGAGAAGGCAAAGTTGATGTCGATAAAGTCCTTCGGCAGGCCTTGCAGCGGGCCAAAGTACGGCAGCTCTTCTTGACTGCGCGCGCCGAAAAATAGCAGCAGCTTGCCCGCCTCAAACTTGCCTGACTGCTGCCCCCACGCCCCTGCTGCGCCGGGACTGCCCCCCGAGGGGGCTGCGTTGGCTTGGGACGGCCCGGCGCCAACACGCTGAAGACGCCGCCGCCATTCCGTCATCGCCCGCATCGGCGCGCTGCCGGTGCCGGTGCAGATCATCACAATATGGCTCTTGGGGTGATTGGGCATCAAAAAGCTCGCGCCAAACGGGCCGATCACTTGCACCTGGTCGCCCACTTTCAGATCGCACATGTAGTTGCTGGCCACACCGCGCACCGGTTTGCCGGAATGATCCTCCAGCACACGTTTGATGGTCAGCGACACGTTGTTGTAGCCCGCACGCTCACCGTTGCGCGGGCTGGCGACGGAGTATTGGCGCGCATGATGCGGCTTGCCGTTTGCATCCACGCCAGGCGGAACGACACCGATCGACTGGCCCTCCAGCACCGGAAACGGCATGCTGCCAAAGTCCAGCACGATGTGATGCGTGTCATAGTCCGGCTGCCCAAGCTTGCCTACCTCAGTCACGCGAACGTTGCCCGCGACCGTGGCCGTGATAGATTTTTCTGCGGCTTTGCGGCCGTACAGGTTGGTGTAGGCGTGTGCGGCGGACCAGGGGGGAATGGTGGCGCCAGCTTTTGCAGCGAGGCTGACATCAGCCTCAACCCGTTCGGGCTGAGCTTGTCGAAGCCCATTTGCAGGCGACGAATGCCCTTCGACAGGCTCAGGGCGAACGGTGGTGGTATCACTTGAGCGTTCAGTAGCAGGCAATTCCGCCGGCAACGCATCCCACGTCAACTGCTCGGCCGTGCTGTAGGCCTTGACTTTGAGCACCGTGCGCCAGTTGTCAATCGAACCCGTCGGGCACGGTGAAATGCAGGCCATGCACAGATTGCACTTGTCTGCATCCACTACGTAGTTGCGGTCATCATGCGTGATCGCGCCCACGGGGCACGTGGCCTCGCAGGTGTTGCAGCGGATACAGATCTCGGGGTCGATCAGGTGCTGTTTGATGACTTCCGTGCTGGCCGATTTCATGAGAAATTCCTATTCACTCCCTCTCCCTTCAAGGGAGAGGGTTGGGGTGAGGGTGAAATGCATGCATGCTGAGACTCAACCCTCACCCTAGCCCTCTCCCTACCAGGGAGAGGGAATCAAGTTATTTCAGTTAAACCGCACATACTCAAAATCCACCGGCTGCCGATTAATCCCCATCACCGGCGGTGCAATCCAGTTGGCAAATTTTCCTGGCTCGACTACGCGGCCCATCAAACTCGTGACAAAGGCGCGGTCTTGCTCCGTCGGCAGCCAGTGATTGACGTTGGCATTCCACTCGTTGTCAGAAACCACGCGGCCATCGGGCGAAGCCTTCACCCCCGCCAGCGCGCCGATATTGCGGTGGAAGGCCTTGTGCGGCACTTTAAGCCGGAAAGGAATGCCTGCCTTCTCGATCACCTTGTTCCAGCGCTCCACACCGGCCACGGAGTCCTTGATGTAATCGTCGCGCAGCACTTCGTTGAGCGCGTTGAGCATGGGCACTTCTTTTTCTACCAGTTGCCCGCCCTGCACTTGCAGCACTTTGTAGGTGCTGCCTTTGAGCACATGGTCGTCCATGCGCTTGCCTTCTTCGTAGCGGCCTTTGAGGCCGGTGCTGTAGAACGTGGCGGCGTTGCTGGATTCATCTGCGCCAAACAAATCCACCGTCACGCTGAAGTGAAAGTTCAGGTAACGCTGAATCGTTGGCAGATCAATCACGCCCGCGGCCCGTAGCTTGCTGACATCATCAGTCTTCAGTTCATTCATCGCGGCGCAAGTACGCGCAATCACGCGCGAGATTCCGCTTTCACCCACAAACATATGGTGCGCTTCTTCAGTGAGCATGAACTTGGTGGTGCGTGCGAGTGGATCAAAGCTGCTTTCTGCCAGCGCGCAGAGCTGAAACTTACCGTCACGATCCGTGAAATACGTGAACATAAAAAAACTCAGCCAATCCGGCGTGGCTTCATTGAATGCGCCAAGGATGCGTGGATTGTTTTCATCACCGCTGCGGCGCTCCAGCAGCGCTTCTGCTTCTTCGCGCCCATCACGGCCAAAATGCTTGTGCAGCAAATACACCATCGCCCACAGATGGCGGCCTTCTTCCACGTTGATCTGGAACAGATTGCGCAGGTCATACATGCTGGGCGCCGTCAGGCCCAAGTGGCGCTGCTGCTCCACACTTGCAGGCTCGGTGTCACCCTGCGTCACGATGATGCGGCGCAGATTGGCGCGGTATTCGCCGGGCACATCGCTCCATGCCTTCTCGCCTTTGTGATCGCCAAAATGAATCTTGCGCTCCGCGTCGCTGGGATTCAAAAAAATTCCCCAGCGGTAGTCACGCATTTTTGTATAACCAAAACTCGCCCAGCCCTGCGGATCAACGCTCACCGCTGTGCGCAGATACACCTCGCTATCGGTTGAACCTTCCGGCCCCACATCGTCCCACCAGTTGATGAAGTTGGGCTGCCATTGTTCGAGAGCGCGCTGCAGTGTGCGGTCTTCACTCAGGTTGACGTTGTTGGGGATTTTTTCGCTGTAGTTGATGGTGGACACGATGTACTCCGTAAATTTGCCTAATTCGGTAGTCCGTTCGGGCTGAGCCTGTCGAAGCCCATTTGCAATTCAATCCAGCTCGCTGGGGTCATCAAATGCGTTTCGACAGGCTCAACGCGAACGGGGTTTAACTGAATACTTAACTAAACCCTATTCCAATCAAACGCCGCCTTGTCGCCTTTGCCGTACACCTTCAGCGCGCCCTTCTCACCCACCGCGTTGGGCCGCTGAAATATCCAGTTTTGCCATGCGGTCAGGCGGCCAAAGATGCGGGTGAACATGTTTTCCGGGCCGTTAAAGCGCAGGTTGGCTTCCATGCCTGTGAGCGCATCAGGCGACATCGATACGCGCTCTTCAATCGCAATCCGTACTTCATCGGCCCAATCGATGTCATCCGGGTTGCTGGTGATCAAGCCCACGGCAAACGCGGCGTCTGCATCAAGTGCCTGCCCAGCTTTGGCGCGCACTGCGTCAAGCGGGCCCTGCTCGTCATAAAAGCGGCGGCCAAGCCGGCTCTGGCCGGTGACCATCGGGTACACGCCAAAATTGGTATCTGCCACGGTGATCTTGGGCGCGCGCGCCGCATCGTCCGGCAGCGCGAGCATGTAGCTGCGGTCACACGCGAGCGCCAGCTCCAAGAACGTGCCGGCAAAACACGAACCCGGCTCGATTAAGGCAAACAAGCTGCGCGAAGAAACATCCAGCCGGCTAAAGGTCCGGCGCAGTAGGCCAATGGTTTCGCGCACCAGCCAGTGGTCTTTGTGCGCCATGAGCGTGGCGTCTATGGCCAGCACAGCGGCGGCATCACCTTCGGTCTTGATCAGCCAGGTGCCGATGTCAAGCTCATTCGTGCGCAAGGAGAGAATGGCGTCTTCCAGCTCGCGCGCCATCTGCAGCGGGTACCATGCAGCGCCCTGCGCTTCAATGCCGGCAATTTCGGTCGGCTGCACGCCGCTGGTCGATTTGACGGTAAACGTGGCCGTGCGCTTGCTGCGCTCAATGGCCACGCTCACATACTGATAGCGCAGCGCATCCGCTTCAACGCTGCACGCCAGGCGCGTGAGCGCGACGCCTTTGCCACTCGCAGGCCGATCACTCGTCGCGGCCAGCTCCAGCGCGCGTTCTTGCACTTTTTGCGCAAACATCCGCGGCTTGGCAATGTGATCGACCAGCCGCCAGTCTTTGGCGCGCTGGCCGCGCACGCCTTCCACGCTGGTGCAAAATAGATCGGCCAAATCGTGGCGCACGTGTTTTTTGTCCGTCACGCGCGTGAGGCCGCCGGTGCCGGGCAGCACGCCCAGCAGTGGCACTTCGGGCAGGCTGACAGCGCTGGAGCGATCATCCACCAAAATAATTTCGTCACACGCGAGCGCCAGCTCATAACCACCGCCGGCGCACGCGCCGTTGACCGCGGCGAGAAATTTGAGGCCACTGTGTTTGGACGAATCCTCCAACCCGTTGCGCGTCTCATTCGTGAACTTGCAGAAGTTCACCTTCCACGCGTGGCTGGAAACGCCGAGCATGAAGATATTGGCGCCCGAGCAAAACACTTTGTCTTTCAAGCTGGTGATCACCACCGTGCGCACTTCAGGGTGTTCAAAACGAATGCGGTTGATGGCGTCGTTCAGCTCAATGTCCACGCCCAGGTCGTAACTGTTGAGCTTGAGCTTGTAGCCGGGCCGCAAGCCGGCGTTTTCATCAAAGTCCGCCGCGAGCGTGGCTACTGGGCCGTCAAACTTCAGCTTCCAGTGTTTGTATTGCGATGGATCGGTTTGATAATCGACGCGGGGATTGGCGCTCACTGCTCGACTCCTGAAAAATGCATTATTTTGCATTTTAATAGCTGCTTCAAACGCATAATATTGCGTGCTCGTGCGTGCGTCAAGCGCTTATTCGTAGGCAGAGTGATGGGGTTAGAAATCT
>JBOFGW010000003.1:0-5027 GCA_051649325.1 Burkholderiaceae bacterium | reverse complement strand
CATGGGCCGCCCGCGGCGGGCGCAGCGGCTTTCACGTTTTGCGTTTGGGCTTGAACAACGCGGCCAGGCGCAGCCCAGCCGCATGCTGCACATCTTGCTGCGCCAGACCTGGATGCAATGCTGCAATGATGAGCCTGATGCCGCGCGCGAATTGCTGGCGCGCGCCAGCGACCTGGTTGAGCGCGCGTCGTTGCCCAACATGGAAGAGGTACTGCTGTTTCAGCGCGGCAAGATTCACCTGGGTTTGGGTAATTTTGAGCAGGCCGCTGCGCAGCTTGCCAGCGCTGCGCAAGAGTTGCCGGGTCGGGCGGATCCGTGGGATGTGCTGGATTCACGCATTTGGCTGTTCTGGGCGCTACACCATCAAGGCGTCGACCGTGCAGTGACGGGCGCGCTGCTGCAGACTTTGCTGGACTGTGTGCAGGGTTGGCGGCAAGAGCGGCCACGTGTGCTGGAAGCCGCGAGCGCATGGCTCTGTGATGCGCAGGCCTGGAACGATGCCAACACTGCCTGGCAAGCGGCGCAGTCACAGCGCGCCGCAACAGGGCTTAAGCGCTTTGCCAGTGAAGATGCAGCGGCACAGCAAACACAAAGGTTGATCGTAGGCAGTTTGCGCCCGCCAGGCGCTGCTCGGGTCAAGGCCCATCGCGTGCCGGCCGTACATGTGGAGCCTGTACGGCGAATTGCGGACTTGGTGCATGCCGTAGCCGGCTGAACGCAAAGCGGTACGGATTTATGCGCTTTTCATTATTGACTACGCAATATCCATGCGGGTTTCCAGGCCAAAACGGCTCAAAACCCTTATGGATATTGCGTAGTCCAAATCTAAGAGGCAATAAAAAAGCGCCCGGAGGCGCTTTTTTATTGCTCAGCTGCGGCTTACGTCTTTTTGGGAGCAGGCGTAGGTGCTGGTGCGGGCGCAGGCTTTGCAGCCGGCGCCGGGGCTGGTGCGCCGTCAACCGACAGGCGGCCACCCGTGCCCAGGCCTTGGCCTTGCACGGTTTGCGCTTTGTAGGTGCGCAGCGACTTCACCATTTGGTTATACGAATCCATGAAGGCCGCCATCACCACCTTGCCTTGCGGCGTGTTGGTGTAGCCGCCCAGGCCGGCTGCCGCGCTGCTGCCGCCGATGAGTGCGCCCAGTGCAAAGTCGGTCTGCGAAGATGCGCCTTGCGCTGCAGAGATCTGCACGCCTGAGCGGTTATCCACCAGCATCAGCATCGTGGAGGCTTCATTGGTCTTGAACGAGCCGGCAATCGCGCCCAGCACTGCCAAGCCACGGCTCATGCCGGCCAAACCACCGCCGCCACCGCTCGTACCTTTGGCGCTGATCAGCACTTCAGGCGTGATGCTGTAGTCGGCCGCCACCATTTGGCCGCCGCCCATATTGCTGCCTTGACGTGCTTGACCTTGCGAGGCGATTTGACGCTCACGCTCCATGGCGGCAAAGGCGCGGCCACGCTCAACAATCACAAAGCAGTTGCTTTGCTGAATCAGCAGGCGCAGCACTGGCACGGTGGAGCCCAGTTTGTATTCGGTGGTAAACAGTCGATACCAGTCGGCATTGGTTTCTTCTACCAGCGCTGCGGTACCCAGTGGGCTGTCGCACTTTTCAAGTTGTGCATTGGCGCCTTGCGCGCTTGCGCCGCCGGCCGAACCGGTCGCCACGGTGTTGGCTGAGCTGGAGCCAATGGTGGGCGCTGTCTGCAAGCAACCAGTCAGTGCCAAAGTGCTCGCCAAGGCCAGCATGGAAAGTTTGAAATTCATGGATACCACTCCCTTTAAAAAACGCATTTCTGCCAAATTTGAAATAAGTGTACTTGTCACCTATCCGTCATGCACGTGCAGTACCGCGTCTATGTGAAGTGTTTGTAGTGAGGATGCTCAGTTGTGTGGGAGACGCGACATTGACCTGCCCTTAGGTACAGGTCAACATGGGTGGAATTGCCCTGTTGTCGCCAAAACGGCAACTTGATTTTGGAGGCCAGATGAAACGTTTTGCCCTGCTCGCGACCTTGTTCTGGAAATTCCGCAGCCACGCCCGGTTTGTTTGGGCGATGGTGCGCGATAAGCGCACACCAGTCTCCGCCAAGTTGATGGTGGTGGGCGCGGCGCTGTATCTGCTTTCGCCCATCGATGTGATTCCAGATGTGCTCGTGGGCATTGGCTGGGTGGATGATCTTGCGGTGGTCTCTGGCTTGCTCGCGTTGGCTTACAAATTTCTGCCTGCTGATCTGCATGCAGAATTGCGTGCCAAGGTCAACGGCGCCGCGCCCGCGACCGGTGGCGCAAAGATGGATAAGGAAGATCCACGTGTAGTGGATATGCCTTAGAGTCTCGATAAAGCCGATTGAGTTTTCCGTTCGCGCCCCGCCTGTCGAACGCATTTGCAAAAGACCGAGTTAACTCAAACGCTCGCAAATGGGCTTCGACAGGCTCAGCCCGAACGGATTTAACAGTGGTGCGTTAGCTTTTAGCGCGCGGCGGCGTCCAATAGCGGCGCGGTCACCATCCGGCGCACTGGCGTACTGAGTGCAGAGCGCTCCGGCAACAGCTCAAGCGCTTTGGCTTCAATAAAGCTGCGCGCACCGGGCAACGTCAACGCGGTCTGAACATTGGCGTATTGCTTCACCAGATCGCCAATCAATCCTTCAGCCCGCGCTTCAGCGCCGGGGCGCACGGGCAGGGTGGTGGGCGTGTTTTGCCACGTATCAAACAAGCTTTGTTTAACGTAGTTCAGTGCGTTCACCTGCGCTTGCATCAACGTGCGTGTGCCATCGGGTGGCGCTTTGTGCAGCGGTGCGAGCTGCAGCGCCAAATCCATGAGGCGTTTGTCCAGCACGGGATCGATGGCTGGCTGCTTGGCGGCCCAGCGTACCCGCGCTAGATCGGGCGCGGTGTTGACCAGATCGCGCAGCGTGGTGAGCAGCTTGGTGACTGATTCTTTTTCTGTCGCGCTGAACTGTGGCGGCGCGGGCACGCTAGGCACGGGTGGCGGCGCGCCGGGTGCTGTTGGCGCAGGCGCGCCCGGTGTCCCTGGCGCGGTGCCGGGCGGGACGGTGATGGTGACGCAGCCAGTGAGCAGCGCCAGCGCAGCAATGGAGGGGGCAAGGAGTTTTTTATGCATGGCACACCGCTTCAATATTGTTGCCGTCAGGATCAATCACAAACGCGCCATAGTAATTGGGATGGTAGTGCGGCCGCAGGCCCGGCGCTCCGTTGTCTGCGCCACCCTGCGCTATCGCGGCTTTGTAAAACGCATCTACTGCAGCGCGATTGGGAGCGCTCCAGGCCAGATGGCAACCGCGCGTGACAGGCTCGTTGTAGGCGGACGGGCCTTGAATCAACCACGTATCAATTTTGTCGCCTTGATCTGATTTGATGCCCAGGCCGATCATCTGCTGATCTTCATAGGCAAACTCCACCAGCAATTGGTAGCCCAGCGGCGCGAGCGCGGCCACGTAAAACGCTTTGCTACGCGCCAGGTCTTTGACGCGAAAGGTCATGTGATCAAGCATGCGTGCTTCTCCTTTGTTCTACACCACGCGGCCCAGGAGCAAAAACTCCATCAGCGCTTTTTGTACGTGCATGCGGTTTTCCGCCTCGTCCCACACAACCGATTGCGCTCCGTCAATCACGTCTGCAGCGACTTCTTCACCGCGATGTGCGGGCAGGCAGTGCATGAAGAGCGCATCCGGCGCGGCCACGCGCATCATGTCGGCATCCACACACCAATCGGCAAAGGCTTTTTTGCGTACTTCGTTTTCAGCCTCGTAGCCCATGCTGGTCCACACGTCGGTGGTGACCAGATGCGCGCCTTCGCACGCCGCCATTGGATCGGCAAAGGTTTTGATGTGATTGGTGGATTTGATGCCGGCGGTGGACGGCAGCACCTCATAGCCGCGCGGGGTGGATACATGCACGTTGAAGCCGAGCACCTCGCCGGCTTGCAGCCAGGTGTTCGCCATGTTGTTGCCATCGCCCACCCAGGCCACAGTCTTGCCGGCAATTGAGCCGCGCTGCTCGATGAAGGTGAAGATGTCCGCCAGAATCTGGCACGGATGAAACTCGTTGGTCAGCCCGTTAATCACCGGCACGCGCGAGTGCGCGGCAAAACGCTCCAGCTTGGTCTGCTCAAAGGTGCGGATCATCACAATATCCACCATGCGGCTGATTACGCGCGCGGTGTCTTCAATCGGCTCGGCGCGGCCCAGCTGCGAATCGCCGCTGGTCAAGTTCACCACCACGCCGCCCATTTGATACATGCCGGCCTCAAAACTCACACGCGTGCGCGTGGAAGCCTTTTCAAAAATCATCGCCAGCGTGCGATCGACCAGCGGCTGGTATTTGATGTACTTCTTGAACTTGCCTTTGATGACGCGTGAACGCTCGAACAGATAGTTCAGTTCATCGCGGTCTAGGTCTTTGAGCTGCAGGAAGTGTCTAAGAGTCATAATTGAGAGGTTTTAAGTGCTTCTACGCAATATCTACGCGGGTTTTGGAGCATTTTTGCTTGGAAATGCGCATGGATATTGCGTATTGCCTTTTCAAAATGCTGTCATTCCGAGTGCAGCGAGGAATCTCTACGTACAAAGATGAGATTCCTCGCTGCGCTCGGAATGACAAGAGCCGCGTGCCGCCAATCTTCAAGCCGCCTTTGCCTCAGCCTGCGCATGCAAAAAGCTGCGCACAATTGGCGCGAGAATATTCACAATCATGCCAATCTGCTCTGCGTTGATGATCAGCGGCGGCAGCAGGCGGATCACCCGCTCGCCGGTCACGTTGATCAAGAGCCCGGCCTCGCGCGCCTGCGCAACGATTTCTGCGCAGGGCCGATCGAGCTCGATGCCGATCATCAGCCCGCCGCCGCGGATTTCAACGAGCCCGGCCACGCCGGCCAGTTCGCGCGCCATGCCGCTTTTGATGATGGCGCCGCAGGCCGCCGCGTTGTCCAAGAGCTTGTCGTCTTCCATGACGGCCAGCACTTCCAGCGCTGCGCGCATGGCCAGCGGATTGCCGCCGAAGGT
>JBOFGW010000002.1:0-6535 GCA_051649325.1 Burkholderiaceae bacterium | reverse complement strand
CAGATGGGAACTTCTACTAACCTCCGTTCGCGCCCCGCCTGTCGAAACGCATTTGCGATAAGCCTTTGATTCACTGAAAAGTGAGGGGGCGCAGGCAGGCTCAGCCCGAACGGTTCGAGGGCTTCAGAAGTTCCGAGGTGTCATCACGCAATATCCATGCGCCTTTCCAGCCATTTTTGCCTGAAAACGCCCGTAGATATTGCGTAGAGCAGTTTGAATGCTGCGTTATTCGTTATCGCCATCCAAAATCCCGCCCAGCCCACGCAGCAGCGAACCTTCTTCACGGCCACCACCGCGCTGCGGCGCAGCTGCAAACACGCGGCTTGCGAGGCGCGAGAACGGCAGGCTTTGCAGCCACACGGTGCCGGGGCCACGCAGCGCGGCAAAGAACAGCCCTTCGCCACCAAAGAGCGCAGTCTTCACTTTGCCCACGTACTGAATATCAAAGCTCACGCTGGGCTGCAGCGCGACCAGGCAGCCGGTGTCCACGCGCAGTGTTTCGCCGGCCTGCAGCTGCCGTTTGATGATGGTGCCGCCGGCATGCACAAACGCCAAGCCATCGCCATCAAGCTTTTGCATGATGAAGCCTTCGCCACCAAAAAAGCCCGCGCCGAGCTTCTGCTGAAACGCAATGCCAAGTTGCACGCCTTTGGCGGCGCAGAGAAACGCATCTTTCTGGCACAGCAGCGTGCCGCCCAGTTGGCGCAAATCCACCGCGATGATCTTGCCGGGGTAGGGCGCGGCAAACGCGACTTTGCGCTTGACTGAATCTGCATTGCTATAGATCGTAGTGAACAGCGATTCACCGGTGACAAGGCGCTTGCCTGCGCCCAGCAGCTTGCCCAGCAAGCCGCCGCCACCGCCGCCGGAGCCGTCGCCAAACACGGTGTCCATGTCGATGCCCGGGTCCATGTACATCATGCTGCCCGCCTCGCCCACCATGGCCTCGCCGGGATCGAGTTCGCATTCCACCAACTGCATTTCTGAACCGATGATCTGGTAATCAATGACATCCATTGCCATGAAGCGCGCTCCTTAAAAAAGTAAAAGATTCAAACGTAATTTTATGGGCAGGCTGTTTTGCCCACGTGACATAAGCGTGATGCGATCGATCCCAAAACGTGATGTAGCGGCCCTGCGCCCGCGCGACTGATATTGCGTCAGGCAAGGTGCCTGGCCGCGCGGCATGTGCTTGCGCGCGCGATAGTGCATTAGATCCTTAAGGAGCATGTATGCGTATTCAACTTTCCAAAGCAGTACTAGCCGTCGCAGCAACTTCGCTGCTCGGTGCCACCCAGATCGCCCGCGCGGACGACCCCACCGAGCTATATGAAAAGAAAGCCGCCAAGTGGGCCGAGATGTGTGACGCCAACAAAGACGGCATGGTGTCCAAGGCCGAGATGATGAAGATGCTTGAAAAAGCCTGGGCCAAGGCCGATCCCAAGAACACCGGGCGGCTGGACAAGAAGCAAGTCATGATGTTTATGAAAGAGTTTCAAGATCCAGCGCTGGGGCCGGCAGGCGGCGAGTAATCTGCAGTTGCAGTGAAACCCCTGGCCACTTTGCGGTGGCCGGGGGTTTGTTTACACCAGCAGCGCCACGCCAAAGATGCCCAGCATGATAAACACAATCACAACCTTGCCAATCAAGCCAGCGATGATGCCCAGCCAGGTTGCCACGCCCACCTTACCGGCGCGTTGCAGCGCTTCGGGATGGCCCTTCAAATAGATGTATTCACCAATCGCCGCGCCTACCAGCGGCATAAACAGCACACCCACCAGGCCCATGAAGATACCGGCCACTGTGCCGACGGCCGCGCCGATAATCGCCAGCTTGCTCGCCCCCGCCTTCTTGGCACCCATCAAGCCAGCAACGTAATCCAGCACCCAGCCGATGACGGCCAGCACCGCCAGCACGCCAATTGTCCAGCCAGAAATACGTGTGAACTCGTCTGCATACGCCGCTAGCGTAATGCCGCCGAATACAAAAATGATGCCCGGCAAAGCAGGCAACACGGTGCCGGCGATTCCGACGACGATCAAGAGTATTGCGGCAACCCAAAGCCAATCCATAACGTGCCCTTTCGTAGCAATTAGCTATTGCACATGCGGCGTATTGTGCCAAGTTCAAGGACGCAGCTCTTGCGGCGCGATAGATAGCGGCTTTTTTGCGATGGGTTGTGCACGGTTGGCTTTGATACCAAACTGCTTCACGCAATATCCATGCGCCTTTTGGAGCAAAAATGCCTGAAAAGGCGCATGGATATTGCGTAATCACTTTATAGTTTTTGCGCGAAGAACAGTTACAAAGCACTGCCCCGCCTACAATTCACTCATGCATGCATTTTTTGAAGAAGACGGCGCGTTTAAGGCCGGGCGGGTGATTTCGGCCGGTGAGGCGTCGTTTCAGATCGAGCTCGCGAGCGGCAAACGCAGCAAGATCAAATCGGCCAGTGTGATGTTCCAGTTTGACAAGCCGGAGCCGGAAGCGTTTATGGCCGCCGCGCAAGGTGAGAGCGAAGGCATTGAGCTGGATTTTCTCTACGACCTGCTGCCACAGGAAGAGTTTGCCGCGCTGGAATTTGCCAGCGACTACTTTGGCGGCGCGCCCACGCCGGTGCAAAAGGCCGCGCTGATTCTGCGGCTGCACGGCGCGCCGCACTACTTTCATCGCAAAGGCAAGGCGCGCTACAAACCAGCGCCGCCCGATGTGCTGAAGGCCGCACGCGCTGCGATTGAAAAGAAAAAGGCGCAAGAGGCGCGCGCTGCGCAGATGGTGGAAGAACTCAAGGCCGGCACGCTGCCGCCGGAGATCGCCGCGGCCATGCCGTATTTGCTGTTTAAGCCAGACAAAAACGGCATTGCGTTCAAGGCGCTGAATGCTGCGTGCTTGCAGATGAATATCGCGCCGGCGCGCTTGCTGCTGCAGCTGGGCGCGCTGAAAAATCCGTTTGAGCTGCACATGCAGCGCTTGTTGTCTGAGTGTTTTCCCAAAGGTGCGGCGCATCCAGCCGTTACGCCGCCGGCGCTGCCCGCGCTGCCGGTGGCGGACGTACAAGCGTTTTCTATCGACGACATTACCACCACAGAAATTGATGACGCGTTCTCTGTGAAGTTGCACGCAGACGGCAGCGCAACCATCGGTATTCACATTGCCGCGCCCGGCGTGGCGATTGCACCGGCAACTCCCGTGGATGCCATCGGCCGCGCGCGCATGAGCACGGTGTACATGCCGGGCGACAAGATCACCATGCTGCCTGATCCGGTGGTGTACGCCTTCACGCTCGAAGAAGGGCGCACCATGCCTGCGGTGTCGCTCTACGCCACGGTGGATGCCGACGGTGCAGTGACGGCGACTGAATCAAAAGTCGAGGCAGTGCCGATTAAAGCAAACCTGCGCCACAATTTGCTGGATGAAGTGGTGACCGCGCAGTCGCTGGAAGAAAGCAGCGGTGCGTATCCGTTTGCCAAAGAACTTGCGGTGTTGTGGCGTGTGGCTAACTGGATGGGCCGCGAGCGCGACAAACTGCGCGGCAAGCCGGAGAACAATAACCGGACGGATTTTAGTTTTTATGTGGAGTGGGCTGACGAACCATCGCAGACCGCCCCTCACCCCCCGCCCTCTCCCGCTAGGGGAGAGGGGGCAGTCAGTGCCCGCGAGTACACGGATAGTCAGCGGGCAAAAGTGAGGATTGAAATCCGCAAGCGCGGTGCGCCGCTGGACAAAATCGTCAGTGAGCTGATGATCCTGGCCAACAGCACCTGGGCCAAGCAACTGGCCAAGGCCGGGTTGCCGGCAGTGTTTCGCAGCCAGGTCAACGGCAAGGTGCGTATGAGCACGCATGCCGGCGCGCATGAGGCGATGGGCGTGACGCACTACGGCTGGTTTACGAGTCCGCTGCGGCGTTACAGCGATTTGGTGAATCAACGGCAACTGCTTGCGCTGCTGGAGCACGGCGCAGTGGCGGCGCTCAAGGCGCCGTTCAAGCCCAAGGATGCAGACTTGTTTGCCGTGATCAGCGCGTTTGAGGCGCAGTACACCCAGTACGCAGACTTTCAATCGCAAATGGAGCGCTACTGGTGCCTGCGCTGGCTGGCGCAAGAAGGCATGCGCGAAGTGGATGCGGTGGTGATTAAAGACGATCTGGTGCGGCTCGCAAAAGCGCCGCTGTACATCCGCATGGCGGGGCTGCCGGCAGGTGCGCGCGGCCGGCCGGTGAAGATCGAAATCCTCAAGTGGGACGAAGTTGATCTTTCTGTCGAAGCACGCTTTTTGGCCGATGCCGCCGGCGCGGTAGTGGAAAACGTGGAAGACGAAGCAGAAGCCCCGCATGCCGTAGATGCGGTGCAACTGGAGGTGGCGGAGACCGAAGTTGTTGACACCACGCCAACACCTGCAGACGCGGGCACCGCCGTCTCGTAGAATCCAGCACCGCCGCGCATTGTCTGCAGGCGCATTTCAAAGGTTTTGGTGTTGAACGCAGCTTCTTTTCCATCTTTTGCCCAGCCGCTGTTTGAGCGGCGTAACCGCGTGCTGGTGTGGGCGCTGTCGTTTTCCATTGCGCTGCATCTGGCGCTGCTGACCATCCGCTTTGTCTCGCCGGAAACCTTCCGGTTGATTTCCGGCACCTCTGATCTTGAGGTTGTGCTGGTCAATGCCAGAAACGTGGTGGGCTCGCCCAAGGACGCGCAGGCGCTCGCGCAAGTGAATCTGGAAGGCGGCGGCGACGCAGACAAGGGTATCGCCAAGAGCCCGCTGCCCAATATGAACCGGGTAGAAGACGGCGACGATCTGCAGCGCGTCAAGCAAAAGATCGAGCAGCTGGAAGCTGAGCAGGCGCAGCTCTTGGCAGCGCTGAGGAACATGAAAGACACCCGCGCCACCATGCAAAAAGAGCTGGAACAGGCGACGCAAACCGGGCAAGACAAAGAAGACGCCGAAGCCAATCTGGCACGCGCGATTGCCGCGCTGGAAAAGCGGGTGGAAGACTACAACAAAAAACCGCGCCGCAAGGCCATTACGCCTTCAACGCGCGAGGTGGAATACGCCACCTACTACACCAATTGGCGCGAGAAGGTTGAGCGCATCGGCACCGAAAATTATCCGGCCGAGGCGCGCGGCAAGCTCTACGGCGAACTGGTGGTGACGGTATCGATTTACCAGGATGGCACGATTGAAGGCATCGAGATCGTCAAGCCTTCCGGCCAGCCGGTGCTGGACCGCGCTGCGCTGCGCATTGTTAAGCTGGCGGCACCCTACGGCGGCTTTCCCAAAGAGATGCGTGCCAAATATCAGATCTTTGACATCACCACGCGCTTTGTCTTCACCCGCGGCGAGGGCTTTGAGGCGCGCAGCCTGCAATGACAGATAAGTATGCAGTGGTGGGCAATCCAGTAGCTCACTCCAAGAGCCCACAGATTCACGCCGCTTTTGCTGCCCAGACCAAGCAGGCGATGACCTACGAGCACGTGCTCGCGCCGCTGGAGGGTTTTGCGGCCACGGTACGTGATTTGATCGCGCGCGGTTTTTCCGGCGTCAATGTGACTGTGCCTTTCAAGCAAGAAGCGTTTGCGATGGCGGACAATTATTCGCAGCGCGTGCTTTCAGCCGGCGCGGCCAACACGCTCAAGTTCACATCGGCCGGGATTGAAGCAGACAACACCGACGGCGCGGGTTTAGTGCGCGATTTGCAGCGCAACTTGCAGTTTGCGCTGCACGGTAGCCGCGTGCTGCTCATCGGCGCAGGCGGCGCGGCGCGCGGCGTAATTCAGCCGCTGCTGGAGGCCGGTGTTTCGCGCCTGCTGATTGCCAACCGCACGCACAGCCGCGCGGTAGAACTGGCAGCGCGCTTTGATGTGGATGCCACGCTGCTTGAAATGGTCCGTCAGCCGGTTGACCTGATCATCAACGCCACATCCACCAGCTTGTCGGGCCAGCGCCTGCACCTGCCGGATGCGATTTGCGGCGCTTCTACGCTTGCGTATGACATGATGTACGGCAAAGAGCCCACAGCCTTTATGCGCTGGGCCAGCGAGCGCGGCGCGCGCACGAGCGATGGGCTGGGCATGCTGGTGGAGCAGGCAGCAGCGTCGTTTGCGCTATGGCGCGGAATGAATCCAGACACTGCGCCGGTGCTGGCGCAACTGCGCGCGCCGCGTGGTACGCCCAACATGCCTAACGCGGCCTGAGATGCTCGCGCTCAAACTGGTCAAACGCTGGACGCTGATTACGCTTGTCGCGCTCGTCGCAATCGTGCTGCTGTTTCAGCTCTGGTGCCTGGCGTGGATTGTCTGGTGGAAGTTCAACCCGGTGCAGTCCACATCCTTCATGCGGCGCGAGCTAGCAACCTTGCAGCAAAAAGATCCTGCAGCGCAGCTCAAACACCGCTGGGTGGAATATGACAAGATTTCTGTTCACCTAAAGCGCGCCGTGATCGCGGCAGAAGACGCAAATTTTCCCGACCATGAAGGCGTGGACTGGGATGCGATTGAAGCCGCGTATGAAAAAAACAAAAAGCGCGGCAAGGTGGTTTCGG
>JBOFGW010000001.1:0-3702 GCA_051649325.1 Burkholderiaceae bacterium | reverse complement strand
CTCACCGTTCCAGCGGCGGCGAGCAGTGCTTGCGCAAACCCCGCTTGCACCATGAAACCTGCGTATGTGCTTACCACCCCAGCCATTCAGAAACATCCACCTGCCACTTTACAAACACTTCGTTCTCTACGGTGCGGCTCGGCTGCGTGCCGGCATCAGAACGCGTGGCGCCGGCGTACAGCACGCTGCCGGCGGCTTGCCGCCATGCGTAGGTGAGTGACTGGGCGCTGCGCCGGCCGCTATCCGCAATCAAGCCGGCCTGTGCATCGGCGGCGCGGTTAAAGCGGGTGGACTGGGCGATCAGCCGCAGCGATTGCTTGGGCGCCAGATGCCAGATGGCGAGCAACTGCGCCGCGGTTTCAGTGAGTGCGTTGCCGCCCGCATCTGCACCGCGCAGCGCCAAGCGGGTGATGCTGGGTTCCAGCTCAAGCTGCTTGATGGGCCGCAGCCGCGCGTACAGGCGGCCTTTGAAACCATTGCGTGCGCGGTTGGCATCGACATCGCCGAGTTTGCCGATATCCCACTCGGTTTCAACAAACGGCAGCCATTGCGCGGGGCTGGTGGCGCTGTAGAAGTGCAGATAACGTTCGCGCACTAAAGGTGCATTGGCGCTGCTGCGCGAGGCTGACCAAGCGCGCAATTCGGCAGACAGCTCAGTGTTGCGCGCAGCGGTCAGGTACACGCCTGGCGCGAGCGTGTGCGCCACAGTTTGGCCGCTGGCGCGGTCTTGTGTTTGATCGCCTCTTACATACACATCTAAATTGTTTAGACCGCTTAAACCTTCCCATGTCAGCCGGTGCTCTGCCTCGATTTTGCGCACGCCCACTTGGGTGACAAAGCCCGCGTCGTTGCGAAACTCTGCGTCCGATACATCCAGCGTGACCGAGCTGCTATTGCTCGCGGTGCGGCGGTTCACGCCGGTGTACAGGCGCAGGCCGTCTTGCGCGGCGGCTTTGGCCAGCAGGCCGTTAGCGTCCGGCAATGCGGTGGTGTGCGATGCCAGCAGCTGGCCGCGCCAGCGCCATGTATTGTTGATGGCCCAATTGGCATCGGCCCCGGCCACGGTGTTGCTGCCGGCGCCGCCGTCATAGGTGCGGTGGGTGAGCAGCGCGCCGTAGGCGTAGTCATGCGCATCCACGCGCACGCGGCTCATCAGCGTGCGGCTTTCCGGCTGCAGCGCTGCGCCGGTGCCAAACGCGCCGGGCAACAGCGTGAGCCCGCCGCCTTTGTCTTGCGCGGTGATGGCGGTGCCGGACAAACTTGCGTCGCCTAACGTGCCGCGCCATGAAGCGCGCACCGCCCAGCGCGGATCGTTGATGGTGCGGGTGTACAGCGCATCAGTGGGCGAGTTGAGCAAGTCACTGGACTCGACAAACAGCGGCCGCTTCTCAGTCAAGAACAAGGCAAAGCGCGTGTTGCGCGCCAGTTGCGGCACGTCCAGTTCTACTTGCGAAAAGTCTGGATTGAGCGCGGCGTCAATCACCAGCTCGGCGCGTGGCCGCCACTTGATGTCCAGCGAGGGCTTAAGTTCGCTCTCGCGCTGCGTTGTGCCCGCCTCGTCGGTGCGGGTTTGCCGCGCGGTGAGCGTGGGGCGCAACTGCAAAAAACTTTGAGTGGTCGGCGGCGTAAAGCCTTCGAGTGTCTGCAAGTTATCGATAAAGCTCGCTGCTTCTTTGGCCAGCGGCACCGATAAGTCCAGTGTGAACTGCTCGCGCGGCGTGCGGCGCGCCACCATCATGCGCCATTGCCCGCCATTGCTGCCGGCAAAGCGCAAGCTGCTGTAGGGCACGCGAAACACAGCGGTGTAGCCGGCATCATTGCGTTTGCTGGCGCCATCAAAATCAAAGTCGGGCGAAAAATCTTCGTTGTCGTTGTCTGCGGTGTGAAGTCCATCGGCAGTGGAGCCGGCTGAATTCAGGCGAAAGAACTGCGCCGCTTTTTTCTTGCCCACCGCATCGATATACAGCACCACAAAATCCTGCGTGCGGTTGACAAAGTCGTGCCGCACCGGCACTTCGCGGATCTGCGTGGGCTGCGGGTCAAGCGCGGTCACGCCGACGTAGAGGGCGTGCTCGTCATACAACACCTGCACGCGGGTTTCGTACTTGGCTTCTCCGCCGCGCGTGGGCGACAGCTCAACAAACCGGTTGAACACCGGCGCGCGTTGCCAGGCCGCGGCAGACAGCGTGCCATCCAGCGCAATGCGTTCACCGGGTTGCAGGCGTTCTGCGCGGATGGGCGGCGGTTCTTGGGCCAATGCGGCGGTGCAGCCGCTACTGGATAAAACAGAAAACAACGTGATGCGAAAAAGCTTGCCTAAGCGATTTGTTTTTTTCATCTTGCTCTCAAGTCTGACTAGCGCGTGGCCGGCCGCCACGGTAGCGGCAGCCAGCAGAATCACGCGCGGTGATTGCGACAAAGTGCGGAAAGCGGGCAGTGGAACGCGAGTTGTGCGTGGCCCGGCCGGGTGCGCGCTTGAGAGGGCTTAAATAATCATGCACAAATTTTAGCCAAGCGGAGTATGCGCTGGCAATTCGCTAGATAGGTGAAAAACGCTGAAATCGCAAGGCAAAGTACGCAGTATTCATGCGCCTTTTCAGCCATTTTTGCTCGAAAAGGCGCATGGATATTGCGTGGTCGTTTGTTGGTTTTGGGCTATTGTTGCCTGTACACCGTACAATCTCACGCTTTCTCTCAGCCGTTTCCTCCATGCTCGCAGAACAAAAATTCGCTTTGCAGCAAGCGATCGCACAAGCGCTCACGCAACTGGCGCCGGACGCAGCGTTGCCGCCCATCACTTTGGAGCAGCCCAAAGACGCCAGCCATGGCGATGTGGCCTGCACCGCCGCGCTGGCGTGCTCAAAGTTGCTCAAGAAAAATCCGCGCGAGCTGGCGCAGAGCATCGTGGCTGCGCTGCAAGCGAACACGGACGTTGCGCCGCTGATCGAGAAGATGGAAATCGCCGGGCCGGGCTTTATCAACTTTCGCCTCTCCGCGGCGGCGCATCAGCGCGTGGTGCGCGCGGTGCTGGATCAAGGCGCGGCGTTTGGCGCGGGCACGCTGCTTAACGGTCAAAGCGTGATGGTGGAATTTGTCTCTGCCAACCCGACCGGCCCGCTGCACACCGGCCACTCGCGGCAGGCGGCGCTGGGCGACATTTTGTGCAATCTGCTCACCAATCAAGGCGCCAAAGTCACGCGCGAGTTTTATTACAACGACAGCGGCAACCAGATTCAAAATTTGGCCATGAGCGTGCACGCGCGCGCTGTGGGCAAAACGCCAGAATCGCCAGATTGGCCGGCCGATGGCTACAAGGGCGACTACATCGCTGAGATTGCCAAAGACTTTCTCGCCAAAAAAACCGTGGCCGCGCTCGATGGCCCGCCCGTCACGGCCAGCGGTGACGCGGACGATTTTGAAGGCATCCGCAAATTTGCCGTGGCGTATTTGCGGCATGAGCAGGATTTGGACTTGCAAGCCTTTGGCTTGAAGTTCGACGTGTTCTATCTGGAAAGCTCGCTCTACAGCGAAAACCGCGTTGAAAAAACCGTGGAGCGCTTGAAGGCCGCCGGCAAGACCTACGAAGAAGGCGGCGCACTGTGGCTCAAGACCACAGACTACGGCGATGATAAAGACCGCGTGATGAAAAAGTCCGATGGCTCGGGCTACACCTACTTTGTGCCGGACGTGGCCTATCACGTG